>JAAYTF010000119.1 GCA_012518125.1 Bacilli bacterium | reverse complement strand
GTTTTCACATACGTCCGCATAAACTTCGAGCATTTTTCTCGTCTCTTCTTCCGCTTCTTCACGCGTCGCATGCGCCGTATGCCCTTCTTGCCATAAAAATTCGGAAGAACGCAAAAACGGCCGTGTCGTTTTCTCCCAACGGACGACGTTTGCCCATTGGTTGTACAATTTCGGCAAATCGCGGTAAGAATGAATGTTTTTCGAATAATAATCGCCGAAAAGCACTTCGGAAGTCGGACGGACGACGAGGCGTTCTTCCAATTCGTCGTCGCCTCCGTGCGTCACCCAAGCCACTTCCGGTGCAAATCCTTCGATATGGTCCTTTTCCTTTTGCAGCATGCTTTCTGGAATGAACAACGGGAAATACACATTTACGTGGCCGGTTTCTTTGAAACGGCGGTCCAACTCTTGTTGGATGTTTTCCCAAATCGCATATCCGTACGGCTTGATGATCATCGTGCCGCGGACAGGACCGTAATCGACGAGTTCAGCTTGCTTTACGACATCGGTGTACCATTGCGCAAAGTCTTCTTCCATCGCTGTAATTTTTTCAACGAATTTTTTCTCATTACTCAACTTGATCACCTCATCCATTATCATACGTGCGGCTTAAGCTTAACTTATATTTTACTACAAAATGGCACAAAAAAACCTCAAATCCTATCAAGGGACCCGAGGGCTCGGTTTGACCACCCTTTTTCTCATCCGGTCAACTATGAATCTGTAAGCTTCTTTGCTGCGATATATTGCTAATATACTGATTGTACTTGTAAATGTCAAGCGGCAATAAGCTCGGCATCCGCTGGGTATCACTTGGATGCAAAACTATTTTTTCCATATTTCAATTTCAAGAAACGTTACAGCAAAACATTTTTCTCTTACACACCGTTCGTTTCTGTCAAAATGAAAAAGTGCGGAAAGCGTTTCGCTGAAACCCCTTAAAGCAAACCATCTTTCCGGCCCGCTTTAAAAAGGGGTTACCATTTTCGCTTTCCGCACGTACAATTTCATCCATTCATGTTCGCTAAACCATTATTCACTTACTGGCACGACGGCACCGTTATATTTTTCCAAAATGAAGTTTTGGATTTCTTCAGAACGCAACACTTCCACCAAACGATGCAATTCTTCTCTGTCTTTGTCCTCCGTGCGCACCGCAATGACGTTCACGTAAGGAGAGTCGTCGCCTTCTCTGAAGATCGAATCTGCTTGCGGATCCAAACCTGCTTGAATCGCAAAGTTCGTGTTGATGACGACAAGCGCATCTTCTTCCGTCTCATACAACTCTGGCAAGAACGCTGGATCGTAATCCGGTGAGAATCTCAAGTTTTTCGGGTTTTCGACGATATCGTCAAATGTCGCTTCACCGACTTTGACGCCATCTTTAAGCGTGATGAGACCTTGCTGAGCGAACAAGTTTAAAATTCTTCCATGGTCGGAAACGGAGTTGCTCAAAATGACTTCTGTTCCATCTTCAATTTCATCGATGCTGGAAATTGATTTTGAATAAACTCCCATCGGCTCGATGTGGATGCCGCCGATGTGCGTCAAATCGTAGCCAGTGTCGGCAACTGTCTGCTCCAAGTATGGAATGTGCTGGAAGTAGTTTGCATCCAATTCCCCGCTTGCCAAGTCGTCGTTCGGCAATACGTAATCTTCATATGGTTCGATTTCCAAAATGATTCCTTCTTCTTCAAGAATCGGTTTTGCTTCTTCCAAAATTTCAGCGTGTGGGACACTGGATGCGCCGACTTTGATCGTTACAGGCTCTTGTGCTTCCCCTTCTTGTTCTTGCGCTTGATCGTTTTGTGTATCTGTCTCCGCTTCATCCGATCCTCCACCGCAAGCTGCCAAGGCGACGATGAATAAAGCTGAGAACAACAAGAATAATAGTCTTTTCATTTTCACTATACCCCTTTACATTATTTTTTTGATTTTATGTTAAATCTGATTGAACCACTAATTTATAGTCGTTTAATCAGATTAAAACCAGCTGCAGGAAAAATCGCACCCAAGTCGGCGATGTTAACGTTTGTCGAGTTTTTTCGATATGAAATCGCCGACGAATTGGAATAAGAAGACGATGAGTACAATGATGACGGTGCTGATAAACACGACGTCGAATGCTCTCCGTTGAAAGCCGGCATAATACGCGTAAGCGCCGATGCCGCCTGCACCGATCGCGCCGGCCATCGCTGTATAGCCGATCAATGCGATCGATGTGACCGTGATGCCGGAAACCAACGCCGGCAACGATTCAGGGATGAGCACTTTGAAAATGATCGTGCTCGTTTTTGCCCCCATCGCCTGGGCCGCTTCAATGACGCCCTTGTCGATTTCCTTCAATGCAATTTCGACCAATCTGCCGTAGAAAGGCGCCGCACCGATGATGAGCGCCGGAAGCGCCGCATTCGGCCCGCGGATCGTCCCGATGAGGAAATACGTGAACGGGAACAAAAGCAAAATCAATATGATGAACGGGATCGCCCGGAATACGTTGACAAACGATGCCACAATGAAATTGATGATGCGGTTTTCCCAAAGGCCGCCTTTGTCCGTCAAAAACAACAACAACCCGAGCAATATGCCCAAAACGAACACGGCCGCGACAGAAATCAATGTCATATAAAACGTTTCGTATGTCGCTTCGATCAATTTTTCAACATCCAAATTCGTCCAATCAAGTGTCATCACGAATGACCTCCACGTCTACCGAGGCGTTTTTGATGTAGTTTTCCGCCTGTTCAATTTCCGACTTGTCGCCTTTCACTTGTACAATGAGCGTCCCCAAGAGGCCGCTTTTCGTATTCGTCATTTTGGCATCGATGATATTGATATCGACCGGAAACCGTTTCGACACATCGCTGATGAGCGATTCGTTCGTTTTGGCGCCTTTGAATTGCAGGCGCAACACTTTTCCGGATCGTTCGATGTTCGCCAACGTTTCGGAAAATTCCCCTTCCAGTTCCGGGGCGGTCATCAATTGCTCGACGAACTTTTTCGTAATATGCTGCTTCGGATTCGTAAATACGTCAATCACATCACCTTGCTCTACGATTCTACCATTCTCCATCACGGCGACGCGATCGCATATTTTACGGATGACATGCATTTCGTGGGTGATGACGATGATCGTGATTCCCAACTTTTTGTTGATGTCAACGAGCAAATCCAAAATCTGGTTCGTCGTCTCCGGATCGAGCGCGGATGTCGCTTCATCCGACAAAAGCACTTTAGGACGATTCGCCAACGCACGGGCAATACCGACACGCTGTTTTTGACCGCCGCTCAGTTGGGCTGGATACGCCTTTTCCTTCCCTGACAAACCGACCAAATCGATCAATTCTTGCACACGTTTTTGGCGTTCTTTTTTCGGAACTTTCGCAATTTCAAGCGGAAACGCGATGTTCTCTTCCGTCGTGCGCGACCAAAGCAAATTGAAATGTTGGAAAATCATCCCGATTTCTTGGCGCGCTTTGCGCAATTTTCCGCCGCGCAGTTTCGTGATGTCGGTTCCATCTATCAAAATCTTTCCGCTCGTCGGTTCTTCCAAGCGATTGATGAGGCGTGTCAACGTGCTTTTCCCAGCGCCGCTGTAACCGATGATGCCGAAAATTTCACCTTTTTTGATGTTTAATGACAGATTGTCGACTGCGACCACTTCTTTGTCGCCTTGCTTGAACACTTTTGTCAAGTTTTCGATTGCAATCAACGTATTGCCCCCTTAAAGACTACGGTAAAAGCCGCCATAATTAAAAAAGTCTTTCCATTCAAGAGAACAGAAAGACAGCATCATCGTATGACCTTATCTTTCCGTCTCTCATATCTCAAAGCATTGCGCTTTGCGGGAATTAGCACCTTTCAATGGACGCCATTGAAGGTTGCCGCGAATTCATAGGGCCCGTCCCTCCATCGCTCTCTATGAGTGACGAAAATCACTATTCGATTGTTTTTATGTTTTACATATTAGCACTGAAAAAAAATAAAGTCAACAATTATACAAAAATTTAAATTAATAATAACTGATAATTATGTTATACTAAATTTAGCGAAGATTTCCTTTTTTCGCCATGATAATGATGTTGGGCGTTTTATTGACTTCTCCATTTTCTAAATTTTTTGCTGTTTGTCATGTTGTCCGCTTCAAACATTTAAAATTTTTCGGAAGGAAGGGATCGTTATGGCACGCAACAATCGGCCAAGAGTCGAAATCGACCGTGAAACGCGCACGATGGAAATTTCAAGGATGATTGAGGAAGGTGGTTTGGGAACGGAAGCGACCCATTATAAAGTGGTCAAAAGAAATGCCCGTAAAGGTGTCGTCACCGCGACCGGTAACATTTTAAACGAATTGGTCGCAAACCTCGGCGTATTGTTTGTCAAACTGCATCAATACCATTGGCATGTCACAGGTTCCGAATTTTATACATTGCACGAAAAATTTGAAGAGTTGTACAACCAGGCGTTGGCAAACTTCGACGAATTCGCAGAAAGGCTCGTCACAAAAGGCGAACGGCCATATTCCACATTGCTCGAATTTTTGCAGCACGCGACGATTTCGGAAAAGCCTTACTTCGATCCGATTTCAAGTGAGCAAATGGTCGGCAACTTGATCACCGATTATGAAACGTTAAAAGCGATCGCCTTGGACGGAATCGAGGCTGCACAAGAAGAAAACGATCCGGTATCCGAAGACATGTTCATCGGCTTCGTCCAACAAACTGATTTGAACGTTTGGATGTTGCGTTCGTTCATCAACAAATAAAACGAGCTTGCCCTACATCCCTTGTGTGTTCACCAATCCGCACGCAAGGGATATTTTCATTTTCCATCCGGAAGTTTCCGTGAACGTTATCATGGCTTAGATAATTTAAGATGGCGATGTTTTCATTTTCCATCAGGAAGTTCCTGTGAACATGTGACATATGTTGCAAGAAATGATTTCACTTTCATTCGGAAATACCCGTGATCGTGCGGCATGTGTTGCAAGATCATGATTTCATTTTCAAGCGCATGCCGCCGTATTTTTTAACCTTTTCTTTCAACCGCTCATTATTCCTTAACTTGCAACTTTGACGAACCATCGTCTAATATAGAATGTAAAGTCGAACTCGCATACATCACAATAGAGAGGAACGATAAGAAGATGGAACATTTGCCAGAAAACTTGCGGAACTTGCGCATTCCTGTAATCGCTTCACCAATGTTCATCATCAGCAATCCGAAACTCGTCATCGAACAATGCAAAGCAGGCATTGTCGGTTCCATGCCGGCATTGAATGCCCGCCCTTCATCACAGTTGGATGAGTGGCTGCACGAAATCACGGAAGAATTGGAAGCGTATAACAAAAAACATCCGGACAAACCTGCAGCACCGTTTGCGATCAACCAAATCGTACACCGCTCAAACAAGCGGCTCGAACAGGACATGGAAATCATCATGAAGTACAAAGTGCCGATCATCATCACATCGCTCGGCGCACGCGAAGAAATTTACGAAGCGGCGCACAGTTACGGAGCGTTCGTTTTCCATGACGTCATCGACAACACGTTTGCCCGTAAAGCGATCGAAAAAGGTGCAGACGGATTGGTCGCTGTCGCAGCAGGTGCAGGCGGCCACGGCGGAACGAAAAGCCCATTTGCGCTCGTCCAAGAAATCCGCGAATGGTTCGACGGCCCGCTCGCACTATCCGGCTCGATCGCAACAGGCGGTTCCATTTTGGCCGCACAAGCGATGGGTGCTGATTTTGCCTACATCGGCTCGCCATTTATCGCGACGGAGGAAGCACGCGCAGCCGATGAATACAAGCAGATGATCATCGACAGCACTTCCGATGACATCGTTTATACGAGTTATTTTACAGGTGTGCACGGAAACTACCTAAAACCTTCGATTGAAAAAGCCGGGCTCGACCCGGACAACCTGCCGGAACGCGATCCATCAAAAATGGATTTCGGCGATGGAAGCTACAAAGTATGGAAGGACATTTGGGGGTGCGGCCAAGGGATCGGGGTCATCAAAAAGGTGCAAAAAGCAAAAGACTACATCGCCCAGCTTGAAAAAGAATACCTCGAAGCAAAAGAACGCATTAGAAATCTATAAAAAAATCACGCAGCGGAACACGTGCATTCTCCGCTGCTTATTTTTTCCTTCCAAAATCCGCTTTGATTTCGCCCCATTTTCCCGTATCCCATTTTAACACTTCATTCGGGTAATCGTTTTTTTCCAGCCAGTCCGTCGCCCGATCGATCAAATCCCAAACCGCTTTCGTCGTTTCACTCCGCTCAAGCGCCGTGTTGACGCGCTTTTCTTTCACCCATTTGATCGCCGTCGCCGAATCGGAATAAACCGGCATGTTGCTGTTTTTTTGTTTCAAGAGCGCAAGCGCATGCACAATCGCCAAAAATTCCCCGATATTGTTCGTCCCGTTCGGTACCGGCCCATGGTGAAACCACTGTTCGCCGGTTTTCGTATACACGCCGCGATACTCCATCAAACCGGGATTGCCGCTGCATGCCGCATCGACGCTGATGCTTTCCTGTATGTAACCAGCATCGATTGGCGCAGCCTCTTCACGTCCTTCATGTAACGCTTTTTGCGCCAACTCCATCGTCGGGAACGATTTAAATCTTGCATTCGGATAGCCGTCCACTTGCGCCTTGCATTCCTCCCATGAAGTGAAAATGCCCGTTTTCCGCCCTTCCCAAACGACGTAATATTTTTGCTTCGCGATCGTTTCCACCTCCCGCATTGTTTTCTTTCACTTTTATGTAAATCATGTGTATGCGCCGAACAATGTGCCTCACATTATAACACGAACCAATCATAAACACATCCTCCAATCATCGTTTATACCACTCACTACTGAAAAATTTACGGAAACCATATTGTAAATATCGTCAAGTTTGATAATATAATATACTTAAATGAATATTCATTCATTTTTGCGCACAGAAAAGTAACCGTTTACATTTTTTATTAGGGGGGCAAATGGTGGGAAAACCGATTGAAGCCATTCAAGAAGGAAAGAAAAAACGTCCGTTATGGAAAAAAGTGCTCGCCGTCATCCTCGGCGTCATCTTCGTCGGACTTGTTTTTGGGTTCATTTACATCAATCATCTGATCAATCAGTCATTGCCGCAATACGAAGGTGAAATCGCGCTGCCGTTAAAAAGCGAAGTGACCGTCATCACGGATGAAAAAGGCGTCCCGCACATCAAGGCGGAGAACTTCGAAGATTTATACAAAGCACAAGGTTTCATCCAAGCGCAAGAACGGATGTTTCAGATGGAATTGTCGCGCCGCCAAGCTTCCGGAACATTAAGCGAGATCATCGGCGAAGCGACCATTAGCAGCGATAAATATTTCCGCACACTCGGCCTGCGCCGGGCCGCGGAAAAATCGTATGAAATTTACGATGACGAAACGAAACAAGTCCTCGATTGGTTCAGCGAAGGGGTCAATGCCTACATCGAAATGGCGAAAGAAAACGGCACGCTTCCTGTGGAATTCAAATTGCTCGGGTTTGAACCGGAACCTTGGACACCGATCGATTCTTTGACGATCGGGAAATATATGGCGTTTGACCTTGGCGGACATTGGGAGCGGCAAGCGTTCAACTACTATTTGTTGAACGAATTTTCCGAAGAGGAAGCGTACGAGCTTTTCCCTTACTACCCTGAAGGGCGCATGAACATTTTGGAAATCGGGGAAATCGACATCGCCGCTAGTTTCAAAGATGCCATCATCCCGGAGCCGTTCAACGGCAGCAACAACTGGGTGATCAGCGGTGAAAAATCCGCTTCCGGAAAACCGCTTTTAGCCGACGACCCGCATTTAGGATTGGGGGCTCCGTCCATTTGGTATCAAATGCACCTTGAAGCCGAAGACATGAACGTCAGCGGCGTCATTTTCGCAGGCGTCCCGGGCATCATCTTGGGCCATAACGAACATATCGCCTGGGGAGTGACAAACACCGGTCCGGACGTGCAACAGCTTTACATCGAAAAGCGAAACCCCGACAACGAATTGGAATTTTTGTACGAAGGAAAGTGGGAAAAGGCGACCGTCATCAAAGAACCGATCAACGTAAAAGGGCAGCAAACGATCGACTATGAAGTGATTGAAACCCGCCACGGACCAGTCATTTCCGAGTTTGCCGGCGAAAGCGGGAAAGATGCCGTTTTGTCACTGAGATGGACGGCGCTGGATGCGACAGCGGAATTGAAGGCGATTTTGGCGATCAACCGGGCAACGAACTGGGAAGAGTTTGAAAAAGGGCTGGAAGATTTCCACGCACCGACGCAAAATTTCGTCTTCGCTGCCAAAGATGGCACCATCGTTTACAAAGCGAATGGAAAAATCCCGATTTACGAAGATGGCCGTGATGCACTACTGCCGCTTCCCGGATGGGAAAAAGAAAACGAATGGAAAGGTTTCATCCCGTTCGATGAATTGCCTAAGACGGTAAATCCGGAAAAAGGTTTCATCGCGACCGCAAACAACCGGGTCGCAGATCAAGGCTATCCGTATCACATCAGCAACGTCTGGGCTCAACCGTACCGTTACGAACGGATTCATGAAGTGCTTGTTAGTAAAGATAAATTGACCCTGGAAGATATGAAACAACTGCAGATGGATGCCGTGAATTTGCGTGCAAGGGAGTTCGTGCCTCTGTTCATCGATACGTTGCAACAAGAAAAATTGTCCGAATCGGCACAATTTGCACTCGCTTTGTTGAACGATTGGGATTTCACCGACGATACGGAACTTGCGCAGCCGCTCATTTTCGACAGGTGGATGCAAAACATCGAAACGGTGTTGTACGAGGACATTTCCGATGATGTGATCGATTTATTCACTGCAAAAGGGCAAACGACGGACGAACTTCTCCGCAAAGGCGATGAATCGATTTGGGTCAACAAAGCAGGCGGTTTAACAGCTTTGTTGAAACAATCGCTCGAGATGACGATTGACGAGTTAACAGAAGAATACGGCAAAAACATTGAAAATTGGCAGTGGGGCGACTTCCACCAAGTGCAATTCAAACATCCGATTGCTGGTGCCAACAAATGGTTGGGATACATCTTTAACGCCAACAAACCGTACCCGACGAACGGAAGCGCATATACCCCGCTTGCCGCACGCGCTAATGACGAGGGCAACGTCAACCACGGCGCTTCATGGCGCTTTGTCATCGACTTGGACGATATAACGACCGGCTATCATATCGTTGCACCAGGTCAATCCGGACATTTCAAAAGCGATTGGTACAGTGACCAAGCGAAAGACTGGGTGGAAGGCACCTACCATGCGACAAACATTAAGGAAGTGGACGGCTTGACGTTGAAACTCGTACCAAGATAACCGATGATCGTTGCAACCGTACGGACTTACGTTATCATGGAGAAAAAGTGTCATAGAAGCGATTCGGGCAAAACGGATCCTTTCTGATCAACGTTTTGCCCCTTTTTTGGTGTTACATTTGCACTTATTGTGGTGATTGTTTTTTGGACAACTATTCACCCACGTGGGCACACGCTGCAAGACCTTCTTCTTAATTTGAATCCAAAGTGTTACATTTATTTCGGTACAACTCTTGAGGATACTTCAATTGGCGTCGAAATCGCTCCATGGAACTTTTCTATGAGCTCAAGTACGAACCTTTCGGGATAAAACCTTCTCATAGAACCATTCTATGAACCTGTTTACAACCAATTTGATGCCAGAATCGGCTCATAGAACGACTCTATGAACCTGTTCTCATCGATTTTCATGCAAAATCGGCTCATAGAACGACTCTATGAACCGTTTCACAACCTTTTTCACGCAAAACCGGCTCATAGAAC
>JAAYTF010000118.1 GCA_012518125.1 Bacilli bacterium | reverse complement strand
AAGAAATTGTTCGATGACATTTCGCGCCTCGAGCATGTGAAAATCGTGTCCGATGTCATTTTGTGAACTACCCTCCACTTACCACCCTTGCGGGTTGCTTGAAGTGGGGGCTTCTCGGGTAATCCTGCACCAACCGACACTCATCTCCCACCTGCTCATTGGGCTATCGCCCTGCACATTCCTTGAGGATGGGAGACTTCTGTCGGAAAAAGTTAAAAATTGCCCCTTTTTATCCCTTGACAGAACATGTTTGTGGCGCTATAATGCATAATAACAATTGAACGCATCACGTGCGATGAGAAAGAGTAGTAATCTACGCGAGGATCTCAAGAGAGCTGGTGGCTGGTGCAAACCAGTGTGAATCGGTAGATGAATGGACTTTCGAGCACTCGAACCGAAATGCAGCGTGCAGAGTAGGCTTCGACGTCGTTGCTCGACGTTACACGAGCAAGCCAATCGACGTTTCGGTTGGTAAAGAGTGGGCTTTTTACGGCCAATAAAGGTGGCACCGCGGATCCTCGTCCTTTAACGGATAGAGGTTTTTTTATTTTTCGGGGACATTTTTTGGCGGATGCGTCTGTATATATCGATTGACAATCAAATAGCAACAAATCGATTCGCAAGAGTAGTACGTTTCACGCAGTCCATCACAGAGAGCCGGAGGTTGGTGGGATTCCGGTATGGGCCTGGAACGGAATGGACTTGCGAGCTTGAGAGTTTTCCTGAACGGTAGTGCGCCGAAGCGCAAGCCGGCGGCTACGGCAAGTAGGGAAAAACGTCGTCCAACGTTACATGGATAGGATATCGGATTGGCATCATGTTCAGCCGTCCCGTATCCGAAACGAGGCAAAGGGGTCAGTGCACCCTTTTGCGAATAGAGGTGGCACCACGGTGTAAGATCGTCCTCTGCGAACAGTTCGCTGTTCGTGGAGGACTTTTTTATTTTCGGGAAGTTTTCGTCGTCTCATTGGCGGCGTGTTTACGCATTTCGTTTCAAGAAGGAGGAAAACCATGACGACCGGACAACTGACGTTCAAACGGGTGGAAAAACATGCGGATTTGCTTACACCCGTCGGGATTTTCAAACGATTGAGCGGCGAAAAGAAGTTTTTGTTGGAAAGTTCGTTTCAACATGAACGGAAAGGGAAATTTTCTTACATCGGCGCAAACCCCTACATGGAAATCATCGGGCGCGGCGCCAAGACGACGACGATCGATTTAAGGACGGGCGAAAAAACGGAACACAACCTGCATGCGCTCGATTATATAAAGGAACATTTGCCGAAAATCGACGTCGATATCCCGCTTTCGTTCATCGGGGGCGCGATTGGCTATGTCGCCTATGACACGATCCGCTCATTCGTCGATATCGGCCCGGAACCGCCGGATGAATTGGATATGCCGGATGTGCATTTCATGCTTTACGACACGATCATCGCTTACGACCACCGGACGGAAAAGGCGCACATCATCACCATCAATGTCGGGGGGGTAAGTGACGCGGCACTGGATGAAAAAATCGACGGAATCTCTAAAGAACTCCATCAAGTGATGGATATCCCCGAGCCTGAAAACGGCGGGCTTTTGTTTCAACCGCAGATAGATGAAGCGACGTTCATCGAAAAAGTCAAAAAAGCGCAACAGTACATCCGCGACGGCGAAGCGGAACAAATCGTCCTATCACAGCGGATGGTGAGCGAGCTTACGTGCGATCCGTTTTCGTACTACCGCCATTTGCGGTCGAAAAACCCGTCGCCTTACATGTTTTACATCGATTTTGACGATTATTTGATCCTCGGCTCGTCGCCGGAAAGCCTCGTGCAAACGAACGGCGCGGAAGTCGTGACGAATCCGATTGCGGGGACCCGCCCGCGCGGGAAGACGGCCGAAGAAGATGAACGATTGGAAAAAGAGCTTTTGAGCGACCCAAAAGAATTGAGCGAACATGACATGCTCGTCGATTTGAGCAAAGTCGATTTGGGGAAAGTTTGCGATAAAACATCCATCCACGTACCGGTTCATAAAGACGTCGTCAAATATGAACACGTCATGCACATCGTCTCGGAAGTGCACGGCAAATTGAAGGAAGGGTTTTCATCGATCGATGCGCTCATCGCCTGCTTGCCGGCCGGGACGGTTTCCGGCTCGCCGAAAACGCGCGCGATGCAAATCATCAACGAACTGGAGACGGTAAAACGCGGCGTCTATGCCGGGGGGATCGGGTTCATCTCTTACACCCATGACATCAATTTGGCGATTGCGATCCGTTCGCTCGTCATCAAAGACAAAAAAGCGTATTTGCAGGCGGGCGCAGGGATTGTGCTTGATTCGGTGCCGGAAAAAGAGTTCCAGGAGACGCTGCACAAAGCGCGGTCGCTTTCGAACATATAAAGGTTGAATGATGAAGACGGGATGTGTGACACAAATCATGCATTGAAAACGGCAAGCCGACCATCACCCGTTCTTTTGCAATTATCGTTTGAAACTTTCGAAAGTTCCGAATAAAAAATTATTGGAGGGAAATGTCATGCCTGTTTTGCGAGATTATTTGGATCGTTTAATGAAAAAAGAAGATTTGACGGCCGAAGAAATGAAAGAAGTGACGCTCGCTTGTTTCGAGCCTGAGACGACGGATACGGAGATTTCGGCGCTTCTTACGGCGCTCAAAATGAAAGGTGAAACGGCGGATGAAATCGCAGGGATGGTCGAAGTGATCAAAAGCAAATCGGAGCTGTCCACGCTCGAGTTTGACAACGTGATGGACAATTGCGGCACCGGGGGGGACCGTTCCTACAGCTTCAACATCAGCACGACAGCGGCGTTCGTCTTGGCCGGTGCGGGCGTGAAAGTCGCCAAACACGGCAACCGCAGCGTCTCCAGCAAGACCGGCAGCGCGGACGTGTTGGAAAAACTCGGCGTCTCCCTCACGTTGAACAAAGATGAGACGGAACAGATGCTTCGGGAAAACAACATCGCCTTTTTGTTTGCACCGCACGTGCACACGAAGCTGCGCCCGTTTATGAAAGTGCGCATGGAGTTGGGGCTGCCGACGATTTTCAATTTCATCGGGCCGCTTACGAACCCGCTTCCGCTTGAAACACAGCTTGTCGGCGTCTATGACCGAACGAAGCTTGAGACGATTGCGGCGTCCTTGAAACGGCTCGGCCGCAGACGGGCGCTCGTCGTAAATGGCGCAGGATACATGGATGAAGCGTCGCTTGCCGGCGAAAACCATCTCGTTTTGTTGGCAGACGGCAACATCACCCGCTTCACGCTCCATCCGGAGGAAGTCGGCTTGCCGGTTTATCCGAACGATTTAATTCGCGGCGGCGATGCGGAAAAAAACGCGGAAATTATGCTCAGCGTCCTGAACAACGAACCGAGCCCGTATTTGGATACGGTGCTGTTGAATGCGGGTTTGGCATTGTACGCAAACGGAAAAGCCGATTCGATCAAAGCGTGCATCGACATCGCCCGCGAAAGCATCGCATCGGGCGCAGCTCTCGAGCGTCTCAACCGTTTGGTCGAATTCAGCAAATCACGGGAACAAAAAAGCGAGGTAAGTTAAATGACGATTTTAGAGAACATCATCGCTGAAAAACATAAAGAAGTTGAACGGCTGAAAAGCGGAAACGTCTTTGAAGAAGCGGTGCCGCGCCGCGAAGTGGACGTTCCGAGTTTTTATGAAACGGCGAGAAAAAGCAAAACGATGAGCATCATCGCCGAAATCAAGCGGGCGAGCCCTTCCAAAGGGACGATCAACGCCGCTGTCGACCCGATTGCGCAAGCAAAAACATATGCGGATAACGGCGCGGCGGCCATCTCCGTTTTGACAGACAAACCGTTTTTCAACGGTTCGATGGAAGACTTGCGCCAAGTGCGCGAAGTCGTCGATGTGCCGCTTTTGTGCAAAGATTTCATCATCGATGAAGTGCAAATCGAACAGGCGAAACGTGCCGGTGCGAACATCATTTTGCTCATTGCGGCGGCGCTCGATGATGAAACGATGAAGCGGTTGTACGAATATGCGTTAAAGCGCGAGTTGGAAGTGCTCTTGGAAGTCCACAATGAAGAAGAAATGAAACGGGCGCTTGGACTTGGCGCGAAGCTCATCGGCATCAACAACCGCGATTTGAAGACGTTCAACGTCGACCTTGAAACGACGGCACGTTTGAGCCGCCTCATCGACGAAGATGACATCGTGCTCGTGAGCGAAAGCGGCTTGAAAACGCCGCAAGATGTCGTAACGGTGCGCGATGCGGGTGCACGAGCCATCTTGGTCGGGGAAACGTTCATGCGCGCCGATGATGTCGGCGGTGCAATCCGTTCGTTCCAAGTGCCGTTTCGTTGATGCGCACTTGTTAAAACGGATGCGTGTGCACCGGGACAGCTGAACATTCGGCGGTTGCATACAGTTAGGACAAAATGACGCAGCGGAATATCAACGACCATTCTTTTCTTGAAGCCGAACAGAACACCAAGAAAAATTCGGTTTTCAAAAATCCGTGTGCAAGACTTTTCCTGGGATGGGACAAAATGAACGAGCAGATTTAAAAAGCGGTAAAAAGCTTAAGAACACCCTTTTCCTGGAATGGAACAAAACGTCAATCGGACTTGAAAGCGAGGAATCCCCATGTTGGTGAAAATATGCGGCATCACGACGCTGGAAGCGGCAAAAGCGGCGGAAGAGGCGGGTGTGGATTTCATCGGGTTTGTGTTTGCGCCAAGCAAACGGCGCATCTCGCCCGACGCCGCGGCGGACATTGCAAAGCACCTTTCCCCTGCCGTGAAAAAAGTCGGCGTCTTCGTCAATGAAACGAAAGAAAACATCGAACAGATTGCGAAAATGGTCGGGCTTGATTACATCCAACTGCACGGCGATGAAGATGCCCGATTCGCTCTGGAATTGGGCATGCCGGTCATCAAAGCTTTTCCAATCGAAGCTGTATGCGACGAAACGCTTCGGGCGTACCCTTGCGAATTTTATGTGATCGACAGTCCGGGGACGACATACCGCGGCGGTTCTGGGAACGTGTTTGATTGGAGCCGCCTGGAACGATTGAACATCGACCGCCGGAAACTCATTTTGGCAGGCGGGCTCAATGAACAAAATGTCGCCAAAGCCATATCCGCCGTCCGGCCTGTTGGCGTCGATGTCTCAAGTGGCGTCGAGACGAACGGCAAAAAAGACGTCGGCAAAATCAAACGGTTCGTCCAAGCGGCGAAAAACGTTGATGTTTAAGCTTTGACAGCGATTGACTTGCAAAAAGGAACAAATTGCAAACGAAGAAAAGATGAAAGGTTGATCATCGATGACATACAATTTGCCAGATGAACGCGGCCGTTACGGCAAATACGGCGGACGTTTCGTGCCGGAACTGCTGATGCCGGCACTACTTGAACTTGAGGAAGCGTACGGGAAAATCAAGGACGACCCCGGCTTCCAAGAAGAACTGCAATACTATTTGAAACAGTACGTTGGCCGCGAAACGCCGCTTTACGAAGCGAAAAATTTGAGCGAACACCTTGGCGGCGGCCGCATTTTCCTGAAACGCGAAGACTTGAACCACACCGGCGCCCATAAAATCAACAACTCGCTCGGGCAGGCGCTTTTGGCGAAGCGGATGGGGAAAAAGAAAATCGTCGCCGAAACGGGTGCCGGCCAACACGGCGTGGCGACGGCGACCGTCTGCGCGCTGCTCGGCTTGGAGTGCACCGTTTTCATGGGGAAATTGGACGTCGAGCGCCAAGCGTTGAACGTCTTTCGCATGGAGCTCCTTGGTGCGAAAGTCGAACCGGTCGACCAAGGCAGCGGCACGCTGAAAGACGCGGTCAATGAAGCGCTGCGCCATTGGGTGACACACGTCGAAGATACGCATTACATTTTAGGTTCCGTCGTCGGCCCGCATCCGTTCCCGCAAATCGTCCGTGATTTCCAAAAAATCATCGGTGAAGAGACGAAGCGGCAAATCATCGAGCAGACCGGCAAGCTGCCGACGCACATCATCGCGGCCGTCGGCGGTGGCAGCAACGCGATGGGAATGTTTTATCCGTTCATCGAAGCGACGGAAACGAAATTGTACGGTGTGGAAGCCGGCGGGCTTGGTATCGCGACCGGAAAGCACGCGGCGACCCTCATGGACGGCCGCACCGGCGTCCTGCACGGAACGATGACGAAATTGTTGCAGACGGAAGACGGGCAAATCAAGGAGGCGTTTTCGATTTCCGCCGGGCTCGACTACCCTGGCGTCGGCCCGGAACACAGTTATTTGGCCGAAACGGGGCGCGTCACATACGATGCGATCACCGACGACGAAGCGCTTGAGGCTTTTCAATTGTTGTCTCGTGTGGAGGGCATCATCCCGGCGCTTGAAAGTGCGCACGCCGTCGCTTACGCGGTGAAGCTCGCCAAAGAAACGAAGCCGGACGACATCATCGTCGTCAACTTGTCCGGCCGCGGCGACAAAGACGTAAATCAAGTGAAAGACCGATTGCGAGGTGAACCAATGTGACAAACGGGAAAAACGTCGTGACAAACGAACATGGCATCAAAAAAATCGAGGCATATTTTGACAACATCAAAAAACGCGGCCAAAACTTGTTCATCCCCTACATCGTCGCCGGCGACGGTGGTCTGGACGTACTCGTCGACCGGATCAAACTGTTGGAAAAAAGCGGCGTGGCCGCGATTGAACTCGGCATCCCCTTTTCCGATCCCGTAGCGGATGGCCCGACGATTCAACGGGCGGGTATGCGCGCGATCCGAAACGGCGTCACTTTGAAATCGGTCTTGGCATTGATGGAAGAAACGAAAGCGGAACGCAACGTGCCGATCATTTTCATGACATATTTCAATCCGGTTTTCGTCTACGGCATCGAGGATTTTGCCGCCGCTTGCCAGCGCGCCGGCGTCGATGGCGTCATCATCCCGGATGTGCCGATGGAAGAAGAGTTTATGATTGCTGATGCTTTAAAACGGCATCACATCGCCTTCATCCGCCTCGTGGCGATGACGAGCACAAAAGAACGGAAAAAGAAGCTCGCTGAAATTTCCGAAGGGTTTTTATACGCTGTTTCCGTCACCGGCACGACCGGCGCGCGGGCAAATCACGACGAAAAAGTCGGCGAATATTTGCGCTCGCTGAAACAAATGAGCAAAGTGCCCGTCTTGGCCGGATTCGGCGTCTCGAACCATGCACAAGCGCGGCGCTTGAGCAGCTTTTGTGACGGGGTGATCGTCGGCAGCAAAATCGTCGATTTGTTCCATGAAGGAAAAGACGACGAAGTGCGCCGATTGATTGAACAAAGTTTATGATGAACCTCGTGACGTGCCCATTGCATCAAACAGCTTCCTTTGCTGCTGAAGCAAATTTTCACAGAGGCGCCATTTTAAGCAAATGGACGCCTCTTTCTTCTTTTTTTCTCGTGAATCCGCAGCCACTTGTTGAAGTGTATTCCTTTTAAATTTATCCTCTTATCGTTTGCTCGTCATGGACGTTTGGAACGTCTTACCAAACGCGTACGCATCCGTTTTTCGTTCCCCCTTGCAACATTTCATGCCACCGACAAAATGGAACTTCCTTTTTTCCCGAAAAGCGCTTAAAAAGCCAAAATGTCAATCCCTTTTGTTCATTGATAAAGAGATGCTTATTTAAACTCTAAATCTTTCATCCATGATTCAATCCGCTTACCGTCCGTTTAAAAAAACGTCCGGTCGGACTATTGCATTTGCGCGCTTTTCATGATATAGTTTGAAAATCTTCTACTATTGTAAGGTGTGATACGATGGTGACGATTTATGCGTTACAAAATATTTACGGCAAATACGATGAATTGATGGAGGCGCTTACGTTCATCGATCTGGAAAACGGCCTAAACAGAGCCGTTTTTCTCGGAAACTACATGACGAAAGGGCCAAAAAGTGCGGCGGTGCTTTATGAACTGAAAAGACTGGAGGAAACGTACCCCGAGCAAACCGCCGTTTTGCCTGGAGAAACCGAACAGTTTTTTCTTACTTGGCTTTCCGGCAAGCTTGATCATTGGGACTGGTTGTCCCTCGACAACTTCTTGTTGGCTACACGGAGTTTTTTCCAAGAAAGAACGTTTGACGAATTGACAAACCGGACGATCCGGGAAAAGTTAACCGGCAGCGATCTGTACGAACAATATCGCCATTTCATTTTGGAAAATCACCCTGATTTGCTTTTATGGCTGTTCCGAAAAACGGACGCGATCGAAAAACCGGCATGGAAAAAACCGTTTCAGGAAGCGGTCTCTTTTTTGTTGAACGTTGAAGCAGATGAACTTGCGCTCGTGAAATATGATACGGAAACGGCCGTCTACAGCAGCATCACGATAAACATGGATGGTTCGTTCACGGAACATATAGCGCCTAAAACCCCGAAAGCTTAAACGGAAGTGCTCGGGGTTGTTT
>JAAYTF010000117.1 GCA_012518125.1 Bacilli bacterium | reverse complement strand
TCGCACTATCTCGGCACCGGTTTTGCGGAAGCGTTCGACATTCAATATTTGGACAAAGAAGGAAAACAACAATACGTCCATCAAACTTCTTGGGGTGTTTCAACGCGCATCATGGGCGCGCTCATCATGGTCCACGGCGACAACCGCGGGTTGGTCGTGCCGCCTCGCGTCGCCCCGGTCCAAGCGATGATCATTCCGATCGCGCAGCATAAAGAAGGCGTTCTCGATAAAGCGTACGAATTGCGCGACCGTTTGAAAGACATCATCCGCGTCGATATCGACGACAGCGACAAAACGCCGGGCTGGAAGTTCAACGAGGCGGAGATGAAAGGTTATCCAATCCGCATCGAAATCGGGCCGCGCGACATTGAGAACAATCAAGTGGTTGCGGTGCGCCGCGACACGTTGGAAAAAGAAACGATTCTGATGAGCGATTTGGAAACACGGATTCCTGAGCTGCTCGATGAAATCCAGCAAAATTTATACGACAAGGCGCTCGCGCATCGCGAAAAGAAAACGACCGTGGTGAAGAATATGGAAGAGATGAAACGGGTGCTCGAAGAGAACCCTGGATTCATGAAGGCGATGTGGTGCGGCGATGCATCATGCGAAGAAAAAGTGAAAGAGGAGTTTTCCGTGACATCACGTTGCATCCCGTTTGAACAAGAACGTTTGGATGATTCGTGTTTCGTGTGCGGCAAAGAAGCGAAAGAAATGGTTTATTGGGCAAGAGCATATTAACGTTTTACATTCCCCGTGGCATTTCCCATGGGGAATGTTTTTTCTGGGAAATGGTCTTGCAAATATATCAAATGAGGACAGATGACAAGAACGAAGGGAACAAGCGCTTCACACAATCATTACTTTAAAGTGTAGAAAAATGTCGAAAAAAGTCGACAACTTTTTATTGCATCGCTGGAACTTTTCCTCTAACTTAATAGAAGAGAAGCAAAGTTGCAAAGAAAATGAAAAAAAGAAAAAACAATTTCACCTGTTACAGGGGGAATACCAATTGGATCAATGAGATAGGGGTGATTGGGTGAGAATACGAGAAAGTCTTTTTGCATTTGATTTACAAAAGAAATTGTTTCATCAATCATGTAAACGGATTCCGCCTGAATCGGTGAAAGTCAGGCAAAAACTAGGAGGTAAAAATGTTTAGTAAAGAATCAAGCATCTTTGCAACATCAGTGCCTCGGGTTGATTGGCTGAAAAAAAATGAAGAAATGTCGACATCGATATGGAAGCAACAGTGGTCGACTTTGCTGCATAAAGGCGACAAAGAAGAATTGAAAGATTATTTGACATCCTTTTGTTTTTCTGTCCTCGATTTGAATGACAAAGAGCAAGTTTTCGTCGTACGGATCGTTTTTATCAGCATCATCACCGACTTATTGAGCCGGATCAGCAAAAAACACTCGCTCCGCCCGGAAATGTTGAACGATGCGTACGAGTTGATTTATGAAATTGAAACTTGGGAAAATTTGTCCCATTATATTCTGAATATTCCGAATTTTCTCGACACGATTATCGACAAGTTGATTTTTGCCCGGCCATATCACGACCATTGCCCGAAATTGGATCAGGCCATTCAACTCATCAACGAACATATAAAAGACCGCAAATTGACGGTAAAATGGTTGGCCGGCCAATTGGGCATTTCGACGACGCACTTGTCGAATTTGTTCCGCTTGAATGTCGGGATGAATGCTTCCGATTACATTGCGCAAAGAAAAATCGCGGAAATAACGTATGAGATCGTCCATACGTCGAAGTCGCTCGCTGAAATCCGCGAAGCTTACGGCTTTCAAAGCCACAGCCATTTCATTCAATTTTTCAAAAAACATAAAGGAAAAACGCCGCTCAAATATCGGCAACACGTATTGAATTTGACAAAAACGGATGAATAAGTTTTGCGCTTCATAGGAATAAATGAGAAAATCTTTTTAAGGATGGCGATTTATGCTATGTTTTAAAAAGAAACATGCTTGGGAAAGCTCCCGGCATGGGACGTTGTTTGCCAGACGCCGGATCTTGGCCGTCTTGGATGCCTGAAAGCGTCCGAATCGGACATGTCAAACGTTTGGCAAAGGCGACGTCTTTTCTCATTTATTCTTTTTTATGTTTGTGAAATCGAGGTATTTGCGATGGACGAATTTTCTTTCATTGACAACATCAAACCGAATACATATCGGCAAAATAAATTAATAAAAGGCATCGGCGATGATGCGGCGATTTTCCGCATGGGAAACGAGGATACCGTGATCGCGGTCGATACGTTTGTGGAAGGCGTCCATTTTACAAAAGAGACGTTGGAACCGTGGCAAATCGGTTATCGTCTTATGGCGGCCAATTTAAGCGACCTTGCCGCGATGGGCGCCGCGCCCCTTTTTTATCTCGCATCGGTCGTCATACCGGATGAACTTCCCGATGCGGACGTGCTGCAAATATTTTCCGGAATGAAAAAGTTGGCTGACGTATACGGCGTCGATTTGATCGGCGGCGATACGACTTCGGGTGGTTTGCTTACGCTATCGTTGACGATCATCGGTTCCGTCCCGGTGGGAAAAGCGCGGCTGCGGAGTGATGCACGTCCGGGCGATCTCGTTTTTGTGACCGGAACGCTCGGCGATGCGGGCGCGGGGCTCGATTTGCTGTTGAATAACATCCCGGTGAATTGTCCCGAAGCGGAAAAACGAAAGTTGATCAAACGGCATCAACTGCCGACCCCCCGCGTCGAATTTGCGCTAAAGTTGAGGGAAATCGGCCGGGTCGCGTTGAACGACATCAGCGACGGACTCGCCAACGAATTGAATGAGATTGCCGCAAGTTCGAACGTTTTGATCGAAATCGATGATGCTTTGGTTCCAGTAAGCAAGGCATTAAGCCATTTCCCAAAAGAGCGCCTCGATTATTATAAATATTTCGCCGGCGAAGATTTCGAACTGGTCGGCACGGTGGCCAAAAGCGACTTCCCTAAAGTGGAAGAAATCGCCGCGGAGGCGGGCGTTCGCGTTACGGAAATAGGTTTTGTGTCGTATAATAAAGAGCGAAATGGGAAAGTTTTGCTTAGAAAAAACGGTGTCTTGAAAACGTTGCGGAAAAAAGGCTACGTGCACCGGAAAAGCAGGGAGAAATCATGACGAAAAAAATAACGTTCATAAGCGAAGAAGAAGCGCATACCGAAGCAATCGCCTCCTCGCTCGCTGACATCGTCCAAGCCGGGGATGTCATCACGTTGACGGGGGAGCTCGGCGTCGGTAAAACGCATTTCACAAAAGGCCTTGCCAAAGGCTTGGGGATCACCGAACGGGTGACAAGCCCGACGTTTACAATCGTAAAAGAATATGAAGGAAGGTTCCCGCTTTACCATTTGGATGTCTATCGTCTCGAACATTCGGATGAAGACATCGGCTTCGATGAATATTTTTACGGTGACGGTGTGGCGGTGATTGAATGGGCGCAATTTATTGAAGCTTTTTTGCCGGAAGAATATTTGTCCATAACGATCGAAAGGACCGGCGATACAGCCCGTGAAATCACGGTTGAAGCGGTAGGAAAGAAATATGAACCGTATATTGAGAAACTTGAAGAAGCACTAGGGAGATTCGGCAAATGAACATTTTGGCACTTGATACGTCAAATGAAACGTTGGCAGTGGCAATTCAAAAAGATGGCAAACTAGCGGCGGAAAAAATGACAAATATTAAAAAAGACCACTCATCGCGCTTGATGCCGGCGGTGGTCGGTTTGATGGAAGATGCGGCGCTGGAGCCGGAACATTTGGACAAGATCATCGTCGGACGCGGCCCGGGATCGTACACCGGGGTGAGGATCGGTGTGACGACCGCAAAAGCGATGGCGTGGGCGCTTGATATCCCTATCGTGCCTGTGTCGAGTTTGCGCGCATTGGCGTATAACGGCCGTTATTTTGACGGGTACATTTGGACGTTCTTCAATGCAAGAAGAAATGCGATGTTTACGGCGCTTTTCCAATTCGAAAACGGAAAGCTCGTCGATGTCATCGGAGAACAATACGCGGTGCTGGATGATTGGTTCGCCGCATTGAAAGATCTTCCGGAGAAAGCCATTTTATGCATCAGCCCGCATATCGATTTATTTAAAGAAACGATTGAACTTGAGTTGAAAAACCGGACGCTCTTTGCGTCTGATGCAAACCGGTTTTTGCGTCCGGGCAACTTGCTAATGGAAGGCGCCGAACAACAAGAAGTCCCGGTTCATTTCGTAAAACCACATTATTTGCGGATGACGGAAGCGGAAGCAAATTTATTGAAAGGAAAAGAACAATGACGACAAAGACACAACTTTCCATAAGGAACATGCGCGTTGACGATTTGCCACAAGTGATGCACATCGATCGGCAATCGTTCCCCTCGCCATGGACAAGGGAGATTTATGAACAAGAATTGTTGAAAAACGATTTTGCCCATTATTTCGTCATCGTCCATGACGATCAAATCATCGGTTATGTCGGTTTATGGATCGTCTATGACGATGCGCAAATCACAAATATCGCGGTCGCTCCTCCATACCGTGGAAAAGGGATCGGCGAAAAGCTTTTTTCATTCGCGATGATGTACGCCTTTCAACGCGGTGCACAAAAACTTTCGTTGGAAGTCCGTCCGTCGAATCACGTCGCGAAAAACATGTATAAAAAATTCGGGTTGAAAGAGGGCGGCATCCGGAAAAACTATTATCCGGACAACGGCGAGGATGCGATCGTCATGTGGGTGAGGCTTGCGGAGATCGATTTCACCAAATTTTATCAAGATTGACGACAAGGGGGTTGTTCCGATAAGGGGAGGGTCGCTCTTCTTATCGTTTTATAATGGAAAAAGACTACATCATTTTAGGGATTGAAACGAGCTGCGACGAGACGGCGGCGGCCATCGTGAAAAACGGCAAAGAAATTTTGGCGAACGTCGTGTCATCACAAATAAAAAAACACGCGCAATTCGGGGGCGTCGTCCCGGAAATCGCTTCAAGGCAGCATACGGAACAGATCACTTACGTATTGGAAGAAGCCTTCCGCCAAGCAAATTGCACGTGGGATGACATCGATGCGATCGCGGTGACGGAAGGCCCCGGATTGATCGGGGCGTTGTTGGTCGGCATCAGCGCGGCCAAAGCGCTCGCTTTTGCGAAAAAGAAACCGCTCATCAACGTCCACCATATCGCCGGGCATATTTATGCGAACCGGCTCATCGAGGAGTTTGAATTCCCGCTTTTGGCGCTCATCGTTTCAGGGGGCCATACCGAGCTCATCATCATGCGTGATCACGGGGAGTATGAACGGATCGGCGAGACGCTCGATGATGCGGCGGGCGAAGCGTTTGACAAAGTGGCGCGGACGCTCGAATTGCCGTATCCGGGCGGACCGCACATCGATCGGCTCTCGGAAAAAGCGGAAGCGTCGATCGATTTTCCTCGGGCATGGCTCGATGAGGAGAGTTTCGATTTCAGTTTCAGCGGGTTGAAATCGGCGGTCATCAACTATGTCCATAACGAAAAACAACGGGGAAACGAAATTGACAAGGCGCAAGTCGCCGCAAGTTTCCAAGCGAGCGTCGTCGATGTGTTGACGGAAAAAACGTACCGAGCGGCCAAACGATATGACGTAAAGCAGGTGATCGTCGCCGGGGGCGTCGCGGCGAACAACGGGCTGCGCAAACGGATCACGGAAAAATTTAAAAATACGGATATCCCCGTCTATTTTCCACCGCTCGAGTTATGCACCGACAACGCCGCAATGATCGCGGCCGCAGGTAGCATCTTATACGAAAAAGGACGGTTTGCCGCTTGGGATTTGAACGGGAAAGCGGCACTCCCGTTGACATAGTTACCAACAAAGTTTCCACAACGTTGTGCATAATTTGGCGAAAATGTTCATATATCAGCATTTGTCCGACGCGGTATTGGGGATGGTTTTGTGGATTGTCAAAGTTATCCACAACCCCGGCATGACTAGCAAATCGATCGAAAAACGATTATAATAATAGTTTAGGGATTTGCAAACGACGAGCTTCATTCACTTTAATAGAATCTTGGTGATTTGACAAAATGTTCAAAAGTCGGCAATCACATTATCTACATCTCGATTTGATTTTGTTTTTGCTCTTTTTCATCGTCATCAGTCTGTTGGCGATCAACAATGCGCAGCAATTGGGCCAATACAATGATAATTTCGTCGTAAAACATTTAGTTTTCTATATGCTCGGCATCATGTTGGCCGCAGCGATTCAATTCGTCGATTTGGAGCAATTGTACAAGACGAGTTTTTATTTGTATATATTGGGCGTGCTATCGTTAGTCATTTTGCATTTCAGCCCGGAATCGATCGCGAAACCGGTCAACGGCGCGAAAAGCTGGTTCAACAATTTGCCGTTCATTTCGATCCAACCATCTGAATTCACGAAACTTTTTTTAATTTTGTTTTTGGCTTATTTAATTTTCCGCCATCAACAGAAATATGCGCAGCAAACGATTGCGTCCGATTTGTGGCTCATCGCCAAAATTTTTGGCGTCACGCTCATTCCGGCGTTTTTCATTTGGAAGCAGCCGGATTTGGGAACGACGCTCGTCTTTTTCTTCATCGCGGGAATATTAATTATCCTTTCTGGCGTCGATTGGCGGCTCATCGCGGTCATCTTGACGACCGGGATTGCCGCGGCCACGGCAGCCGTGTTGCTGATTGTCAATTTTCCGGATTTTGCCCAAAACGTATTGAAAATTGAACCGCATCAAATTAACCGGGTGTTGACATGGTTTGACCCGTCGAGCCAGGACAGCAACGATCGTTATCATTTGGATTTGTCGTTGATGACGGTCGGTTCGGGGCAATTGACGGGGAAAGGGATGAACAGCGCACAAGTCCAGATTCCGGAAGCGCACACCGATTTCATTTTTGCCATCATCGGTGAAAGTTTCGGCTTCGTCGGCGGGGCGGTCGTCATCTTGGTGTTTTTCCTCTTTTTATACCGGCTCGTCATCCTCGGCATGAAAAGCGCGGAATTCAGCCCGTACGCTTCGTACATCTGTTACGGTTTTTTTGCGCTCATCTTGATCCATACGTTCCAAAATATCGGGATGACGATCGGGATCGTGCCGATCACCGGGATTCCGCTTTTGTTCATCAGCTACGGGGGGAGTACGACGTTGTCGACGATGATGATGTTCGGAATCATCTACCGCATCGCGACGGAACAATCGAAACAGGAATCATTTTTGTTCAATTAAAAAAGAGCCGTTTGAGGCTCTTTTTTATTCTTGCTGCAACGACGTCCATTCATCAAAGAGGACGTCGATTTTTTCTTTCGTTTCCCTGGCCTTGGCGGATAATTCGTTCATTTTCACATGGTC
>JAAYTF010000116.1 GCA_012518125.1 Bacilli bacterium | reverse complement strand
TTTTTCATAATGACGCCGCGTTCGTCTTTCACGCGCTTAATGTTGAATTCTTTTTTGTTGAAGTTGATTTGTTTGTACGTTTCCGTTTGTGGATCGTAATAGTAAACGTTGTTGTTCTCTTCTTTGTAAAATGTTTCATGTCCGGCTTCGACGAACTTTTTAACCCACTCAGGAACGTTGACGCCTTCTTCTTCCATCCGTTTGACGGATTCTTTTACGCCGATGGCATCCCATGTCTCAAATGGACCTAACTGCCAACCGAAGCCCCATTTCATCGCATTGTCGATTTGAGTGATATTGTCCGCGATTTCTCCAAGCAATTCGGCTGTGTAAACCAGTGTTCTTTTCGTGACATTCCATAAGAAGTCGCTCGCTTTGTCCCCCGGCTGGTTCACCAACGCCTTATAACGGTTTTTCGCACCTTTTTGTTGTTTTGCCATCTCAACGGCAGGCGTTTTCAGCTTTTTACGTTCCGTGTATTCCAACGTTTCAGGATCCAATTCCAAAATAACGCTTCCATTTTCACCGCGTTCTTTTTTGTAAAAGCCTTGTTTCGCCTTTGCTCCGAGCCATCCGCGCGCATTCATGTCGTGCATGAATTGCGGCACTTCAAACACTTTCTTTTCTTCACCTTCTACATTTTCATACACGTTGTTGCATACATTGATGAACGTATCGAGGCCGACGACATCGAGCGTTCTGAACGTCGCGCTTTTCGGACGGCCGATCAACGTACCCGTGATGGAGTCGACTTCGCCGACAGACAATCCGGCATCGAGCATTTCTTGTACGGTGACCATCAAGCCGTATGTGCCGATGCGGTTTGCGATGAAGTTTGGCGTATCTTTCGCTTCAACGACCCCTTTACCTAAAACGTTTTCACCAAACTCTTTCATAAATGCGACGACTTCCGGATCGGTCCATTTCGTCGGTATGATTTCCAATAATTTCAAATAGCGTGGCGGGTTGAAAAAGTGCGTTCCGAGAAAATGCTTTTTCATATCGTCCGACACGTCTTCGATCATCGCCTCGACGGAAATCCCAGATGTGTTTGAAGAGACGATCGTTCCTTCTTTGCGATGTTGGTCGACTTTTGCAAACACTTGTTTTTTGATTTCCAAATTTTCAACGACGACTTCAATGATCCAATCGACGTCTTTCAATTTGTCAAGATCGTCTTCCATGTTTCCCACTTCAATCAAGTCCAAACTTTTCTTGGAAGTGATTGGCGACGGTTTCTGTTTGAGCAATTTTTGTTTGTTTGCTTCCGCTATGCGATTACGTACTACGCGGTCTTCCAATGTCAAGCCTTTGGCTTTTTCTTCTTCGGTGAGCTCTCTTGGCACGATGTCAAGCATGAGCGTCGGGATGCCGATGTTTGCCAAGTGAGCTGCAATCCCTGAACCCATAACTCCCGATCCTAGCACCGCAGCACGTTTGATTACTCGACTCATTCATAATCCTCCTTATCGTTTTGAATGAATACTCATTCATGAAATTAGAAATAAAAAAAGATGCTGTTATTATAATAGACGATTTTTATTTTTTTCGCAATAATATACGTCCATTTTGTGAACTTTTTATGGAAAAAGAGATGCTGCAAAACAAACTGCAACATCTCTTATTTCATACGTTCAATCCGCTTCAAAAAGTGCATCGACGGCAAGCGAAACCGTCAGTTTTCCTTGCAAAATTTGCGCTTCCAATTGCGCCACTTGTTCTTTCCGTCCAGGTTGTTGGTAAAACGTTTCGATCAAACGATCGTGGATCATATCGTGGAACCAATCTTTCGTCTGTTCTTGGCGTCTTTGTTCCCAATAACCGCTTGCTTGAATTTTTTCTTTGAATTTCAATACTTGCTTCCACACTTCATCGTGACCCGTATTCTCCAAAGAAGAAACGGGGATGGCCGTCGATTGCCAGCCGGGCGTCGCCGGCCGTAACAAATGGAGAATTTGTTTGTATTCACGGACGGTGCGGTTCGCCCGCCGTTTATTTTCGCCATCCGCTTTATGGACGACGATCAAATCGACCGTTTCCATGATCCCTTTTTTCATCCCTTGCAAATCGTCGCCCGCACCGGTCAACGCCAACAAAATGAAGAAATCGACCATGTTGCGCACGGCCGTCTCGCTTTGACCGACACCGACCGTTTCAATCAAAATGATGTCAAAACCGGCCGCTTCGCACAGCAACATCGTTTCGCGCGTTTTGCGGTGCACGCCGCCGAGCGTACCCGATGAAGGGGATGGACGGATGTAGGCGTTCGGATGGTTCGACAACTTTTCCATCCGCGTTTTGTCGCCCAACACGCTTCCGCCTGTTACGTGAGAACTTGGATCGATCGCCAATACGGCTACTTTATGGCCCATTTCACACAACATATAACCGAACGTTTCGATAAATGTGCTTTTGCCCGCACCCGGCACACCGCTGATGCCGATGCGGATGCTGTTTCCCGTCCGCGGCATCAAACGGTTCAACAATTGCTGGGCGTTTTTTTGGTCTTCTTTTCTGACACTTTCAATCAACGTAATCGCACGGGCCAAGTCTTGACGGGAACCGGCGATGATCTTTTCATACAAATCATCGATTGAAATCGGTTTTCTTTTTTTGACAAAGCGGCGACGGGGCGGTTTCGTCATCCCGTCGTGCTTGCTGTAGATGCCGTCCATGACATGTAACGCACTGTCATCCAGATTCAATTTCTCTTCTCCACTCATTCGGTCACTTCCTCATAGCCAAGGCTCTTATAAATCTCTTCGATCACTTTTTGTGCGGCTACAGGAATGACCGTTCCAGGTCCGAAGATGGCCACTGCACCGTTTTCGTATAAGAACTCATAATCTTGCGGCGGAATGACGCCCCCGACAACGATGATGATGTCTTGACGGCCTAGTTTGTCCAATTCCTTCCTTAATTGTGGAACCAATGTTTTGTGACCAGCGGCAAGCGAACTTACACCAACGACATGGACGTCGTTTTCGACCGCTTGCTGCGCCGTTTCCGCTGGAGTTTGGAAAAGCGGTCCGATATCGACGTCAAAACCTAAGTCGGCATAAGATGAAGCGACGACTTTCGCTCCGCGGTCGTGTCCGTCTTGTCCCATCTTCGCAATTAAAATACGTGGTCTTCTACCTTCGTTTTCCAAAAATTCATCCGTCATCTGTTTGACTTCTTCAATCACTTCTTGGTCGGAGAAGTTTGAACTGTAAACACCGCTAACCGTACGGATGACCGCTTTATGTCGGCCGCACACTTTTTCAATCGCTTGCGTAATTTCACCGATTGTTGCACGAGCTCGTGCTGCATCAACTGCACATTCCAAAAGGTTGCGGTTGCCTGTTTTTGCCGCTTCCGTCAATCGGTCCAACGTACGCTTCACTTCCGCTTCGTTGCGCGTCGCTTTCACTTTTTCAATCCGCTCAATTTGCTTTTGGCGCACAAGTGTGTTGTCGATGTCCAAAATTTCGATCGGTTCTTCTTTTTCAAGTTGATACTTGTTCACTCCGATGATCGTTTCCGCACCGGAGTCGATTTGTGCTTGCCGTTTTGCTGCGGCTTCTTCGATTCGCAGTTTTGGAAGTCCCGTTTCAATCGCTTTGGCCATGCCGCCGAGTTCTTCGACTTCTTCGATTAACTTCCATGCTTTATCCATAATTTCTTGCGTCAATTTTTCAACGTAGTATGAACCACCCCATGGGTCGGCGACTTTCGTCATCAACGTTTCTTCCTGCAAGAACAATTGCGTGTTGCGTGCGATGCGCGCCGAGAAGTCTGTCGGAAGTGCGATCGCTTCATCCAACGCGTTCGTATGCAAGCTTTGTGTATGGCCCATTGCTGCAGCATTCGCTTCAATTAATGTACGTGTGACGTTGTTAAACGGATCTTGCTCCGTCAAGCTCCAACCGGACGTTTGCGAATGCGTGCGCAATGTCAATGAACGCGGATTCTTCGGATTGAATTGACTCATGAGTTGCGCCCACATTCTGCGCGCCGCCCGCATTTTCGCCACTTCCATAAAGTAGTTCATGCCGATCGCCCAGAAGAACGATAAACGCGGCGCAAATGAATCGATATCGATGCCCGCTTTCAATCCGGTGCGTACATATTCAAGTCCGTCCGCCAACGTATAAGCTAGCTCGATGTCCGCCGTAGCGCCCGCTTCCTGCATATGGTAACCGGAAATGGAAATCGAGTTGAACTTCGGCATATATTTCGAAGTATATTCGAAAATGTCCGCGATAATTTTCATCGACATTTCCGGTGGATAGATGTACGTGTTGCGAACCATGTATTCTTTCAAAATGTCGTTTTGGATCGTTCCCGACAGCTGCTCCGGTTTGACGCCTTGTTCCTCCGCTGCGATGATATAGAAAGCCATGATCGGCAACACCGCACCGTTCATCGTCATGGAAACGGACATTTCGTGAAGCGGGATGCCATCGAACAAAATTTTCATATCTTCGACCGTATCGATCGCCACGCCAGCTTTACCGACGTCGCCCGTAACTCGTTCATGGTCCGAATCATAGCCGCGGTGCGTCGCCAAATCGAACGCCACGGACAAACCTTTTTGCCCCATCGCCAAGTTGCGGCGGTAAAACGCGTTGCTCTCTTCCGCCGTTGAAAAACCGGCATATTGACGGATCGTCCAAGGCCGTGTAACGTACATCGTCGGATATGGCCCACGGGTGTTCGGTACAATGCCAGGATAGTCTCCTAAATGAATCGCGTGGGCTACGTCTTCTTTCGTGTAGACGTTTTGAAGCGGGATCCCTTCGTTCGTTGTTGCCACTTCCTCTTTTGTCAGATTGAAATCTACAGCGATTTTTTCCGGACGTACGCTTTTAAAGTTAGGCTTTTGCATGGTTATCATCCTCTTTCCAACGTTTTGCGATGTAAGCGAATTTGTCTAGCAAGTTTTGGCCTTGATAAATGAATCCTGACACGCCTGCGTCCATCCATGCTTTTTCCGTCGCTTCATCATATTTTCCAGCAACGTCGATCCATTTATCTTTCGGAAAATCTTTGACAAATTCATTCATGACCCCTTCGATTTCGCTAGGATGCGCAACGATGACGCCGTAATCGAATTCGTTCTCTTCGATCCACTTTTTCGCTTCAGCGACAGACTTGAAAGCTGGCGAGTATTTCGCTTCGATGCCGGCCGTCGCCAAAAATCCGAAGACGAAATCGGCGCGGGCTTTGAAATCTTTTAATTCGCCAAACGTCAACAAGACGGTGTTCGGTTGTTCTTCGCGGTATTTTTTGCGTAATTCTTCGAACGTGACGGCCAAACGATTCGGTACCGACAACGTTTCGTTTTCCGGAATTTCGTTCGTCAAGTCCGGATAAATGTTAGTGCCGATGAGGGAATATTCGCGCGTGCTTAATTTGCGCATCCGTTCATCGTACAATTTTTTCAGTTTTTCATCCAATTCGCCGCTTTCAACGTAAGCCGAATATCCGCCTTTCTCTTCGATTTCCAAGAAATAGTCCCATGCTTTTTCAACCATTTCATTCGTCAACGTGTCGATGAAATATGAACCGCCTGCCGGGTCGATGACGTGATCGACGAACGTTTCCGCTTTGATGACGAGCTGGATGTTGCGCGCATGACGAATGCCCGCCGGTGTAATTTCCGCAACGACATCATGCGGATGCACCGTCAATACATCCGTTCCTCCCAACACGGCTGAAAAAGCTTCGTTGCCGGCTCTTAACAAGTTGACATACGGATCCAATTTGGAATATGTCCGCAATGACGTTTCCGAAAACACCGGCACGCGACTATTTTTTTCGTGGCCGTACGCTTTGGCGAAAGTTTGCCATAATACACGGAATGCCCGCAATTTTGCAATTTCAAAGAAAAAGTGTGTATCGATCGCAAAACGGACGAAAAATTTGTTTTCAAACTGAGTGAAAGTATCATACGCTTCCGCTTTTTCCGCGGCGATTGCCAACGCAAGCGCCAATTCCGTGACACTGTCGGCCCCTTTCAAATGAGCGTCGATCGTATCCGCCGCTTCTGTGCGAACGAGATGGTAACCTTCTTCCAATTTGGCACTTCCTGTAAACGTTCCGACGACTTTTTTTCGATCCGCTTCAGGGATCAAATCGTACAATTGTACGAAGCGGTCGCCCTCGTCGACGTTAAAGGCATAAAGCGGATATTTCACCGCCAGTTCCGCCAACTCTTTTAGATTTTCGTCAGTCCAATCCACTTGCTGCGAACCGTCATAGACAATCGCTTCGTTCCCTTTTTCCAACGCTTCTTTCGTTTGCGCGATGAATTCATCGCCATCTGTAGTGTATGTACGTTGTGCGATCGTCCAATCCCCCGATGTTTTTCCCGCACGAATCGCTTTCAACATCGCTTCTTGGCGTTCGCCAAGCGCTTTTTCAATCTGTTCTTTCGTATAAAGCGGTTGAAGTTCAATTCCTTCAATCGTTTTTGTTATCAACTTTTCAAAAGGCTGGCCACGCAATGACTTTACGGCTGCCTCACGCCAGTCGGCATCTGTCACAGGCTCAAACTGTTTGTCTTTCAATTCACTGATCATGATGTTACGTCACTCCTATCTAATCATTTAGTATATCACGATACGTTTCGTATCGCTATAAAACGTCAATGAAGCAAATGTTTCTGAGATTGATATAGGATTAGATTAAATTTTTTGAAAATTGCATCCATCCTCCATATACCCGGACTAAAAAGAAACAAACGGACCGCTTTAATTTGTGAAGCATATCACACAAAAAAAGAGGCGATTTGCCTCTTTGGCGTATTGTTCACGTTAACCATCAATCGGTTCATCTCATTGAACGACATCGTATCCTTGGTCTTCGATTGCGACACGAATATCGCCCAATGTGACGACTTCTTCATCATAATTCACTATTACGTTCCCTTTTTCCAAATCGACTTCAACACGGTTTACACCTTGCAAATTGCTTAAAGCCGTCTCGACAGCTTTTTTACAGTGTTGGCACGTCATTCCATTGACGCCAATGACCTTTTCCAATATGCAAGCTCCCCTCTACCATTTGTCTCATATGGTATATTTTATCATTAATGTATTGCCAGGAACAATCTTTTTTCATTATGATTCCTTATTACACGCTATTCGCTTTATTTATATTATTAGCCGGCATCTGGAAAATATTTTCCGATTTTCTTAACGAAACAACGGTTAATAAAAAATTTCTTCATTTATAATATAACATAACGTGATTCGTCATCGTTGTCTGTTTCAAGCGAACATTCCCGTTTACAAATCGTAATCATTACGATATACTAACGATTGTAAAAACGTTTCGCAAAACGCGGATGCCATTCTATTAAAGAGGTGTTCAACCGTTGTCCAAGACGATCATTAAACTGGAAAATGTTTATTATTCATACGAAAAAAAATTAGTGTTGGAAAATATCAATTTAACGATAAAGGAAGGCATGTTCGTGGGGCTGGTCGGCCCGAACGGGGGCGGCAAGACGACGTTGATCAAAATCATTTTAGGGTTGTTGAAACCTCAAAGAGGTAACGTCTATTTGCTTGACAAACCAATCGATTCGTTCAAAGATTGGAACCGCATCGGCTACGTATCACAAAAAGCAAATACGTTCAACAAAGGATTCCCCGCCACCGTGTTCGAAGTCGTATCGATGGGGCTCACCGCGAAAGTCGGATATTTTCGCTTCTTCAACAAACGCCATAAAGAACGGGTGCTCGAAGCGATTCGGCAAGTCGATTTGGAATCGTACGCCTACGAAAATATCGGCAATTTGTCCGGCGGTCAACAACAACGCGTCTTCATTGCCCGAGCTTTGGTGAGCGACCCTCAATTGCTCATTTTGGATGAGCCGACCGTCGGCATCGACTATCAAAATGTTAAACGGTTTTACGATTTATTGTACAAGTTGAACAAAGAAAAAAATATTACGATGTTGCTCGTCACCCATGATACCGGTGCGGTGACGAAATATGCGACAGAAATCGCCTGCATCAACCAAAAGCTTCATTTTCACGGCGAAGCTTGCGTTTATCAATCGCTTTCGCAAGAAAAATTGTCGAAAATATACGGTCATCCCGTACAAATCGTCGTGCATGACCACGATTGACGAACAAACGAAATTGAAAAAAAGGTGGATTCATTTATGCTGGCAGATTTGTTGCAATTTGAATTTTTACGACACACGTTTTTTACCGGCTTACTCGTCGGGATCATTGCTCCGCTCCTTGGGGCGTTCCTTGTCGTCAGAAGATTGTCATTGTTGGCCGATGCGCTTTCCCACGTCACGTTGGCCGGAATTGCTTTTGGTCTTTTTATGGAAAAACGTTTTTCCTATCCGGTTATCACCCCGTTTTACAGTGGGATGTTGTTTTCGGTCATCGGGGCGTTATTGATTGAAAAATTGCGGTCGATTTATAAAGCTTATCAAGAAATCGGCATCCCGATCATTTTGAGTTCGGGGGTGGGCTTGAGCGTCATCTTGATTTCGTTGGCCAATGGGTTTAACACCGATTTGTTCAATTACTTGTTCGGCTCCGTTTCTGCGGTGAGCCGGAGCGATTTTTATTCGATCATCGCAATTACAGTCATCGTGCTAACATTGATCGTTTTGTTTTATAAGGAATTATTGACACTTTCATTTGATGAAGAACACGCCATCGTGACAGGCATTCACGCAAAACGAATCCATTTCATCTTCATCTTCTTGACGGCGCTCGTCATCGCCGCTTCCATCCGGATCGTCGGAGTGCTCCTCGTTTCCGCGCTCATGACGCTGCCGGTTGCAAGCGCAATGCGGCTTGCATCCAGTTTCAAACAACTTATCGCCTATTCGGTTCTATTTGCAGAAACATCCGTCATTACCGGTTTGATTTCCGGATATTATTTGGACATCCCCCCGGGTGGAACGATCGTGATGGTCGCAGTTTTCATCTTGCTTATCACAATCGGGTACAAGCGTCTTTTAGCTAGAAGGATTAAAGGAGTTGAACAGTCGTGACGATCAAAGACGCCATGAACTTGCTTAGAAAAAAAGGATACAAAATGACCGACCGCCGTGAAGAGATTTTAAAATTTTTCTCGGATGAAGCGGAAAACAAGTACAAAACGGCAAAAGATTTGTACGACCATATGGAAAAACGTTATCCTGGCATCAGTTACGACACCGTTTATCGCAATTTGCATTTATATCACGAACTCGGGATTTTGGAATCGACGGAATTGGACGGGGAAAAACATTTCCGCATGACGTGCGGCGGCTCGCATCACCACCATTTCATCTGTAAAATATGCGGTACGACGAAAAAATTGAATTTTTGCCCAATGGATTACGTCTCGAAGCTTTTGGGGCAATATATCATCGACGATCATAAATTTGAAGTGTACGGACTTTGCCCGAAATGCATCACAACAAATTAAC
>JAAYTF010000115.1 GCA_012518125.1 Bacilli bacterium | reverse complement strand
TTAAAAAAGAGCCGTTTGAGGCTCTTTTTTATTCTTGCTGCAACGACGTCCATTCATCAAAGAGGACGTCGATTTTTTCTTTCGTTTCCCTGGCCTTGGCGGATAATTCGTTCATTTTCACATGGTCGTTGAACACTTCAGGCTTCGTCATTTCCAGTTCAAGTTCATTCAGTTTTGCTTCCAAAACTTCGATTTCGTTTTCGATTTTTTCGATGCGTCGTCGAAGCGCCCGTTCTTCACGTTGGCGCCTTTTTTGCTCTTCATAAGATAATGGCTTCGCAGACGTTTCCTTCTTTTCTTCACGTCGTTTGTGCGCTTCGTTTTCCGACAGTTTTTCCCGTGCGGCTTCGATTTCTTTCTTTTCAATATAATAATCGTAGTTTCCGAGGTAAATTTCGATGCCGTCTTTTGTCAATTCGAACACTTTGTCCGCGATTTTGTTGATGAAGTAGCGGTCGTGCGAGACGAACAAGATGGTGCCGGGATAATCCAACAACGCCTCTTCCAACACTTCTTTGCTCGGCAAATCGAGATGGTTCGTCGGCTCGTCTAGGAGCAGGAAGTTCGCTTGTTTCAACATCAACTTGCTCAATTTGACACGCGCTTTTTCCCCGCCGCTGAGAAGATGGATCGGTTTTTCGACATCTTCCCCTGAAAATAAAAAATTGCCCAAAACGGTGCGTATTTCCTGTTCCGTTTTTTCCGGAAAAGCGCTCCACACTTCTTCCAATATCGTATTGGCTTCGTTCAAATCATCCGCCTCTTGCGCGTAGTAGCCGATTTGGACGTTGGCGCCGAGGGTGAAATGTTCGCGGTCATCAAGGATCGCTTTCAATAACGTCGTTTTGCCGACGCCGTTTGCGCCGATGAGCGCAATCCGTTCACCGCGATTGATCGTAAACGTCACATTCTCGAATAACGGTTCGTCCATCCCGTCGTATCGGAACGAAAAGTTTTCCGTTTTTAACACTTCGCGTCCGCTCGTTTTGGCGATGTCGAAGGAAAAATGGGCCGTTTTTTCCGTATGGGGCCGCTCCAATTTCTCCATTTTTTCCAATTGTTTGCGCCTGCTTTGCGCCCGTTTCGTCGTCGATGCCCTTGCGATGTTTTGCGCGATGAATTGTTGCGCCCGTTGGATTTCTTTTTGCTGTTGTTCGTAACGTTTCCAGGCCAACGTTTGGCGATGCTTTTTTTCGCGCAAATAGTCGGTGTACGTTCCGTGGTAGACGTCCGCTTTCTTGTTTTCGATTTCGTAAATTTTCGTCACGATTTTATCGAGGAAATACCGGTCGTGTGATACGACGATGAGCGCCCCTTCATAATTTTGCAAATAATTTTCCAGCCAATTCAAGCTTTCGATGTCGAGATGGTTTGTCGGCTCATCCAACACGAGCAAATCCGGCTTTTCAAGCAACAGTTTACCGAGCGCAAGCCGCGTCTTTTGGCCGCCGCTTAACGCTTGGATCGGTGTATGGAATTCTTCCGTTTTGAATCCGAGGCCGTTTAAGACGCCTTTGATGTCGCTTTTGTACCGATAGCCGCCCGCTTCGCCAAACTGTTCGGAACGCCTGCTGTATTCGTTCAACAGTTTTTCGTCCGGCTCCTTTTTGTCTGCGCTTTTGCGGCTGATTTCTTCGGCCAAATTCATGAGCGCTTGTTCTTCTTCGATCAATGTTTGAAAGACGGTCAACATTTCGTCCCAAATCGACCGTCCGGAAGCAAAATCGTGTTCTTGGGCCAAGAAGCCGACCGTCATGTCCCGTTTTTTGATGATTTCACCCGAGTCGTACGGGATTTGTCCGACGATGATTTTCAGAAGTGTCGATTTCCCCGTGCCGTTTCTTCCAACAAGAGCGATGCGCTCATGATCGTTCACTTCTAGATTGATATTTTGCAAAATTTGATTGCCGGAAAAACTTTTTGATATATTTTTTAATTGCAATAACATCGTAGATTCCACCTTTTGCTGAAAAAACAGGCAATGATGATTGTCACGCATGTTGAACGTTTTTGTCGTCCAACCGTTCGGACAATCAATTTTATCTTAAAATATTGGCACCGTTTTTTCCAACAAATGTTTCGCCTTTATCATGAAAAAGGACATAACCAAGTTTATTTGTTAAACTATATGACAAGCAACCTTTCGTTCCGAAAGGTTTGCCGTGTTTAATCCTTTGTTTGTTCCGGATCATGTCCAATAGATGAAGAATGTATGAGAGAGATTGTCACGATGAGAAGGGGATATGAATGAGAAAAAAGATACCACAAGCTACCGCGAAACGGCTGCCATTATATTATCGTTTCATCAGTAATTTACATAAACAAGGAAAGACGCGGGTGTCATCGAAAGAATTGAGCGAAGCGGTGAAAGTGGACTCCGCGACGATCCGCCGCGATTTTTCTTATTTCGGGGCGCTCGGGAAAAAAGGATACGGCTACAACGTCGATTATTTGTTGCAATTTTTCAAGACGACGTTGGAACAGGACGAAATAACGGAAGTCGCGTTGATCGGCGTCGGGAATTTGGGGACGGCATTTTTGAATTACAATTTCATGCGCAGCAACAATACGAAAATCGTCATGGCATTCGACCGTTCAAGGGAAAAGGAAGGGAAGAAAATCGGCGGCGTGCCGATTTACCATATCGACGATTTGGAAGCGAAATTGGGCGATGTCGAAGTCGTCATTTTGACGGTGCCGGCTTCCGCGGCGCAAGATATCACGGATCGTCTCGTTGCGTTGGGCGTAAAAGGGATCGTCAATTTTACGCCGGCGCGTTTGAGCGTGCCGAAAAACGTCCGCGTGCATCATATCGATTTGTCGGTGGAATTGCAATCGTTCGTGTATTTTATGAAAAATTATCCGTTGGATGACGAGGAAGAAACGGAAGAACAATAAAGGAGGCAGATGCGAATTTGTTTTCGTACAACTGCCTCCTTCTTTATTTGCTGTCCATTTTTTCTTTGATTTGTTCATACAATTGGGTGATCCCCAATCCTAAATCGACCGAACTGACGATCGAGAGGATGATCGTGATCGGATTCCATACGGTTTCTTCGGCGTACAAAAATGCCAAATACGCAAAAAGAAGCCCCAAGATGATGTAGGAAACAGCGGATGCCACTTAAAACCAACCTCCGAGAAAGATGAAAGAAAGCTCATCGAGCATTCGTTCCAGCTCTTCCGGATCGATCGAGCGCTGCACCAATACGGCTATCGTGTTCATCGACATGTGAACGAGCATCGGCACGATGATGCGATTCGTTTTTACATAAAGGAACACGAAGATGAGCCCGATGACGAAATAGACGAGCAAATGCTCCAATTCCGCATGGAAGACGGCAAAAATGAGCGATGAAATGACGGCGGCGACGTGGATGTTCATTTTTCGCCGCAAGCCGCCGAACAACACTTTGCGGAAGACGAGCTCCTCGACGATCGGCCCGATGATGGCAGGCAAAAGCAAAAAGATCGGATTCATTTTCGTAAGTTCGACGATCAAATGCGTATTTTCAGAGCCTGGTTTGATGCCGAGCAATTCGATTTCGATGACGTTTGCGACCATTTGCCCGCCGAAAGTGAGAAAGACGCCGCTTATGACCCATATCGTCAAATCGTATGTACGTAACGGATGCGCTTTCCTTTCGTCTTTTAAATCACGGTTTAACAACATGTAGATGATGGCCGCACCGATGAGAAAGACGACCATGTTCGTGTAAATCGTCGTGTGAAAGGGATCGAAGTTGTACATTTTCACCAAAATCAATGTAATGAGCAACGTGATGCCGAGCATCAATGCATATGTTGCTAGCACAAGCCATTCGTGTTTCTTGAACAAGGACAAAACCCCTTTGTAAAATAGTTAATAAAGTTCATAACGTATGATAACATAGATTAAGTCAAGTGCGAAATGTAAACTTTTCAAGTGAAAATAAAATACTTGCATTTTAAAATCTTATTATTTATTATAATAATTGTTAGCACTCAAGATTGTTGAGTGCTAATAATACGAATATCGGATCGAACAAGGAGGTTTCTTTTCATGATCAAACCTTTAGGTGATCGTGTTTTAATCGAACTTGTCGAGCAGGAGGAAACGACAGCAAGCGGCATCGTTTTACCGGATACCGCAAAAGAAAAGCCGCAAGAAGGAAAAGTAGTGGCTGTAGGCAAAGACGCTGAAGAAGAAGTCAAAGTGAACGACCGCGTCATTTACTCCAAATATGCAGGAACTGAAGTCGAGTATGACGGCAAAGAATATTTGATTGTCAGCTTGACAGACATTTTGGCAGTAGTAGAATAATGAAACGAATGACGATCGATAAAATGAATCCATCAACTAATTAATTTAAGGAGGTTTTTCGATCATGGCGAAAGAAATTAAGTTCAGTGAAGAAGCTCGCAATAAATTACTTCAAGGTGTCGACAAATTGGCGAATGCGGTTAAAGTTACTTTAGGTCCAAAAGGCCGCAACGTCGTATTGGAGAAATCTTTTGGCGCTCCTTTGATCACGAACGACGGTGTAACAATCGCAAAAGAAATCGAATTGGAAGATAAGTTCGAAAACATGGGTGCGCAGCTCGTTTCCGAAGTTGCGTCAAAAACGAACGACGTAGCAGGTGACGGAACGACGACAGCTACAGTGTTGGCGCAAGCGATGATCCGTGAAGGATTGAAAAACGTTGCTGCGGGAGCTAACCCAGTCGGCATCCGTCGTGGAATTGAAAAAGCCGTCCAAGCAGCTGTGGAAGGCTTAAAAGAAATTTCAAATGAAATTAACGATAAAGAATCGATTGCACAGGTGGCTGCTATCTCTTCAGGTGACGAAGAAGTGGGCAAGTTGATCGCTGAAGCGATGGAACGCGTCGGACAAGACGGTGTCATCACGATCGAAGAATCAAAAGGCTTCACGACCGAATTGGAAGTTGTCGAAGGTATGGAATTCGATCGCGGTTACCTCTCTCCATATATGGTCACTGACCAGGAGAAAATGGAAGCTGTCTTGGAAGATCCATACATCTTGATTACGGACAAAAAGATTTCTAACATTCAAGACGTATTGCCTGTGTTGGAGCAAGTTGTTCAAGAAGGCAAGTCGCTCTTGATCATCGCTGAAGATGTTGAAGGTGAAGCGTTGGCGACATTGGTTGTCAACAAATTGCGCGGAACGTTCAACGCGGTGGCTGTTAAAGCGCCTGGATTCGGTGATCGCCGCAAAGCGATGTTGGAAGATATCGCTGTATTGACAGGCGGAGAAGTGATCACGGAAGATTTAGGTTTGGATTTGAAATCAACGACAGTGAGCCAGTTGGGCCGCGCTGCAAAAGTCGTTGTATCGAAAGAGAATACGACGATCGTTGAAGGTGCGGGAGACCCAGCGAAGATCGAAGCTCGCGTAAACCAAATCAAAGCTGAATTAGAAGAGTCGACTTCTGAATTCGACAAAGAAAAATTGCAAGAGCGTTTGGCAAAATTGGCCGGTGGCGTAGCGGTCATCAAAGTCGGCGCTGCTACGGAAACGGAATTGAAAGAGCGCAAGTTGCGCATGGAAGACGCATTGAACTCAACACGTGCAGCTGTTGAAGAAGGAATCGTTCCTGGCGGTGGAACAGCGCTCATGAACATTTACGATAAAGTGGCTTCACTTGAATTGGAAGGCGACGAACAAACTGGTGCAAACATCGTATTGCGCGCATTGGAAGAACCGGTTCGTCAAATCGCGGAAAACGCAGGTCTTGAAGGTTCAATCATCGTTGAACGCTTGAAAACTGAAGAAAAAGGAATCGGCTTCGACGCTTCAAAAGGCGAATGGGTGAACATGATCGAAGCAGGTATCGTCGACCCAACGAAAGTTACTCGTTCCGCATTGCAGCACGCAGCATCTGTTGCAGCAATGTTCTTGACAACTGAAGCGGTCGTCGCAGAAATTCCTGAAGAAAAAGGCCAAGACATGGGCATGGGCAATATGCCGATGATGTAATGAAATGAAAAGGCGAGGTTTGAACATTCAGACCTCGCTTTTCTTATTAAAACAATATTGTATCATTTTTTTACGCGCCATTCATGACGGATTTGATCATCGCTTCATGTTCAATGGAACGTCTGGATAACAAGTCGATGATTTTATCATGATGCTTGAATCGTTCTTCCGAAGATTTTTTGAATGTTTCAATGGTATCTTTGATTTGTTTTATGTCTTTTTCGACATGATCCAATCGTGCATTCATTTCAATGTGCATTTGTTGCAATTGTTGTACATCTTTTTCCAGTTTTTTTGTCCGCTCATCCAATTGACGGACTTCCGCTTTTAACGTTTCGATCTCTTTTTGCAACGCTTTAATCATATCACGCAATTCAAAAATGGCCACTTTTATCATCGGGATTTCTTCCACGTCTTTTTTCGTCGCCATTTCATGAAGGATCTGTTCCACATCGTCTTTTTTGGCCATGACGTGATGGATCTGTTGGATGTCATCCTTTGTGGCCATAATGTTGTGAATGTGTTTCACATCGTCTTTCGTCGCCATCGTATTTTTGATGTTTTCGACTTCCGCTTTCAACATCTCATAATTTTCCGTCAAGCCATTAACGCGTTCGGTCAACAGGGCGACGTTCGATTCGATTCCGGTCAGTTTGTCCATGATCAGCTCAAATTGCTCGTTGTTCATCCGTTCACCCCTTTCGTTTTGAAAGATTTATGAAAAGCGGCTATTCTTTTTTTGTATAAACTAGTACATCTATTCTAACATGTATCCATGTAGGCTCAAACTCCCCGTTTTGATGTTTCCGTTGATGAAATCATATCGAATGTTCCACTTTGTCCCGTTTTTTTTCAAATTTATGTTGTTTTGCAATATTCGAAAGGCAAAAACTTTTTCATCTAAATTGAAAGAGTAATCTTTTCTTTGACGATTTGAAAATGACTTGTGTATGCATCCCATGTGTAAAGCCATGTTCGAACAAGCCGCTTGGTGCCGACGGTCAAACTTCTAAGTTTATTGCATCCGCTCTTTTTTTACAGAGGGAATCGATTATGTAACGTTAAATTTGATAAAATAGGGAACGAATGATTACATAAAGATAAGTGAACAAAAGGTTTCGTTATATGAGGAGTGAATAAATTGGAACTTGGAATAACGACGTTTGTAGAGACGACGCCTGATATGTTGTCCGGCGGAAAAGTGATTTCGCATGCGGAACGGATCCGTCAAGTGGTGGAGGAAATCAAGCTCGCCGATGAAGTCGGCCTGGATGTATACGGAGTCGGTGAACATCATCGCAAAGATTACGCTTCCAGCAACCCGGCAACGATCCTTGCGGCCGGAGCGGCAGTCACAAAAAATATCCGTCTGACAAGCGCGGTCACCGTGCTTTCATCGGACGATCCGGTCCGTGTTTTCCAACAATTCGCCACGGTCGATGCCATTTCAAACGGCCGTGCGGAAATCATGGCGGGAAGAGGTTCGTTCATCGAATCGTTCCCTTTGTTCGGCCAAGATTTGAGCGACTATGATGAATTGTTTGAGGAAAAGTTGGCGTTGCTATTAAAAATTACCCAAGAGGAAATCGTCACTTGGGAAGGGAAACATCGGCCAGCGATCCACGGCATGGGCGTCTATCCACGTCCGGTGCAAAATCCATTGCCGGTGTGGATTGCCAGCGGCGGCACCCCCGATTCGGTCATCCGCGCCGGAAAACTCGGTTTGCCGCTCGTTTTGGCGATCATCGGCGGCAGTCCGCTTCGTTTCAAGCCGCTTGTCGACTTGTACAAACGGACATTGAAACAACATGGATACGATCCGGATGCGTTCACCGTCGCTTCCCATTCGCACGGTTTTGTGGCGGAAGATACACAGACGGCGCGCGACAAATTTTTCCCATCGACACAGTATGCCATGAACGTCATCGGCCGTGAACGAGGCTGGCCGCCATATACAAGGGAGACGTTCGACCAGGCTTGCGAACTTGAAGGCGTGCTCTATGTCGGTGACCCGGAAACGGTGGCGGAAAAGATCATCTTCTTGCGGAAACATGTCGGCATCACCCGGTTTTTCTTGCACGTCCCGGTCGGTTCGATGCCTCACGAAGATGTGATGCGAGCAATTGAGTTGTTTGGAAAAGAAGTGGCGCCAATCGTCCGACGCGAAGTCGC
>JAAYTF010000114.1 GCA_012518125.1 Bacilli bacterium | reverse complement strand
CGATTTCTTTTTCACCAAGGAGGCGGGCGTATTTATTGTAATCGGAAACAGGCGCAATCACGACTTGCGGTTTGTTTTCCTCTTGTGCATAATGATGGAGCGTCACCGATTCTTTCTTGTACGAAAGGCCGTAATCTTCAAGCGTCCTTTCAATGAGCTCAAGGTCTTCCGAAACTTTCACACGATCGCCTGATGTATTGTCGATGTATGAAAATGAAATGGGATTCGCACGTTGAAACTCCTTCGTCAAATACGAATTGAAACCGAACAACGTCCCGATGGCGCTGAATGCGACAGTGGAGATGATCGCCACTAAAAAGAACGCCCGTGCATTGTCTTTCATCCGAAAGGCGAGATCGGCAAACAGCAGCATGTTCGTTTTGCGCCAAAACACATTTTCATTTTTTTTGAGGCGGCTGATGACAAAAATGCTCAATTGGCTGAAGAACAAATACGTTCCAACGATGACGAGCACGACGACCGGCACGAAAGCCGCCATGACTTTGATCCCTTCGACGGAGAAGGCCATCCCGTAACCCGTCGCCAACAACAAAATCGCCAAAACGGAAAGGATGATGGAAAACTTCGGCTCTTTTCGCTCTTTTGCATCCCCTTTGATCAACGAAATGATCTTTTTCGTCCGCAGCATGAACGTGATGAAAACGGAAATGAAAAAGAACAACGTGATGAATGAAACGAACGTCACGACGATCGCCAATGTCGGGAAATAGAAATAAAGCGATTGGTCCATTTCAAGCACCGTCTCGGCGATTAAAAGCACCGCTTTTGCAAAGATGAGCCCGAGGAGGATGCCGATTCCCGTCGCGGCAAAGCCGATAATCATATTTTCCAAAAAAACCATCCAGCGGATCTGATAACTTGTCATGCCGTGAATGAGCAAGACACCGAATTCTTTTTTCCGTGAACGCAAGAAAGCGTTCATCGAATATAAAACGTAAAAGAAGGAAAAGACGTAAATGATCCCACCTGCGACCGCCATCCCTTTCAAAACGTGTGAATTCATGCCGGGCCCCGCAAGTTCGGGATGAAATGCGAAAATCGCAAACGTGAAAAAAACGCTGACGGTAAACAAACTGCTCAAAAAGTACGCGGCATAAAGGCGCACATTGCGGAAAACGTTATGGAAGACGAACTGACGAAAGGTCATCGCCATTGCCCCCCATGAGTGAAATCGTGTCGATGATTTTTTGGAAGAATACGTGGCGGTTGTCGCCTTTATGGATTTCGGAATACAGTTTACCGTCGCGGATAAAAAGCACCCGGTCGCAATAACTTGCCGCGGTCGGATCATGCGTGACCAAAAGGATTGTCGTGTTGAACGATTCATTGACGAGCGTGAACAACTCCATGACATCCTTCGATGATTTGGAATCGAGATTTCCTGTCGGCTCATCCGCCAACACGAGTTTCGGTTCGTGGATGATCGCCCGGGCGACCGCTGCCCGCTGCATCTGTCCGCCAGAAATTTCATTGATCCGTTTCTTCAAAATATGTTTGATCCCCAACGTTTCCGCTATTTCCTCGACGCGTTGTTTCATCTCTTTGACCGGCCTGTTGTCCAACGTCATCGAAAGGACGATGTTTTCCTCTACCGTGAGCGTCTTTAACAAATTGAAATCTTGAAAGACAAAGCCTAAATGGCGGCGGCGGAATTTCGCAAGGTCGTTTTGTTTTAACGCATGCGGGTTTTCCCCGTCGATGCGGACATGTCCAGAAGTCGGCGCGTCGATCGTCGATATGACGTTCAACAGCGTCGTTTTTCCGCTTCCGGACGGACCCATGATGCCGACAAATTCACCATCTTCCACTTTGAAATTGATGGAATGAAGTGCTCTGTATGGCACTTTCCCTTCATACACTTTTGATACTTGCACGACTTCCAACATCATATTTCCCCTCTCTTTATTTCTACCTCTAGGATAAGATAGAAATAAAGATAAAAAAATCGAAGTTTCTTTCAGTAACATTACATTTTCGTAAGGTTTGTAACCGTTAACGTCAATTTGGTTCTCTTCAATCAGTTTTTATCGACCAATCATTTTCACATTCATTTTCTAAAAACGACCCGAAACGTCGTCCCTTCCCCCAATTCCGACTCGACCTCTATCCCATGGCCCAAAAAGCCCGCCACTTCCTTTACCAAGTAGAGGCCGACGCCGGTCGATTCGCGGTGGCTCCGTCCCGCTTCACCGGTATAAAACGGGTCAAAAATCCGTTTGATATCCGACTTGGGGATGCCAATGCCAAAATCTTTCACTTCCAACACGATTTGCTTCCCGCGCTTGTAAATTTTCAGCCGCACTTCATCGCTTTTTTCTTTCGAATATTTCACCGCATTGTGGACTAGTTGCGTCACGATGAAGTAAAGCCATTTTTCGTCCGTTTCAACGACAACATGCTCCGTATCGACTTCCAGTTTCGGATACACTTTGTTGCGGATGAACAACCGTTTATGATCATGGTTCACTTCTTGCAACAACGTTTTCAAATCAACCCGTTTTACATGGAAATCCCGTTCGATCGTCCGAAGGCGCGACATGTGCAATACCGTTTGCAACCCCGTCTTCAACCGTTCGACTTCTTCCCGAATGTCGGAAGCGTGTGGTTCGTCCAAATCATCCGCCATCAATTCGAGCACGGACACGGGCGTTTTCATCTGGTGCACCCAGCGATCCATGAAAATGAGGTGTTGCTCTTGTTTGTTTTTCAACTCCAATATTTCTCGTTCATACAATTCGTATTGTTTTTTTAACAGACCGCTCACCGATTTTGCCAGCGGGGCACTCCCCAAATGTTGCTGCACGTCTTCGAACGAAGCGATGCCTTTGGTCAACAGTTCGTACAATGCTTTTGAGGTGAAAAATTTATACGTTAAATAAAGTACGAGGAAAAACAAGCCGAGGAACATCGCATACAAAATGAGCGAAATGTTTTCAAATCCCCCGAGCCAAATCAAACAGCCAATTACGCTAAATTGCAGCAATTGCAACATGATCAATGAACGTTGTTCTTTGAAAAATTGTTTCATCTTTCTCACCCATCGTTTCCTACCATGTGATGTTAAATCGATAACCGACGCCACGGACCGTTTCAATCGCGTTTTTGATGCCGAGTTCTTTCAATTTGTTTCGCGTCCGCGTCATATTCACGTTCAGCGTATTTTCATCGACGAACGTGTCATCGTCCCACAATTTCTCAAGCAGCACTTCCCTCCCCGCGACGAGCGGATGGCGTGTCATGAGCACCTCCAAAATATCCGCTTCTTTTTTTGTGAGTGACACTTTCTCCTGTTGGAAATGAAGTTCGAGCCGCTCCGGATACAAGCGCAACCCGTTTTTGTCAATGATCCTTTCTCTGTTAGTCACTGCATATTCGCCGTATGCGCGGCGCAGTAAACTGTTGATTTTGGCCAAAATCACTTCAGGGTGAAACGGTTTGGTGATGTAATCATCGCCGCCATGTTCCAACGCCATCACTTGGTCCATTTCACCCGTCCTGGCGGAAATAAAAATGATCGGACACGTGGATATTTTACGGATTTGCCGACACCAATAAAACCCGTCGAAGCTCGGCAAGTTGATATCCAACATAACGAGATCGGGGGAAAATTGTTGAAACGGTTCCAAGATGTTGTCGAATGTTTCGACGAGAAACGTATCATGTTCATATTTGCGGATGATTTT
>JAAYTF010000113.1 GCA_012518125.1 Bacilli bacterium | reverse complement strand
TGCTCGTTGCAATAAAAGGTGCCATCGGTTGGACATTATTCGGAATTGTCTGGGGACTGGCGCTGTTCGGCACCGTTTTCAAAGTCTTTTACGTTGACCGTTTTTTACACTTGTCGACGGTTTTATACGTCATGATCGGCTGGATGATCGTCTTCGCCTGGAAGCCGCTCGTCTCATCCATCCCGATGTATGCGGTCGTCTTTCTCGTCATCGGGGGCGTCATCTATTCCGTCGGCGCGATCTTTTACGTCTGGCGAGGTTTTCTATACCACCACGCTGTGTGGCATTTGTTCGTCATCGGTGGATCCATCATGCATTTCGTCGCTGTAATGAGTTTGATTAACTGACTTTTCGCCAAACCGTTAATAGATCATGCATGCCCAAAATCAACTAACTTTAGCATTGTGCTCGAACACAAAAAAATGAAAAAAGATTGAGGTTGAACACATTATCGGACACGTGCAAAATATGTTACGTTATGTAAGGGATTACAATGCTAGAGATGTGAACCTAAGGGGGAATACGCCATGATGAACACACCATTGAACATTTTAACGCTTTTAGAAAGAGCCGAAACATATTTCCCGAAAAAGAGATTGTTTCCAGAACAAGAAGCGGCATTCAACGTTTCACTTACGAACAATTCGGAAAAAGAACAAGAAAACTTGCGGATGCCTTGGTCAAACTGGGCGTAAAAGCAGGCGATAAAGTTGGAACATTAGCTTGGAACGATCACCGTCATTTGGAAGCGTATTTTGCAATCCCTTCCATTGGAGCGGTGTTGCATACGATCAATATCCGGCTTTCTGAAGAGCATTTGACATACATCATCAACAATGCGGAGGACAAAGTGCTCCTCGTTGATGAAGGCATGATTCCAATCATTGAAAAAATCAAAGACAATATCCCTACCGTTGAACATTTCATCATTTTGACGGATGAAGAAACACTTCCAGAAACATCGTTGAAACCAGTTCAACTGTATGAAGCTTTCATAAAAGGCGCCAATGAAACATTTCAATTTTTGCAAGACATTCCTGAAACCAACCCGGCAGGAATGTGCTATACATCAGCTACTACCGGTAATCCAAAAGGGGTTCTCTATACGCATCGAAGCATCGTACTGCACAGCATGATGCTCTGCTTTGCGGATACGATTGCTATTTCCGAACGTGACGTTGCCATGCCAGTAGTACCTATGTTTCACGTAAATGCGTGGGGAATCCCTTTTGCTACCGTTTCTTTAGGTACAAAACTCGTCCTTCCGGGACCGAACTTCAATGGAGAAGTGCTCGCGGAATTGATAGAAAAAGAGAAAGTAACGATGACTGCAGGAGTGCCTACGATTTGGATCGAACTGGCGAAAGTGCTGGAAACAGGGAAATATGACACTTCCAGCTTGACACGAGTCGTTTGCGGTGGTTCCGCTGCACCGGAAGGACTTATTCGTAAATATGAAAAAGAATTCAACATTCCGTTTTTACACGCTTACGGCATGACTGAAACGAGCCCAGTCGTCACAGTCGCACGGCTGAAAAGTCACCAAGAAGAACTGCCTTATGACGAACAATTGAAATATAAAGGAAAACAAGGTCTCCCGACCATTTTGATTGAAGCGAAAGTCGTCGGCGAAAATGGTGAAGAAGTGAAACACGACGGCGAAGAAATGGGCGAGCTATTGTTACGTGGACCTTGGATCACCGATGAATATTACCGCGAACCTGAAAAAACGAAAGAAGCGGTCCAAGACGGATGGCTCCGCACCGGCGACATCGTGACGGTGGATGAAGAAGGGTTCATCAAAATCGTCGACCGCACGAACGACTTGATCAAGAGCGGCGGCGAATGGATTTCCTCCGTCGACTTGGAAAACGCTTTGATGGCGCATGAAGCTGTCTTCGAAGCAACCGTCATCGCCGTGCCGCACGAACGTTGGCAAGAACGCCCCGTTGCGTTCATCGTGTTGAAAGACGGCAAAGATGTGACGGAAGAAGAGCTGCGCCAGTACTTGTTGGAAGAGAAGAAATTTGCGAAATGGTGGCTTCCGGATAAATTTATTTTCTTAGATGAGATTCCGAAGACTTCTGTAGGGAAGTTCTTGAAGCGAGAGTTGCGGGAGCAATATCGAGATGTGTTGTTGAAAGAACAAAATGTCTAATGTGGCTCAGGGTTGGGCATGGTTTTGGAAGATTGAAAGGCCATTGGGAGCTTTCGGTTTGAACGAGTAGATCGAGCGTAAATTTGCCTTTCGCTTTTGGAAATAAAGCCGGATTTTGTGATAGTTTTTCTTGAATTCCGGCGCAAGAGAAAATCTGTTATTCGTTCATTTGGAAAAAGAGCAAACGGATGATTTCGGCTTATGGTCAGTTAAGATTGCCAAAATTCCGTTTGCTCTTTAATTGTTATATTGGGATGTTTATGGCCATATAAAAATGCAATGATTGGCCTTTAATTTTTGTCTGAATAATTGTTTGCAAAAAAATAAAATGCACTTGCAAAATTTCCAAAACAACTTTAAAATCTTCGTAATTCGAATATCCACTTAATGCAATTACTTTTTCCACTTCTTTGTCGATTGCTACTTCAATTACGTCTTATGCGCCATTGAGATTCGTTTTACTGCTTAAAGCGGATTATATTCACATGATTCTACACGCTTCATTGTGGCAGAATGAATGACTATGTCGACACCATCGAACGCTCGATAAAGTAATCTTTGTCACCTACATCCCTTTTAAAATAACGAAGACGAGGATGATTGAATTCTTGTCTTATTTCAAATGGTTTTAACTCATCACGTTAAAAAGCGATGACTTTGCTAGCACCTTCATCCAACGCTTTTTGTGTAAATCTTATTACGAAAACCCATCCCGCCTGTTATGGGGACTGTTATATTTTTTAATATGTTTTTTATCAATGTGAACTATCCTCCACTTACCACCCTTGCGGGTTGCTTGAAATGGGGGCTTCTCGGGTAATCCCGTCTCATGACAGGAAATTGACCGAGCTAACCCTCCTGTTCCGGGA
>JAAYTF010000112.1 GCA_012518125.1 Bacilli bacterium | reverse complement strand
GCACGTGCCGCGGTGAACATTTCGTGCGGATCGTATCGTTGATTTTCTTCTTCAATTCATCCGAAAGTTCGACGCCCTCCCTCAAAGAAACAAACAACGGCATGAACGATTGATCTTCACTCACCGGCACATCGACAATCAACGAATCTTCCACTTCGCTGATGCTGTCCAATGCGTTATAAATCTCGCTTGTACCCATGCGGATGCCGCCGCGGTTGATCGTTGCATCCGAACGGCCGTAAATGACCGCCGTGCCACGTGATGTGATTTTGACGAAATCCCCATGACGCCACACGCCTGGATATACGTCAAAATAACTGTCTCGGTAACGTTCGCCGTTTTCATCGTTCCAGAAGAAAATCGGCATCGATGGCATCGGTTCAGTAATGACGAGCTCGCCGATTTCATCGATGACCGCTTCGCCTTTGTCATTGAAAGCGCGAATCGCCGCGCCTAATGCACGAGCTTGCAACTCACCCGAATAAACAGGGACTAACGGGCTTCCCCCGATGAAACCTGAACAGACGTCCGTGCCGCCGCTCGTTGAAAAGAGCCAAACATCTTCTTTCACATTTTCGTAAACCCACTCGAAACCTGCCTCTGGAAGCGGTGAACCAGTAGAGCCGATCGCTTTTAAATGCGTCAAATCAAACTTATCTTTCGGTTTGAGCCCTTCTTTCAAGTACGTCATGATGAGGCTCGCACTTAGACCGAACACGGTCATCTTGCTTTCCTCGGCAAATTTCCAAAGCGCGTCATAATCCGGATAACCTGGATTGCCGTCATACAATAATATCGTCGAGCCGGTCAGCAAACCGCTGACGACGACATTCCACATCATCCAGCCGGTTGTCGTATACCAGAAGAATCGGTCGTTTTCTTGCAAATTGTTTTGCAAGCCATTGAATTTATAATGCTCAAGCAAAATGCCGCCGTGGCCTTGGACAATCCCTTTCGGCTTGCCCGTCGTCCCTGAAGAATATAAAATCCATAACGGATGATTGAAATTGACCCGTTCAAACGTCAATTCATCCGTTCTGTGCTCTTTCAACACGTCATCCCATACGCGGGAAGTGTACGGTTCCTTCTCCAGCAGTTCCTTCACTTCGTCTTTTTTTCGCAAGAAAGGGATGATGACGATTTCTTTTAACGTCGGCAATTCTTTTTGGATTTCACGGATATTTTCAAGGCGGTCGAACGCTTTTCCGTTATAAGAGTAGCCGTCCACCGCAAACATCACTTTCGGCTCGATTTGTTTGAAGCGGTCAATGACGCTTTGCACACCGAACTCCGGCGCACTGCTCGACCAAATCGCGCCTAAACTGGCCACTGCCAAAAACGCGGCAATCGTTTCATGAATATTGGAACAATACGCGACAACCCTGTCGCCAGGTTGCACCCCGACGGATTTTAAATACGCCCGGATCGAAGCGGTGTTTTCGCGCAACTCTTTCCAAGTGAGCGATCCGAGTGGACGCGTCTCCGTTTGATAGATGATCGCCTCTTTGTCCGGCTTTTCATTGCGGAAAATATGCTCCGCATAATTTAATGTCGCATCCGGAAACCATTTCACATCCGGCATGACATCGCCAACTAAAACGTTTTCATTTCCTTTGTCGCCGATGATTCCGAAAAAGTCCCAGATCGCCGACCAGAATTTCTCTTTCTCATTTACGGACCATTCCCATAAATCCGCGTAACTTTCAAAAGTCAATCCTTGTTTTTCTTCAAGCCAATCGATAAACTTTTTCATCGTCGATTGCTCTTTGAATGACGGCGAAGGCTTCCACAACAATTTCGGCTCCACTATCTTCTCCATGTATGTATCCCCTTTCATCAATCGAATGAAATGTTAAAGAGTCCCTGCATTTATCATTATTGTATCTTGATACAACCAACATTTCAATGAACTTTAAAGCGCATACATTTCCTTTATTAGGACTGGTTATACATGCATGTTCGCTTCTTAACATTCATCAAAACAAGAAGAAGGTTATGGTTTCAATAAAAAAGCATGCGGCCAGTTTTTGACCACATGCGTGCATAAAAATGTTTTCCATCACCGTCATTCACGCAAAATGCGCAATAAATCATAATTCCAATATTTTTTGTTCCGCTGTACCCCTTGTTTCATATAAAGTAAATCTTTTTCAGACAAGTTGTTCAGCGCATTTCTCGCCGTGTTTGGGGAAATCCCCAAAGCTTCCGCAGCTTCTTTTGCTGTCGCACTCGGATTTGAAAATGTATAAAGCCAAACGTTTTTTTCAGAATCAATTGCACATTTACGGAGTCCAGCTTTCGCCAACTCTTCCGCCTTTTCCAGCTTATCATATATTTTATCTGCCATCCGTTTGGTCGCTTGAATGAAATAGATGATCCAAGCCCCCCAATTCGGATTTTCTCCACGTACTCCGTTTAACATATCATAGTATCTGGACCTTTCTTTTTCCAACTCTTCACTTACAAATAATATCGGTTTTGAAATCAATTTACATTGAAGAAAAGACAACACGATCAAAATTCTTCCCAATCGCCCATTGCCGTCCAAAAATGGATGGATCGATTCAAATTGGGCATGGATGATGGCTGTCTTCACGATGGGATCCGCATCTTCATCAAAAATATAATCCGATTGGTTTAAATGTTCCGTAGGTAATTTTTTTCCGTAAGGATGTTTGTGGATGTACAATTCAAGATTTTCCATGTATCCATCTATTTCATCCGCCGGAATCGGGATATAAGTGGCATCCTCAATTCGATTCGTAGGACCTATAAAATTTTGGACTTTCCTGAACTCTCCCCTTGCCTGTGTGGAGTCTCTTGCATCGTGCATCAATATTTTGTGAAGCCTTTTTATGAGTCTCGTCGAGATAGGGTCACCATTTTTTATGGCATCATACCCTTCATTCAACGCTTTAAAATAATTGTTGACTT
>JAAYTF010000111.1 GCA_012518125.1 Bacilli bacterium | reverse complement strand
GATGAGCGCTTCGGTGGAAAGTTTGAAACGCGACAACGAACAGATTGGGCAAGCGATGGAAAACATCGAACAAATCGCGACGGAAATTCAACGTTAACAAATAGCCTTAAATCGTTAGAACATGGCAAGATGCGAATCGTTTTTTGTATTCGCTCATATGATGTTCTAACGATTTTTTTATCACCGTAAAAATCACACCGTTCATGATACAATTTACGTAACGAACGTGTACGAGAAGGAGGGGTCTAAGATCGATGCGCTCAAGTTAAGCTCTACGGTTGAACATTACGTCATTCAAGTCAGAAGACACTTGCATCAATACCCAGAATTGAGCATGCAAGAAGAAAAAACGATCCAATTCGTGACGGAAGAATTAAAACGGATGGACATCCCTTTCACGATCGTTCCGGACGGCGGCATCATCGGAAAAATCGAAGGGGAAAAGCCGGGGAGGACGCTCATTTTACGGGCTGACTTGGACGCGTTGCCGATGCAAGAAGCGGACGTCAATTTGTCGCAACGAAAAAACGTCGTCTCGAAAATTGACGGCGTCGCCCATACGTGCGGCCACGACGCCCATACCGCGATGCTTTTGGGAGCGGCGGACATTTTGCGGCAACATAAAGAGTCGCTTTTTGGGACGGTTTTACTCGTCTTCGAGCAAGGTGAGGAAATCGGCGGCGGCATCCACCAATTGCTTGAACAATTGAAAAAAATCGGCGCGGATGGCATTTGGGGCATCCATGTGAAAAACGATCTGCCTTCTGGGAAAATTTCCGTAGAAGCCGGGCCGCGGATGGCGGCCGTCATGCCTTTTGACATCACGCTCAACGGAAAAAGCGGCCATGGTTCACGGCCGGACCTCGCCAGCTCGCCGATCGATTGCTTCGTCGACTTACATGCCCGTTTGTCGCAAATGCGCTTGAAATATTTGGACCCTTTAAAACCGGCGACGTTTTCCATCGGATCGGTCCATGCCGGGAAAGCCGCCAACGTCATTCCAGAAACATTGCGGTTTTCCGGAACGTTCCGCTATTTGCATGTGGAACAAGGAAAAGAAATTCAAAGTCATTTCAGAAGAATGTTGGCGGAAACGTGCCGTGCACACGATTGCTCGTTTGCATACAACATCGAACCGAAAGCAAACCACGGCATCGTTTACAACGACGAAACATGCGCGAACATCGCGGAAAAAGCGGTCATAAAGGCAATCGGCAGTGAAACGTTGGCCGAGCATCCGGCATGGATGGCTTCCGAACCTTTCGCCATCTATCAACAACATTTCCCTGGCGTGTTCGCCTTTCTCGGCATTTACAACGAAGAAAAAGGGACCGGGGCCGATCACCACAACGTCCATTTCGACGTCGATGAAGATGTGTTGAAGTTGGGCGTCGCCGTGACGGTGCAATACGCAATCGACTATTTGAAACATTTCCATTTTCAAGGTGAGATGGAGCGAAGGGGGAAAAGCGATGTGTGATACATTTGTTGCGCTCGGCAACGCCACCAATGACGGTTCGGTCCTGTTTGCGAAAAACAGCGACCGCCAACCGAACGAACCACTTTTGTTGACCCACATCCCGAGAAAAAAACATCCGCCCAAGAGCAATGTGACGTGCACGTACATCACGGTTGAACAAGTGGACGAAACGTATGCCCTCTTTCTATATAAACCGTCTTGGATTTGGGGCGGAGAAATGGGGACGAATGAATATGGTCTTACGATCGGCAACGAGGCCGTCTTCACGAAAGAAAAAGTGAACAAGACCGGCCTGCTCGGGATGGATCTCGTCCGTTTGGCGCTCGAACGTTGCCAAACGGCGGAAGAAGCGGTGCACTGCATCACCGATTTGATTGAAAGGTACGGACAAGGGGGAAACTGCGGCTACGAAAAACCGTTTACGTACCACAATTCATTTTTGATTGCCGATTACGAAACGGCATGGATCCTCGAAACGGCGGACCGCATGTGGGTAGCGAAACGCGTCGAATCGTTCGCCGCCATTTCGAACCGTCTGACGATCGGAGAAGATTATGATTTGGCGCATCCGGATGTCGTCGCTTACGCGGCCGAACGCGGTTGGCATAAACCGGGCGGGCCGTTTCATTTCGCCAAAAGTTACAGCGATTTTTTATATACGAAATTCAGTGGATCGAGTGAACGATATGCGTGTGCGCATGCATTAATGAAACGTCATGAAGGAAAAATGACACTTGAGGTGATGATCGATATCTTGCGTTCACATGAAGAAGAACACCAGCTGCCTCCACTGCATCATTTTTCCGTAAAGAGCGTCTGCATGCACGCCGGATTCTTTTACGGCGACCATACGACAGGAAGTTATTGCATTTCATTAAAAAAAGGCGAGCCGCTTATAGGATTTGCCACCGGAAGTTCCACGCCATGCATCAGCACGTTCAAACCGTTCCCATTGTTTGAGGCGCCGCTTTCGTACATTTGGGAAGAAGGTGACGAACGGGCGCTCCATTACTGGTTGATAAGGGAACGGCTCCACCGGAGACTGATGCAGACGACGCCGGAGATGTTGGCAAAGTACGACGAGGAGCGCAAACAATTGCAAAAGGAAATTTTCGTCTTGTATGAAAAAGGCGATTTACAAGCTGCATGGGAAAAGGAAAACGAGTTCGTCGAAACGTACGATCGTCTGCTTGCAGCCGAAGCGGGGACGATCCATGTCGGCAACTTTTATTTTAAACGGTTTTGGAACAAACGGAACCGTAAACTTTTTCAAAAACACCGCGACTTTTTCTTGTCGCATTGATGAAAACGAAACGTTATG
>JAAYTF010000110.1 GCA_012518125.1 Bacilli bacterium | reverse complement strand
GTCTTGCTCGGGATGTACTACGTGACGAATTGGTTGACGAACGTGTTCGTGAAATATTTAAGGTGGAATGTCGACCTAGTCAAAGGGGGATTAAAAAATGTTTAGCCGCAAACAACTTGCGCTCGTCGGTTTGATTTTGATGCTTTTCGGTTTAGCGGGCAGTTTGTTGACGTATCGGATCAGTTATCCGAAAGAAGGGCTCGTCGAAGAACAAAGCATAACTGAATCATTTGCAGCAATCGATGTCCGATCGAATCACGCGAAGGTGGAAATCATGTCGACGGATGAAAATGAAGCGACCATTGTTTTAAGGGGCAACATCCGAAAAAATTCCGGCTATCAATTTTCCACTGAAATCAAAGAGGAAACGTTGATCGTTCATGCGAAAGTTTCAAAGCGGAAGTTCTTTCAATTTTTTCCCAAAATATTTAGTGTTGGAAGTACATGTTCCAAAACAAACGTACGATAGACTTTACGTGGAAAACAAAAATGGCAAGATCGCCGTCGCTCATGTCGAAGCCGCCGACATACATTTGGCAACCGAAAATGGCATCGTCGCGATGTATCGTATCAGCGCAAACAAAATCAACGCACTTACGGTCAATGGAAAGGTGAAAGGGGAAAATGTCGAGACGGAAACGTTTGAGGCGACAACGGAAAATGGCTCCGTTGAAGGAAAACGTATCCACGCAAATACGCTCGATTTAACGACTGAAAACGGGGAAATTCGTTTGTTTGAAGTGACAGGGGACATTTTCGGCAAAACGAAAAACGGCTCCATTTTCATTGAAGTCACCGATTTGGATCGTTCCTTAGATTTAAGCACGACAAATGGGCGGATTGACATCAAATCGGCCGAAAAACCGACTAATGCGAGCATCCACGCTTTTGTGAAAAATGGCAGCATCGACATTTTCGGCGATAAAAAACCGCATACGGTGATCGGGGATGGGAAACATCAAATCCATTTGGAGACGGAAAACGGAAGCATCAAGCTTGGCGGACGTTAAAACCCCGGATGTGCGGCATGCACATCCGGGGTCATATTTTTCTTTTTCTTTATGGAATTTCGTTTTCTTTCAATTTAATAGACGATTCAACCGGTTTCTTCCACCGTATCGTCATCAAAAGGCCGAATGCAAGGACGAGTGCGGCAAAATAAAACGGATAATCCAATTTCACGTCAAACAATAGGCCGCCGATGATCGGGCCGATGACGTTGCCGATGCTCGTAAACATCGAGTTCATGCCGCCGACGAAACCTTGTTCATTCCCGGCGACCTTCGATAAATAGGACGTGACGGCCGGCCGGATCAAATCAAAACCGATAAAAACGATGAATGTTACAAGAAGGACGTTTACATAATTGGTCACTACGGTCATTAAAATTAACAAAATGACGGATATGATCAGGCTGTATCGGACGACGCCGATTTCGCCAATCCATTTCGCCAAACGGTCAAATAACACGAGCTGTGCAATGGCGCCGACGATTGCACCACCGGTAATCGCAATGGCGATATCTTTCGGTGTGAAAGCAAATTTATGATCGACATACAATGCAAACAACGATTCAAATGAAGTCAAGCTGAATGACGAAATGAAAATGATCATCAGTGGAATGAAATAGATCGGTGCAAAAACACGTCTCCATCCGGAAACTTGTTTTTCTTCTGTTTCTTCATACGTCCGTTCTGGTTCTTTGAGCGTGATTTGTGAAAGAATGCCGGCAAACATGGCTAAAAATCCGGCTGCAAAAAACGGAATCCGTGGTCCGAATTCAGCCAAAAACCCACCGATTCCCGGTCCGATGATGAATCCGGTCGAAATGGCCGCCGACATGTAACCAAGTGCTTTCGGGCGCATTTCTATCGTCGTGATGTCGGCGATGAACGCCGTTACAGCCGGCATGATAAATGCCGCACTGATGCCCCCGATGACACGGGAAATGAACAATATTTCAACGGATTGAGCCAAACCGAACAAAAATTCAGAGAAGCTGAACAAAATCAAGCCAATGACGATCATGATTTTGCGGCCGAATTGATCGACCCATCGTCCGGTAAGCGGTGAAATGATCAGTTGTGCCAACGCGAAGGCAGCGACCAAATTGCCCACTACCGATCCAGATAGATGGAGCTCGTTCATGATTGTCGGCAGGACCGGAATGACGAGCCCGATTCCTAAAAAGGCAATAAACAAGTTGAGCAATAAAATGGATAATGCCATTTTTTGCATGATATCACTCCTATCTGGTTTCGGCATAAAAAAATTGGACTGTGCGGCTGCCACAATTGTTCAGCACAAAAGAATACTATACTTTTTTTTGCATACTGTCAATCGTGAGTCGTTTAAATAAAAATGTAAATAGCTCAAGGAGGAAAGATTTTTAACCATAAAAAAAACTCCTTTTAAGATTTGAACCGTTCCATCTTAAAAGGAGTGTTGAGCGCATGTCATTTTTCCACTGGGACGTTTACCAGTTCAGGAATCGTGACGAATTCGGTTCCGTCTTGTTTTAATCGTGTGATGATTTCATCGAGCGCTTCAGCTGTTCCGGATAAATCCATCGACCAGTCGCCGCCGTCGTGCATCAAAATGATGGAGCCGAATCCGACGTTGCTCAGTACGTTGTCTTGGATCACTTCCGGCCCTTGCTGTTTCCAATCGAGTGAATCGACATCCCAACCGACCGCGGTTAAATTCAAATCGGAAATCAGTTCCATAATCTCTTCATTCAACGCTCCGTACGGCGCGCGGAAAAGCCGCGGTTTAAAACCGAGAATGTCTTCGAGCGTTTTTTCCGTTTCGGTGAGCTCCCAGTGAATGCGTTGCGGTTCTTCATTCGGCAAGTTCGGATGCCAATACGTGTGGTTGCCGATCGCATGGCCGCTTTCGTGGATCCGTTTAACGAGTTCTTTATGTTCTTTCGCTCTTGCCCCGATCATGAAAAACGTCGCTTTGACGTCATGTTTGTCCAGCACATCAAGCACAAGTGGGGTGAAGCGGGCATCCGGCCCATCGTCGAATGTGAGCGCAACACGGTTCGTATTGTTATCGCCCCGCAATACTAACGTATCTTTATATTTTTGCTGCAAGATGTTGTTCGAGACTGGCCGAGGTTCACGAACTTCACTTTCTGAACCGCCCAATAAAATAAATTGATTCGGATCGATCCCCTCTTCTTGCTGGAGCCAATTCAAATTGTGGTCGGATGCATCTTGATTGCCGAATTTAAAATCCGTCCGATACGATGAACCGGTCGGATCATTTTCTTCAAAACTCGAAGCGCAAGCCGCGGCAAGCAAAACGAATCCGAAAACGAACGGAACAAATTTCAACGATTGCATGATGTTCAATTTAGTAACCCTCCATGTGAGCCTTTTCGTCATTTATTGTTCCGAAAATGGGAAAGATTATGCTTATTTAAGTTGGTTTTGTTCATATTCAACATTTGCGTCATCTGAAATAACTTGCTTGTCCCAATTGAAATTTGTGCGAAATGATTTCATTTATAGTAAAATTGAATTATCTTTTCTTTTTTTGTCGCTATCATTTTTACAATGCCGGAAGGAAATCGGTCCGATGGATAAAAATATTGTCAAATTTTCATATGAAATCGATGCCAGGACGATATGAACCGAGTATCGTCTTTTTATTTTACGAGGAAATATTTACCCGTTTATGAATAATAAAGCAACGTGAACTTTC
>JAAYTF010000014.1 GCA_012518125.1 Bacilli bacterium | reverse complement strand
TCCGTAATTTCATCGCCTGCGACAGGGACCATGCCGTAAGCGACGATCGTCCCTTCGTCTGATATGGCAATGTCGCTCGTCCCTGCGCCGATATCAATCAAGCCGACGTTCAAGCGGCGCATCGATTCCGGCATGAGCACGTGAATCGCTGCGATCGGTTCAAGCGTCAAGGCTTTCATTTTTAAATCGGCCCGTTCCAAAGCGGCAATCAACGATTCGACGACGATTTTCGGCAAAAACGTGGCGATGACTTCGACGGAAGCTTCATCGCCGATCTGGTCGATGAACGAACCGATAATGTCGCCGTCCAAACGGTAATGTGTAACCGAATAACCGACGCAGTGGTAATCTTTGACGTCGCTTTCTTCGGCCAATTTAATTTGCGCCTGTTGCACGGCGCTCAACTCGAGATGCTTGATTTCTTCTTCCTTCGTAATCGGTTGGCCATTCAACGAAACAGAAGCTTCCGCACGAACCGTTTTCAGCGCCCGGCCGGCAGCGGCCACACACACTTCGCTCAAAGGGCCGTGCTTTTCTTCCAAATGTTCTTTCACATCCTTGATGATGTTTGCCACTTCGATGACATTTTGGATCTGGCCGTCCAACATCGCGCGCTCATCATGATGTTTCGTATATAAATCTATGATTTCGAACGATTTTCCTTTCTTTAACAAAATAACGCCTGTCACCGATTGCGTTCCGATATCAAGTGCGAAAACTTGCTCGTTCATGGCTGCCTATGTCCTTTCTGTAAACATATTCATTCTTTATGTTCATTATATTATCTTTATCGTGACAAAGTAAATTTTTTTCGCTATAATTATTTTAATTAATTAGAAAATTTGTTAGGGAGAGTCGGAAAAAGATGAGTAATGGCAAATTGCAACAATTGCGCGATCAATTGGATGCATTGAACTTGGACATATTGCGTCTAATTAACAAACGCGCGGAAATTGTGCGCCAAATCGGCGAGATAAAAAGCAAACAGAGCACCAGAAGATTTGACCCTGTAAGAGAGCGCGACATGCTTAATTATATTATCGAACATAACGACGGACCGTTTTCCGATGCGACGATCGAGCATATTTTCAAAGAAATTTTCAAAGCGAGCCTTGGCATTCAAGAAGAGGACAAGAAAAAAGCGCTTCTCGTTTCAAGGGAAAGAAAATCTACGGATACGGTGATTAACATAAAAGGCGTTCCTTTTGGCGATGGGGAACCTCGTTTTATTTTCGGACCTTGTGCGGTAGAAAGCTACGAGCAAGTGGCGAAAGTCGCCGAAGCGGTGAAAGCGAAAGGGTTGAAGTTTTTGCGCGGCGGCGCATACAAACCGAGAACGTCGCCTTACGATTTCCAAGGGTTGGGCTTGGAAGGTTTGAAAATTTTAAAACGTGTCGCCGATGAATACGATTTGGCAGTTGTTAGCGAAATCGTGACACCGGAAGACGTTGAGACGGCTTTGGATTACATCGATGTCATCCAAATTGGCGCCCGCAACATGCAAAACTTTGAACTGTTAAAGACGGTTGGGCAAGTGAACAAACCGGTCATTTTAAAACGCGGCATGTCCGCGACGATTTCCGAATTCATCCATGCTGCGGAATACATCATGTCGGGCGGAAACGGCGACATCATCTTGTGTGAACGCGGCATCCGCACGTACGAAACGGCAACCCGCAACACGTTGGACATTTCCGCCGTGCCGATCTTGAAACAAGAAACGCACTTGCCGGTATTGGTCGACGTGACGCATTCTACGGGTCGCCGCGATTTGCTCATCCCGACTGCAAAAGCGGCCATTGCCGTAGGAGCGGACGGCGTCATGGCTGAAGTGCATCCTGACCCGGCAGTCGCCTTGTCGGATTCGCAACAGCAAATGGATTTGGAAATGTTCGATCGTTTCTTTGAAGAAGTGAACCATTACAAAAAGACGGTCGTAAAGAACTGAGCAGAAAATCTTCGTTTTGCGTTTTAAAAGTTAAAAATTTGTGAATAATGAATATACAGCAAACACGATAACGGCACATGTTTGCTGTATATTTTTTGTATTTTTATTCGAGCTGGGATATGATTGAATTAGGAAAAATACATTTGTTCGGAGGTGAAACAAGATGAGTGTAACCATCTATGATGTTGCCAGAGAAGCGAACGTTTCCATGGCAACGGTGTCACGAGTGGTTAATGGAAATCCAAATGTCAAACCATCAACGAGAAAGAAAGTTTTAGAAACGATCGAAAGGTTGGGCTATCGCCCGAATGCGGTTGCAAGAGGGCTTGCCAGCAAGAAAACGACGACTGTCGGAGCGATCATCCCTGACATTTCCAGCATTTTTTACTCAGAGTTGACGCGCGGCATCGAAGATATCGCGACGATGTATAAATACAATATCATTTTGAGCAACTCGGACCAAAACAAAGAAAAAGAACTTAGATTGATTGAAACGATGTTGGAAAAACAAGTAGACGGAATCATTTTCATGGGTGGAGAAATTACGGAAGAGCACGTGCAGCAGTTTAAAAACGCAAACGTCCCTGTCGTTCTGGCTGCTACGCAAGACGCCTCCAATGAACTGCCATCCATCAATATCGATTATCAACGCGCCGCTTATGAAGCGACGAAGATGTTGATCGAATCGACGAATGAACAACCTGCATTAGTGACAGGCAACGAATTCATCCAATCGAATGGTTTGAAATATAAAGGTTATGTCGAAGCGATCGAAGAAGCTTCCCTCGAATTCGACGAAAGCTTGGTAATCGAAGAGGAATGCACCTATAATGGCGGACTTCTTGCGGTAGAAGCGTTGCTCGAAAAGGGTGTGAAACCGAAAGCGATCTTCGTCACAACCGATGAAATGGCCGTCGGTGTCATACACGGATTGCAAGACAAAGGGATTCGTGTGCCGGAAGATGTCCAAGTGTTCGGTTTCAACAATACGCGCATTTCGTTAATGGTCCGACCGACGTTGACGACGGTCGTACAGCCGATGTATGATATCGGCGCCGTGGCGATGCGTCTGTTGACGAAATATATGAACAAAGAAGAAGTGGATGAGCATACGGTCATTCTTCCCCATCGTATATTAAAACGCAACTCAACAAAATGACGAAATTGACGATATATTAATTAGGTTGAATATACGATACTGGGGAGATTAGACGATGAAAAAAAAGGACTTGCTCACTCCGATAGGGCTCACAGTAGGGGTCGTCATGATTTCAGCCGGGATCATGGCAAACGGCGGACGAGAAGGTTTTATCACGTTTGTTGATTTTGCCGCTGTTTTGATTGTGCTTGGCGGTGTCATCGGGTCGATATTGGTGAACTTCAAATTTGAACAAGTGCGCTTATTTTTTACCGTTTTCAAAGAATCTTTCCGGAAAAACGACCACAGCGTGCCGGAATTGATCCAGCTGTTCGTCCATTTGTCGGAACGGGCACGAAAAGAAGGCTTGCTCGCATTGGAAGATGAGATGGAAGAAGTTGAAGACGAATTCATCAAAAAAGGCATGCTGCTGGCGATTGACGGCATCGAGCCGGAAGTAATCAACGAAATCATGGAAGCGGAAATTTTGGCCCTTGAAGAACGCCATTATAAAGGCCGCGTCATTCTTGAAAAAGCGGGCGAATATGCTCCGGCATGGGGAATGATCGGTACGTTGATCGGATTGATCCTCATGCTGAACAACTTGAACGACCCGGCAAGCATCGGTCCGAGCATGGCTGTCGCGATCATTACGACGTTCTACGGCGTTGTGCTCGCCAACTTGGTGTTTTTGCCGATGGCCAGCAAACTGGAAATGCGAACAGAAGAGGAAGTCTTCATCAAGCAAATCATCATCGAAGGAATCATCGGCGTACAATCCGGCCAAAACCCGCGCATTTTGGAAGAAAAACTGAGCGCGTTTTTGTATGGTGGGAATGAAAGAGTGGCAAAACGCAAAGAACAACTTCTAGAGGAAGAAGCCCATGAAGCGTGAAAGATTAAAACGCTCAAAACGCCGCAGCTCACCGGTATGGTTGGTCACGTACGCTGATATGATTCAACTGATTCTCGTGTTTTTTATTTTATTGTTTGCGATGTCGCAAATCGACATGGCGAAATTCGAATCGATCACAAGGTCGTTTCAGAGCCGCGCCATCTTGGATTTCTTGCCATCCAGCGTCCCTTCCGAAGACATCTCTTCCAGCGACAACATATTGGGAGGGGAAGGCGACGACTTTGACTTCGGCGATGACTCGAGCGGAGACGAGGATGAAGCGATCGATTTTGATAAAATCGAAGAACAGTTGCGGCAATTGGAGAGAAAAGCGGACGCCTTGGCACGGCTCATGCAAAACGTTGAATCGTTTCTTGAAAGTGAAGATTTGGGCGACGTCATCACCGCTACAAGGACCGAAGAAGGGGTCATTCTCGTTTTGCAAGACAGCATTTTGTTTGAATCCGGACAAGCGGAAATTTTGGACTCCGGAAGACCGTTTCTTGATGAAGTCGGCCGTTTGTTGAAGGGCATCGATAATACGGTTCGCGTCGAAGGGCATACGGACAGCCGGCCGATCAATACGTACCGTTATCCATCGAACTGGGAGTTGTCGGGTGCAAGAGCCGGGGTCGTCGTCCGTTATTTCATCGAGGAACACGGCATTGATGAGGATCGTTTTCTGATTGCCGGCTATGCGGACACACGTCCCGTTGCGGAAAATACAACTCCGGAAAACATGAGCAAAAACCGGCGCGTCGAAATTGTCATTTTGGATGACGCCCACAATCAGGCAAAAGCGCAAAATGAATAAATTTGCAAATGAAAAAATGCGAAATAACCATCTCAAATTACGGAAACAAATGAAAACGCCGAAAGGATTTTCCTTTCGGCGTTTGTTTATTCTTCAGTGGCATCTTTATTGTCTTCCTTGTTTTCATTTTCATCTTGCTTACGGTCTTCTTTCGGCTCGTCTTTCGGCTTATCTTTCGGCTTCGTTTCCTTAGGTTCAGAAGGTTGCGGCTGTTTTGGTTGCTCCTTTTGTTTTTGTGAACCTTCATCTTTCGGTTTTTCCTCTTTTGCTTCCAAGACGATTTGGGCGGATGGCTTGGATTCTTGGCCGAAATAGTTCACTGCGCGGACATGGTAATAGCCCGGTTTGTCAGGCAGCTTGTAACTAGGTTCCGTCGTATGACCGATCAATTGGAATTGCTGGTTATCTTCTGCGGCATAGTAAATCCGGTAGCCGACGATCAATTGGCCTTTTTGATGTTTCCATGAAACCGTGTTGCCGGATGATTTTAAACCTCCTGGCGCTGATGGCGCTTTTGCCGAACTTGCATCAACCGTTCCAAATGAGGAAGGCAAGTCACCGGCAAGACCGATTTTTTCCCAACTTTCACGATTCCGTCGTGGAATGAGCACGGATAAATCACCCAGTTGATCGTATTTCATCCGTTTTAAAAACTCCGGATTAAACATGATGCCGCCTTTAGCTTCCAATGTGAATTCTTCAGGCGTATTTGGTCCAGCGACGACTTGTTCGCCGTCAATTATCACAAGCGGCATATTGCCTCCGATTAAACTGTCGTCTTCTTCCTTAGGGACGAATTTCGCATTGAACAGATCGGAACGGACCAATCCCGCTTCTTGGCACAATTTCGACGGAAGCAGACCGGATGTGGCGCAGAAACTGCGCGAAACGATTCCGTCAGGTCGGGCAAATCTTTCTTTTGGCGCCATTATTTCCGGGAATTCTTCTGTGAGCGCATTTACCATTTGAGCCCATAGCTTAATGTTCCGTTGATGGTAAGACAATGAACAATTGGCGCAATAGATCGATGCCGGCGTGTCATAGCCGATCCATGAGCCGAATGTCACATTTGGATTGACCCCGATAAACCAAGCGTCTTTATAATCTTGCGACGTCCCCGTTTTGCCCGCCCAGTCGACACCGCCGTATTTCAATTGGGATTGTAAGTATGCCGCTGTGCCGTGGCGCGTGACGTCGCGCATGATGTCGACGATCAAATATGACGTTTGTGGAGAAAATACTTGGACCGGTTCCGGTTTATGTTCGTAAATGACATTGCCGTCTTTGTCGGTGATTTTTTCGATCATGTACGGTTCGACGTATTGGCCGCCGTTGGCAAACGTGGTAAAAGCCGCGGTGTTTTCTTCCACGGTGACCCCGTGCGTCAATCCGCCGAGCACGAGCGAACGGTTTCCCGCTTCCGATTTGTCGATCCGTTTAAACCCCAATTTCGAAAAATATTTGCCGATCGGATCGTCGTTCATCACTTCCGAGTAAGCTTTTACTGCTGTGATATTGTAGGAGTAAGTCATCGCTTCGCGAACGGTGACAAGCCCATATATCGCGCCGCCGTAGTTTTTTGGCGAGTAGCTGCCGTATGAAGTCGGAATGTCGGCAAAAACGCTACCCGGTTGGAATTTGCCGGTTTCAAAGCCGATTGCGTAAGCGAACGGTTTAAATGTACTTCCCGGTGAGCGGTGCGCTTTCGTCGCATAGTTGAATTCACGATCGCCCGCGCGGAAGTCCCTCCCCGGCACAAAGCTTAAAATTTTGCCTGTTTTGTTTTCGATGAGTACGGCCCCGTTTTCGACTTGTTCGACGACCGTTTCGCCGTCTTTCGTCACGGTGCGGTCAGGTCCAAAATATTGGTATTCGCTGACGATTTTTTGCATTTTATCATACATCTTTTTGTTGATCGTCGAATGGATATGGTAGCCGTTGTGGCGCAATGCGCGATCGGCTAAAATCGCATATTGTTCGTTTAGTTGTTCATCTTCTTGTAGTTCTTCTTTCGTGTACCCATCTTTTTCCGCTAATATTTCTTTGATAATTTCCGTTGCGCGTTGTTCCAGTTCAAATACGATGGCAGGATATTCTTCGATCGGCGAGTTCGATTTTTTGGTAAAATCAGCGGTGATGTCATATTCCAACGCTTCTTTATATTCTTTTTCATCGATGATGCCCGTTTGATGCATGCGGTATAAAACGGTTTTCATCCGATTGATGCCAGGTTCCAGCCCTTCTTCATCTTTCAATTCACCGGAACTGGTAAATGGCGTATATTTGAACGGGTTTTGCGGCAATCCTGCCAAATAAGCGGCTTGCGGCAAATTCAGCTCGTTTGCGTCAACGTCGAATATGCCGCGGGCCGCAGTTTGAATCCCAGCGATATTTTGCCCTGCGGCATCCCTGCCAAACGGGACGATGTTCAAATATGCTTCCAAAATTTCATCTTTTTCGAAGAAGTTTTCCAGGCGCAATGCGAGCAAAATTTCTTTCGCTTTCCGTTCGAACGACACTTCATTCGTCAAAATCTGGTTTTTGATCAACTGTTGGGTCAACGTGCTGCCGCCCGTTTTTTGCTCGGCATTCGTCACTTCTTGAAAGAGGGCGCGCAAAATCGCTTTTGGCACGACGCCGTCATGTTCGTAAAACAGTTCGTCTTCCGTTGCGATGACCGCTTGTTTGACGAGGTCGGACACTTCATCCAACGAAACTTCTTCGCGGTGCAAATCGGCGCGTATATCCCCGATGTAAATGTTGTCGGCAAAATAAAGCTTCGATGTCTCTTCATAGTTGTAAATCTCTTTTTTCATCTCTTCGTATGGCTGAATCGGTTCATCTTTTACGAGCGAGGCGAAGTACCCTGCCCCGACGCCGCCGGCAAATACGAGCAATAAAAAGCCTGCGACGGCCAAAACGAGCACGATGTTGGCGATGATATCGTACGTGATGCGAAATTTGCGTTCAATGTTGTGTTTTTCCATCCATTCGACCATACGTCGATAATATTCCTTGATTTTCATTTCGGACCTCCCTAAATTCAACTAAATATTATATCATAGAATGATAGAGTTGTACCGCTCAATTTGGTTTCTAATGGACACATTTTATTTTTTTGCTATAATGAAAAATATACGGGAACCGGTTATGTTTTGTCGGTTTTTTGGCGAATATGAAAGGTGAATAAAATAAACGCTGTGAACGACCGAAGTAGTCAAACAAATCCCTTTTCAGAGAGCTGGCGGTCGGTGCGAGCTAGCAATATTTGTTTGGCGAATTACAGTCCGGAGCGTTCTTATCTTTAAAGGATAAGACGGTGTTGTCCACCGTTATCAACTTCGAGCGGCAAAGCGTCCCAGCTTTGCAACAAGGGTGGTACCGCGAAGAGCCTAGCTTCGTCCCTTTTTGTGGACGGGGCTTTTTTATTTAACTAAATGAGGAAAGGAAAGAGTGAGGATCGTGGATCTTTTGGCAGACTTGAAAAAACGTGGCTTGATCAACCAAGTGACGGATGAAGAAGGGTTAAAAAAACATTTGGAAGAAAATACGATCACGTTGTATTGCGGCTTTGACCCGACAGCCGATAGTCTACACATCGGTCATTTGCTGCCGATTACGATGTTGAAACGGTTCCAGCAAGCCGGGCACAACCCGATCGCTTTGATCGGCGGCGGAACGGGGATGATCGGGGATCCGAGCGGCCGGTCGACCGAACGGTCTTTAAACGCAATGGAAGTCGTTCACGGTTACGCCGCAAGTTTGAAAAAACAGATGGAAAAATTGATCGCCTTCGACGGCAAAGGGGAAGGCGTCAAAGTGCGCAACAACTTTGACTGGTTGTCGCAGCTGAATATCATCGAATTTTTGCGCGACGTAGGAAAACATTTTACAGTCAATTACATGTTGGCAAAAGAATCCGTCGCAGCGCGCATCGAACACGGCATTTCTTACACCGAATTCAGTTACATGCTGTTGCAATCGTACGATTTTTATAAATTGTACAAAGAAGAAAATTGCGTCTTGCAAATCGGCGGCAGCGACCAGTGGGGCAATATCACCGCGGGTATGGAGTTTATCCGCCGGATGCATCCGGGTGAGGACGTGAAAGTGTTCGGCTTGACGATGCCGCTCATCACGAAAGCGGACGGCACCAAATTCGGCAAAACGGCAGGTGGAGCGGTGTGGCTCGATCCGGAAAAAACGAGTCCGTACGAGTTCTATCAGTTCTGGTACAATACGGATGACCGCGACGTCATCAAGTTCTTGAACTATTTCACATTTTTGGATCACGATGAAATCGCTGAACTGGAAAAAGCGGTCGAAACGAACCCTGGAGCCCGTGAAGCGCAGAAGCGCCTTGCAGAGGAAATGACGAAAATGGTCCATGGCGAAGATGCGCTCAAACAGGCGATCAGCATCTCCGAAGCGTTGTTCAGCGGCGACATCAAGTCGCTTTCGGCCGAAGAAATTGCCCAAGGGCTGAAAGACGTGCCGACGTATGAAACGGAAAAAGCCGATATCCCGTTGGTCGATTTGCTCGTCGCTGCCAACATTTCGCCATCGAAGCGCCAAGCACGCGAAGACATTTCAAATGGGGCGATTTACCTCAACGGTGAGCGAAATCAAGACATCCAATACGTCGTAACCGAAGCGGACCGTTTATACGACCGCTTCACGGTCATTCGCCGCGGCCGCAAAAAATACTTTTTGATTCAATATAAATAAGCAAAAACACTCTATCTTTGATATGCTCCCCTTAAAGTGGACAGTTAAAAAAATAAAAAAGCTGTTTACTTTAGGGGAGAATTTTTATGTCAAAAAGAGCCCGTCCTTTAGAGGATAAAATAATGATAGTCAAAGCTTTAGAAAACGGAGTTTTTGCCAATGAATAATATGTTTTATACATTGTCTTCACCCTCCCTATCTAAAGGGTGATTTGGAATTGCGAATGGTGACTGATTTCTTTTTACATGGGCGTTATCATGGA
>JAAYTF010000109.1 GCA_012518125.1 Bacilli bacterium | reverse complement strand
TTTTCAGCCCCTTCCAAATAAGAAGTGTAAAATCTTATTTATCTAAAACTGTTAATTATATTTTATCGGTTAGACCAATTTGATTTAAAAGTTCTTTTATGCGAAAAATGCTCGCAAATCATTTCTTGAAAACCCTTAAGGATCAAGCTTTTTTCAATGAAAAAGGAATAAATATTTTTTTTTATAAAAAAAGGGTTTACAATCAACCAAATATCTGTTAGTATAATGAACAAACAAAAGAGCTCATAAAATAAAAAATTTTGCAAAAAAAGGAGGTAATAAAAATCAACACAAATTGTGCGTTTTAATAATTTCCATTTGTAAACAAGTTGTCCAGAACTTTTTTATTTGGTACGTGTTGTAAGGGCTTTCTTTATTGGGGGCGTTTCTTTCAGCCCAAAAAAGGAATAAATATTTCTTTTTTTAGAAAAAGCATGCATTATCAACCATTTTATATATCGTTTTGCCGATCAATCGCATAACATATCCCTATTTTACTGAAAAATTAAAAAGAATGAAATAGTAAAACTATTTTTCATCACATCCATTTAATGTTAAACGTCAAATTTTAAACGGAGCAGAGAATCCACAAAAAAGAATTTTTTTATAACTCCAGAGGAATAAATGTTTTATTTTTCCAAAATAAAGAATATAAATTCCTTAACAACAACGGAAAGAGAGGATTCATCATGTCAAGACTCGATGAAAGCTCCAGATATTTAAATGACAAATCCGTGAGATTTATTTATTTATCGCAGGAGGATTATATAAAAGCGGGCGGACTGGATATGGATGGAACCATTCGGGCGATTGAAAAATCGTTTACGCTGCATGCGGAAGGGAAAACGATTCAGCCTGCAAAGCCGGTCATCCGCTGGGGCGGGCCCGAAACGGAAGAGACGCGTGGAAGAATTATGACGATGCCTTCTTACGTTGGGGGAGACGTTGATGTTGCGGGTATGAAATGGATCCCCAGCATGCCGGACAACCCGAAAAAGCTAGGCATGCCAAGAGCTTCCGCCATCATCATTTTATCCGATCCAAATAACGGATTTCCGCTTGCAATCATGGATGGGACGATTGTCAGCGCGATGAGAACCGGGGCCGCAACAGGTGTGGCAGCGAAATATTTGGCCAACCCTGACTCGAGCGTCGTAGGAATCATCGGCGCGGGAGTGCAAAGCCGGACACAACTGATGGCGATCAAGAGCGTCTTCAAAGAGAAGATTGAAAAAATTAAAGTGTTTGATCTAAACGAAGAAAAGACCGTCAAGTTCTGTGAAGAAATGACGGAACAACTTCGTACAAACGTCGTCAAAGCTTCCAGTGCGGAGGAAGCGATCCGTGATTCGGACATTGTCGTGACGGCGACGATGTCGACGTTCCCTTATGTCAAAGGTGAATGGTTGAAGGAAGGGGCATTCCATTCCGAAATTTCTTTCTGGGACACTGCACCGGAAGAGATTGTCCACTATGACAAAGTCGTCGTCGACGATTATGGCCAAGTCGAACATCATGGCGTCGACGTCAGTTATCGCGCCGTCAAGGAAGGGTACATTTCCCTGGATCGGGTGTTTGAACTCGGTGACATCATCCTCAAGCGCATTCCGGGAAGGGAAAGTGAAAAAGAAAGAATATTATTTAATCCGATTGGCATGTCGATTCACGACGTTTCGGAAGCGTACCGCGTCTACTTGGAAGCGAAAGAAAAAGGCATCGGAATCGAATTGAATCTTTGGGAACATCCTCATTGGGTGTAAGAAACGAGGTGAGGACATGAGTTTGAGTGGACGATTTTTCTTGGCTTTATCAACAAACAAATTGGCAAACAAGATGGCGAAAAAATACGGATTGAAATTTGGGGCGCAACGATTCGTTGCCGGCGACTCTCCGGACAATGCGGTAAGGACGGTGCAAGAACTCAACCGAAATGGCATGGCTGCCATGCTCAATTATCTCGGCGAATTTGTCCGAACGGAACAAGAGGCTGAAGAGGCGACCGTCAATTGGATCAAAACGTTGGATTTGATCCACGACAATAAACTGGACTGTAATTTGTCCGTTAAAATCACTTCTTTGGGGTTGGATATCGAAAAGGAACAATGTTTGAAAAATTTACGGCGCATTTTGGATTACGCAAAAGAAAGGGACATTTTTGTCCGGATCGAAATGGAAGATTACACACATTGCCAACCGACGCTCGACATCTTTTACGAATTGGCCAAAGAATATGACAACATCGGCACCGTTATCCAAGCCTACTTGTACCGCACTGAAAATGATTTGGAAGAGTTGAACAAATACAATGCCAATTTGCGCATTGTAAAAGGCGCATACCAGGAATCCGCTGAAGTTGCCTTCCCGAAAAAGGAAGATGTTGACAAAAATTACGACAAAATTGTCAAAACGCACCTTTTGAATGGCAACTACGCCGGAATTGCGACGCATGATGATGTGGCAATCGAAGAGTTCATCCGCTTTGCCAAAGAAAACGACATTCCGAAAACGCAATTTGAATTCCAATTTTTATACGGCATCCGCAGCGAATTGCAAAAAGAATTGGCAAAACGGGGTTATAAAGTTCGCGTTTACGTCCCATATGGGACAGATTGGTTCGGATATTTCATGAGACGCTTAGCCGAAAGGCCGGAAAACGTAAAATTCGTCATGAAAAATGCTTTCAGGTAAAACTCAAGGAGGCTCAAGAGAAATGGAACAAATTTTACAAAACAGGACGCTTGATGCTTTTGTCAATGAACCGAATACGGATTTTTCCAATCCGGACGAAGTTGCCAAGTTGAAGGCGGCGATCGATAAGGTCAGAAACGAACTTGGCAAAGAATACCCTGTCATCATCAACGGGGAAAGAATTTTCACAGAAGACAAAATTGTTTCCATCAACCCAGGCAAGAAAGAGGAAGTCGTCGGCTACGTCAGTAAAACGAATGTCGACATGGCGGAAAAAGCGATCCAACATGCGGTCGAAACATTCGAAACATGGAAAAGGGTCCGTCCGGAAGAACGTGCCGCTTATCTCTTTAAAGCGGCGGATATCATGCGTGAACGCAGACATGAATTGACAGCGACGATGATTTTGGAAGCGGGCAAAAATTATACGGAAGCGGATGCGGAAGTTTCAGAAGCGATCGACTTTTTGGAATTTTATGGCCGTTCGATGCTCGAACTTGAAAAGGATACCCATCGGTTGGTCCGTATACCGGAAGAAAAAAACACGATGAAGTACATTCCGCTCGGCGTAGGTTTCATCGTTCCCCCTTGGAATTTTCCGTTGGCGATTTGTACCGGTTTGACCGTTTCAGCGGTTGTGACGGGAAATACGACGGTCTTGAAACCGTCATCATCCACGCCGGTCATCGCTTATAAATTCGTTGAAATCATGGAGGAGGTCGGCCTTCCAAAGGGTGTCATCAATTTTATACCCGGGGATTCAAGGGAAATCGGTGATTACATTACAGGACATCCATTGACTCGCTTTGTAAGCTTTACAGGTTCGAAAGATGTCGGCCTACATATATATGAAATCATCGGTAAAACAGCGCCGGGTCAAAAATGGATGAAACGTCTAAACGCGGAAATGGGCGGAAAAGACGCGGTCGTTGTGGACGAAACGGCTGATTTGGATGAAGCGGCAAAAAGCATCGTCGAATCAGCATTCGGCTTCCAAGGGCAAAAATGTTCAGCCGGTTCACGCGCCATCATCGTGGAAAGCGTTTATGACGAAGTTGTCGACAAAGTGATTGAATTGACGAAGCAGCTTACAATCGGTCAAGGGGAAGAAGATTACGATGTGGGTCCGGTCATTGACGAAGCTGCTTTCAAAAAGATAATTCATTACATCGAAATCGGCAAAAACGAGGCAAAGTTGGTCCTCGGTGGAGATTCCGACGATTCGGAAGGTTATTTCATCCATCCGACGATTTTCATCGATGCAGATCCGAAAGGACGCATCATGCAAGAAGAAATTTTTGGACCTGTGTTGGCGATGACAAAAGCGAAAGATTACAAAGAAGCGATTGAAATCGCCAATGACACCGAATACGGTTTGACCGGTTCATTCTATTCAAAAGATCCGGAGCGCATCGAATATGCGGCGCGGGAAATGCATTGCGGAAATTTATACATCAATCGCAAGTGTACTGGAGCTTTGGTCGGTGTGCATCCATTTGGCGGCTTCAACATGTCAGGGACCGACTCAAAAGCCGGCGGCTACGATTATTTGAAGATTTTCACACAAGCCAAACTATACACAATCAAGGATGCTTAATTGTATAAGGGAAAGAGTTTATGGGGCTGTGCCGCATCCATAAACTCTCCCTACCTCATTCAATTGAACAGTCAGTCTTCAAACCAACTTTGTCGTTGACCGCTTACGACAAATGTAAGCGGTTTAACATAAAAAATTTAAGGAGGAGTATTTGATGGTCAAAGTGAAACATGGTCCGATGGTAATCCGCACCATTGACACGCATACGGGAGGTGATCCGACGCGAATCGTTGTCGAAGGTCTGCCGCAAGTCCCGGGCGAGACGATGCTGGACAAGAAAAATTACATCATCGAGAACTTGGATTATATTCGTCAAAGCCTCATGCTTGAACCTAGGGGACATAAAGACATGTTTGGCGCCTTATTGTTGGAACCGACCAATCCTGAAGCGGACGTCGGGGTCATTTTCATGAGCAACGATGGCTACTTGAACATGTGTGGCCATGGAACGATGGGCGTTGTCACAGCTTTGATTGAAGACGGGCTTATTGCATATGATCCGGAAAAACCGGTCGTATTGGAGACGCCGGCCGGATTGGTTCGAGTGAAGCCGACTTTGGAAGGGAACAAAGTGACAAACGTATCGATCCAAAATGTGCCGGCGTTTTTATGGGAAGAAGATGTCGAAGTTGACATTGACGGACTAGGAAAATTGAATGTGGACATAGCGTTTGGCGGAAGTTTCTTCGTGTTCGTTGACGCCAAAAAAGCCGGCATCAGCACTGCTCCGGGCAACCACGAATATTTGTCCGAAATCGGCCTGAAAATCATTGATCAAGTCAATGAACAAGTGAAAGTCGAACATCCGATTGAAAAGAAAATCAATAAAATCGAATTGATACTATTTTTGGAAAATTCCGACAACGAAGGCATAAACACGAAAAACGTGGCCGTGTTTGGAAAAGGGCAAGTGGCGAGATCGGCGTGTGGCACGGGACTATGTGCGCAAATGGCGACACAAGCTGCAAAGGGTGGACTGAAAAAAGGTGATTCCTTCAATACGGAAAGTATCATCGAAACGCCATTCTTCGGAAAAGTCGTCGATGAGACGGTAGTGGGCGACAAAAAGGCGATCATTCCGGAAATCAATGGACATGCTTATATCATTGGCAGACATGAATTCGTCCTTCACCCAGAAGATGATTTGAAATACGGATTCTTATTGAAGTGATGTACGAAAAAGGATCAAGGGTGGTTGTAAAAAATGAAAATCACAAATATCAAAGCTATCCCTGTTAATATCCCGTTGGAAGCGCCTTACATTTGGTCGGTGGGCCTCTACCCTGGCTCCTCGAGGGCCGTGGTGATCGTGGAAACCGACGAAGGGATCACCGGCATCGGGGAGGCCCCTTCCCATCGACTGGTTGATATCATCAACAAGGAGATTGCTCCAAGGCTCATCGGGAAAAATCCGTTATTGTTGAATGAATGTGAACTGAGAGCCGTACCGGATTGGTACGTCAGCCACAATACGGATGATACGTCCATCGTCAAAGCCTACGGCGGAGTGGAAATTGCTTTATGGGATATCCAAGGGAAGTACTATGGAAAACCAATTTATGAATTGTTGGGCGGTGCTTTCCGTAAAGAAATCAAATTTTCCGAATACTTCGTTTACCGGCAAAGTGTCAACGGAGTGGGAGGGGAAAATAGCCCTGAGGCCGTTGTAGAGTTTTGTCAACGGATGCACGAAGAACACGGCTCCTACATTTTTGAAGGAAAAGTCCTCACCGGAAATCCGAAAGAAGAAGTGGATACGTTCAAAGCTTTACGGGAGCATTTTGGCGACAAAATTGTCCTTCGAGCAGACGCCAACTATGCTTGGTCGTTGTCAACGGCGAGATGGATCATGCGCGAGTTGGAACCATTGAATATTGAAAACTATGAAGATCCAGTAGCGTCTTTTGAAGACATGTCCATTTTACGTCAGCATACTTCCATCCCTTTCTCGACGCATGTTCCGGATTTGAGGCGTGCTGTCTCGTTAAACGCACCGGACAACTTTGTTGTCAACATCGCGGCACTTGGTGGCATCAAGAAGACGATCGAATTCGTTAATGCCTGCCAAGCAATGGGCAAAGGGGTATGGATGTACAGCGGCGACAGTGGCATTGGCACTGCGGCATATTTACACGTTGTCGCGGCTACACAATGGCTCATTCATCCGAGCCAGTGCCTGACGCGCTTCTATACTCATGATGTCATTGAAGAAGGTCCACTTGTTCATAAAAATAATGTCATCCCTGTGCCGGAAAAACCTGGATTGGGCGTGACGTTAAGCGAAGAAGGCTTGGCTTATTGCCATCAACATTTCTTGGAACACGGACCGCTCGATACATTTGAAAATCCGGATCATCCGGACGTTTACAAACGGTTACCGTTAGCTTAAGCAATGATTTAAATATGATTAAGGAGATGATTTTTGTGAAGAGGTTATTTTTCAGTGTTGTTTTGCTATGTTTCGTATTGATGCTTGCAGCATGTGGAGGGAACAATTCCAGCTCAGACGGTTCATCTTCATCATCCGATGGAGGAAGCGAAGGAAAGAGTGGGGAACAAATTCAATTAAAAATCGCCGGTTATCAACCGGAAGATCACCCAAGCACGCAAGCGCTTTACAAGTTTGCGGAGGATGTCGAAAAAAACACGGATGGCAGAATTACGGCAAAAGTTTATCCGGCTAGTCAGTTAGGGGACTACATCACCGTTTACAAAGAAGTGATGGAAGGTACGATTGAAATGGCGTTGATTACGACCCCAAGCGAAACGGATCCACGACTTGACCTATTGTTGGCGCCATATATGGCAACATCTTATGAAAAAGTCGAGCAAATTTTCAGCCCTGGATCTTACGTGCTTGAAAAGATGCAAGAGGTCAACAATGAACAAGGCGTATACATGTTGGGCGTTCATGCAAACGGTTTCGGCGGAATTGGGACAACGAAAGAAATTAAAAATTTGACGGATTCGGATGCGGACAAAGATTTGCTATTACGTACAGCCTTAGGTCCGATTTACAGTGAGCCGATGAAAGATCTAGGTTTCCGCATTATGACGATTCCTTTTGCCGACTTGAGCAACGCATTGCAAACGGGAACGGTCGATGGTTGGTCCGGGGGAGAAGCTTCCTTGAACTATTTCGGTTTTCGTGACATCATCAAATATTTCTATACGACAAACGACTTCTTCAATGCGGATGCGTTCTACATCAACAAAGAATTGTGGGACAGCTTGAGTGATGAAGATCAGGCGGTCATCCAAGCGGCAGCAGTCGAATTGACAAAAACGAGCATCGAAACAGCCCAAGGATACGATGAAGAATACTTGAAAAAATTGGAAGAAGAAGGAATTGAAGTGATCCGCTTGAGCGAAGAAGAAGTGGAACAATTGGCTTCCATTGTCCGTGAAAAAACGTATCCAAAGTTGAAAGAAGCGATGGGTGAAGAATTTATCGACGGATTGCTTGAATATCTCGAGTCGCTCGATTAAGCGGGAAGTTGCGGGGGATGTCAATGATGTATGCCACATACGGGGACATCTCCCGTCCAATAAGTTCCTTCACGAAGAAAGGAGTTTAAACCATTGAGTAGGGTAAATAGAGGTTTAATCATCATCCAAAAATGGATCATGTTCATTTCCAGTTTGCTCATCATTTTGTCCTTATCGTTGGCTGTCTTGTTGCGCTATGTTTTAAAAATGGACTTGTTTGGCATCGAAGAGTTATTGATCATTCCCATTTTCTTGTTATATTTTGTCGGTTCCACTTTTGGCACTTATGAAAACAGCCATATCACCGCCGATTTATTGGATTCATTCGTGAAAAATGAAAAAGTGTTGAAATTTTTCAGAACGTTGACAAGTTTCATCTCGATGATTGCTTGCAGTGTATTTTCGTATTGGGCCATCCAATATTTTATGTGGAGCGTCAACAAATTGGAGAAAACGCCGGGATGGCATATTCCGTTGTTCATTCCGCATGGAATTGTCATGATCGGCTTCATCTTGATGACCATCTATTTTTTCATGCATTTTTATCTAAATTTACAATACTTTTTTGGAAAGAAAGTAGAGGGATAAGAATATGTGGCTATTAATTGCGCTCGTTATCCTGATCATTGGCTTGTTGCTTGGCATCCCCGTACCTTTTGTTTTCATCACGACAACCATATTTTTGATTTTGACATTGGGGTATGAACCGAGCTTTTTGATACCTTATGGATTTAGTCAATTGAACAACATCGTCCTGTTGGCCGTGCCACTGTTCATTATGGCAGGTAGATTGATGGATACGGGTGGAATCGCCAAAAGGATCGTAGATTTTGTTGAGACGCTCGTCGGAAAAATAAAAGGCGGATTGGGTGTAGTTGTTGTCGTTGCTTGCGGGGTTTTCGGGGCCATTTCGGGAAGTGCCGCAGCAGCTTTATCCGGCATCGGTCCAATTTTGATTCCGCGATTGGTGCGAAGCGGCTATTCGGCCGGGTTTGCGACGTCGCTTGTAGCTAGCGCTTCTGTATTAAGTTTATTGATTCCGCCAAGCGCCATCATGATTTTATATGCCTGGGTCGGAAACCAATCGATTTTGCGAAGTTTTTTGGCCACAGTCGGACCGGGTATCATTTTGGCCATCCTCCTAAGCATCATAAACATTGTTTATATGAGAAGACGGGACATTCAACATGTCGAACCTTCGCCTCTTGATCAATTATCTTTCGGAAAACGCTTCGCCCGTACAGGCAAGGCGGCGATTCCAGGGTTGTTGATGCCGATCATCATACTCGGTGGAATCTATGGCGGCATCATGACGCCGACCGAAGCGGCGGCCGTTTCAGTGCTTTATACGATCCCAGTGGGATTGTGGATTTACAAAGAAATGAACATGAAATCGTTATATAAAGGGCTCGTGGAAGCGGCAGTGACAACCGGTGTCATCATGATTATGCTTTATACGATCATGTTGTTAAGCCGCATCTTCATCACCGAAGATGTTCCAGGATTATTAAGGGAAGTATTGCTTTCAATATCGGAAAATCCTATCATCATTTTGCTGATGGTGAACGTCTTTTTGATCATCGTCGGTATGTTGATGGACGATGTGAGCGCCGTGTTGTTGTCGACGCCAATCTTGTTGCCGCTTGTGACAAGCATCGGCGTGGATCCGATCCATTTTGCAGCAATCATCGGTGTCAATTTGGGCATGGGATTATTGACTCCGCCGACTGCACCATTGCTCTATTTGGGAAGCAGGACCGGAAAAACGCCCGTTGTACAAATGCTTGGGCCTACAACCGCTTTGATCATTTTCGCTTGGCTTCCAACCTTGTTGATTACAACTTACATTCCGGAAATTTCATTGTTTTTGCCAAATTTATTGTTAGGTAAATAACCTTGATAAACATTCGTATTGGAGGGTTTTCCCATGAGGGACTATGGAATTGAAACGATCCGTGCGCGCAAGCAACATGTCGCATATGGGATGGGATTGGGGATCATGTTGCTGGATGATGTGTATCCCGGTTTTCCGGGGGATGTCAGGAATGCCAGTGCCTATCCATTTCCGATTCAATATGAGGTGGTTGAAAAACTGGACATTAAAAAGCTGGTCTTCAGTGAAAACCGCGATCAGTATGCAGAGCCCATCATTAAAGCCGCGAAAAAATTGGAACGATTGGGTGTCCGGGCCATTGCGGCAGAATGTGGCTATTTCGCCTATTTCCAAAAAACAGTGGCTGACGCAGTGAGCATTCCGGTCTTTATGTCCAGTTTATTGCAAGTTCCATTTGCCCAGCAAGTTGTCGGTGTCGGCAACCAAGTCGGCATTTTATGTGCATTCAAAAAACGGTTGACCGATGACCATTTGAGAAATGTCGGCATCGATCCGGACAGCAACATCGTCATCTCCGGTGCGATTGATGATTATGAATCTCCGGAATTTGAATCGTTATGGGTGGCAGATCGGAGACCTGAAGTTCCGGTCAGCAACTATTCCAAAGCGGAGGAAAATATGGTCCTCATCTGTAAAGATTTTGTCGCGAAAAATCCAAAGATGAAAGCGTTGATTTTCGAATGCACCGGTTTTCAACCGTTTGCCAGAGCGGTTCAACGTGAAATCGACATCCCGATCTTTTCGTGGGGAACGTTGCTTGATTATGCATATTCAGTCGTGGTGCATCGTGAATTTTATGGACACGTGTAAGCGAAATTGACGAATAGGGGAGAGTAGCAAAATGTTGGATGCTGTCGTTATTGGTGGAGGAATCGCAGGATTATCCGTAGCATGGAAATTGAGAAATAAAAATATTCTACTATTGGAATCGTCTGACCGTTTTGGAGGGCGGGTCTATTCGGAACGACGAGGAAAGTATTGGCTCAATTATGGAGCGCACGTCTACAATGGTGAAAATTCCGCAACGGATGAATTGTTAAAAGAAGTGGGTGTTGAAGCTGTAAAAGTGCCCGGGACCGTAACGGGCATTGCGATGAACGGCAAAGTCATCGTCAGCGGTAAAGTGGAAACCTATCCTTTTGTCATACCGATGCCATGGAAAGCGAGACTGGCTTCCTTGCGTGCCGGAATCAAAGTTCGTCTTGCAGTCATGGAATACAGCAAAGTTGTCAGACGTCGCCCAGGTGAAAACTTTAAAGAATATCAACAAAGAATTTATAATTACCGCAATGATCGCACGTTCAGGGACTTTATCGGAAAGTTGCCGGAAGATACTGAGGAATTGTTCCGTCCGACCATTTTGCGTTCGACGGGCGACTTGCATGAAATCGCCGCCGGTGCCGGTATCGGCTATTTCCACCTGGTTTGGAGCAAGGAAGAAGGCTTATCGAGAAATATCGTCGGCGGTCCTTCAACGTTGACGCAAGCCATTGCCGAATCGTTGGGTGAAAAAGCCCAAAAAAATGCGGTCGTGCATGAAGTCATCCAAAAAGCCGACTCGGTCGTCGTCAAATATACGCAACATGGCGAGGAACACGAGGTGACAGCGAAATATGCCGTTTTGGCCACGCCAGCGCCGATCACCAAACAAATCGCCAAAAATTTGGACGAGGATGTCAAAGTAGCGCTCGGAAAAATTATTTACGGTCCATATGTAAGCGCAGCTTTTTTGACGAACGAAACGGGAGTGCAATTTTGGGATGATGCCTATGCCATCGCGACACCGAAACGCTCTTTCAACGTCTTCTTCAATATGTCCAATGTTATACGAAACATGGAAGACGTGCGAGGGAAAGGTAGCAGTTTTATGGTGTTTTCTCCGGCGAATCTTGCAAAAAGATTGATAGACAAATCGGATGATGAAATCATTGATATTTATTTAAAAGATATCGAGGATATCATACCGAACTTCAGGGATATCGTGACGGAAGCGAAAGTGCAAAAGTTCCCGATCGGCTTGCCGTATTGTTTCCCAGGGCGGGCCAAATTGCAGCCGGTCTTGACGAAACCGCTTGGCAGACTGTTTTTGGCAGGCGATTATTTAGGTACCTTGTACACCGAAACGTGCATTTTGACAGGTCATGAAGCGGCCAACCAAATCATCCATAAATTGAATCAAGAGTAAGACATTTGGGGAAGCCTTTCGGAACTGTTGTCTTCAAAAAGATTGGCACTTGCTTATCGAAAGAGCATTTTAGGTTGTCAGACGGGTAAAACTTTCGAAGTATATTGATGGATTTTTAAGTTAACAGTTTTTATTACTAGAATGCCGATGATGACATTTCAAATGAATACTTCAAATGGCTACGTGTTCGGCACAGATTTACATGGAGCGATAACACGCATTGTTCATTAGTGATCCCCTTTTACCTTAATGATGTCCTTTTTGAGCTGTCATGCTTCACTGACGCTCTATGTAAATCTGTGTTTCTTTTTGCGAAACTTAACTGGACAGACCGCATGAATGGCTAATGCGATCTTCATTCACGTTAAGTTGGGCGATTGTTTCTTGATTCAGTCAATGCATCGTGCAACATGTTTCATGAAGGTGGATTTCCCGGTTTAATCCATTAAAAAGTTTTACGATAGGGTGATGATATTGTCGGAAAAATGGGCCTTTTTGATCGTTTTATCGGCGGCAATATTATGGGGGACAACGGGGACAGCGCAGACATTCATTCCGACTACTGTAGACCCGTTTTTTGTATCCATGTTGAGACTCGCAATCGGTGGTATTATATTATTGATGGTTTTAGGCCTTATGCGTAAGTTGAAATTTGCAGATTGGCCATGGAAAAAAACGTTGCTTACGGCCGCTTTTTTGGCGGTATTCCAATATTGTTTCTTTTCATCGGTCCGACTTACAGGTGTTGCAATCGGAACCGTGCTTTCAATCGGAAGCGCACCGGTTTTTGCCGGCTTGTTTGAAAGTTTCGTCTTGAAAAAACCTCCGTCAAGAAAATGGATGATGGCGACCGTATTAACCATCGCCGGCTGTGCGATTTTGTTTTTCAACAAGGAATTGGTTGTGTTTAGTCCATTGGGCGCCATGTTCGCCATTGCTGCTGGATTGTTGTTTGCCCTTTATACGTTAAACAATAAGCGCATCGTTGAAGAAAATGGCGCCCTTAAAACAGTGGCGGTTGTCTTCACCATCAGTGCGATGATGTTGCTGCCTTTCATGTTTTTCTTTGAAAGCAATGGCATTCTGACAAAAACAGGAATATTTAGTATATTATATATAGGCGTCGTCACGACGGCGATCGGATACGTATTATATTCGGTTGGATTGAAAAATGTCACTTCATCATCAGCCACAACCATTGCGCTTGCCGAACCGTTGACAGCGGCAATATTAAGTGTGGTTGTCGTCGGGGAATATTTAAATGCATCTGGCTGGTTTGGCGTGTTTATGATTTTGATCGGATTGGTCATCCTCTCCATGAAACAAAAACATAAACAAGCAGCATATGAACTGCAAAAGTGATTCAATGCATGATTTTTTTGGTGACAAAATCGAGTATGTTTCATGGCGGGGAATCAATAATATGACTAAAACTTAGATGGATTATGTTTGAAAGTGGAGTGATGGTCAAAAGATGAGCATTCAAAACGGAGAAAACAATGTATTGGACAAGTTGATTGCAAAAAAAAGTTCCTTGCCGGCCAAGCAAGAAAAATTGGCATCATACATTTTGGAAAATTATCAAGACATCGGTTTGTTGACGGTGAAGGAATTGGCGGACCGCGCTGGTGTAGGTACGACAACGGTCATGAGGTTGATCAAAAATTTAGGTTATGATAGTTTTTTTGACTTGAAACGGGAACTGTACCGCATGAATGTCGATTATTCGAACAAATGGGAGACCGTGCAAAAATCGTATGGCAATTTTAATGACAATGAATCTTACAATGTTTTGACATCGGTCTTCAATGAAGGCATTCGATTGATTGAACAATCGGTCAACTCCCAATTGGTGGAGAATTTCACCCTCGCGCTCGATCTGATCGAAAAGGCATCAACAATCAATATTTTAGGATTACGGATTTACAGATACGTGGCTTTTTATTTAGAACATATGCTCGGGGAATTTTGGTCAAAAACAAAACAACTGAGCCATGATACGGAAGCGCTTTACGATAAAATATTGCAATTTGAAAAAGATGAAGTATTGATCATTTTTTCTTTTGCCCATTATACGCAAAGAACGGTCGATGCAGCGGAACTCGCCCACGAGCAAGGCGTTAAAATCATTTTGATCACCGATTTATTATCTTGCCCTATATCCGAGTATGCCGATGTGATTTTAAAATTGGAAACAGGCGGAAAGTATTATACGATCTTGCCGATTATCGCTTTGGTAGAAGCATTAGTCATCGAATTCGGCAAAAGAAAATCAGACGTATCGGTGGAAAGAATCAAACGGTTGGAGAGAAAATTGCTTGAAAGAAACATATTGTTGCAAACGTATTATCAAACGCCGTTCAAATCTGATATGTACGATAAGGAATAATTGTTTTTTATATCAATCGATTGGTAGCAATTTTCCTTTCGTTTTTCGGTTTATATATCAAATATGCTGAAACCGTTCTTTGTGAATGATGTGGTCAAGGACAAACGGAATAAGAGATGATAAAGGGGAGATAGGTTCATTGATCATTTTGTCGGAAAAAGACGTGAAACGGGCGGTAGCGATGAAAGAAGCCATCCAAGTGATGAAGGATGCGTTCATCCAATATGCCCGCGGCGACTATGTGATGCCTGCACGCAATTTTTATCAAGTGGAAGATGAAGATTATTTTTTGCTCATGTCATCTTTTGTCAAGGATGTCATCGGTTTAAAAGTTGCCACCTCTTTCCCATCCAATCGAAACAGAAACGTGCCGGTCACACAAGCGATGATACTTTTAATGCATCGCAAAACAGGCAAGCCTTTGGCGATGATGAGCGGAACCATGTTGACCGCCATCAAAACAGGAGCCGTATCCGGAGTGGCGATCCAACAATTCAAACAGGACGCAAAATCGGTCGGATTGATTGGAACGGGGCAACAAGGCTTGTACCAATTGCTAGCAGCGCTGGAGTCTGCGAATATAAAAAACATTTATTTATACAATCGTTCGGAACATAAAATCAAGTCATTCATCGAGCAATTTCGGCGATTGTCCAACAGCGATGTGCACATTGAGCAGATGGGAAGTGTCGAGGCGTTGCTTGACAAGTCGGAAATCGTCATCACCGCGACAACTTCTTTTACGCCTGTCATTCCGGATGTTCCTGAGTTGTATCAAAACCAAGACAAGTTATTTGTTGCGGTGGGGTCATTTGATGCTGCCATGCGGGAACTGCCGGAGAGCCTGTTTCGCAGTGCAACGTATTATTTCATCGATTCCGAAGATGGTAAAAAAGAATGTGGCGATATCATCGACCCGATCCGAAATAAATGGATGGAAGAAGATGATGTCATCTTATTGTCTGACATATTGACCGGAAAAAGACAGGTTCATTTGAAATCAAACGAACCAATCGTGTTTAAAACGGTCAGCATGGCATTGTTCGATACATGCATCGGTTATTTCGTATACCATAAAGCAAAGGAATTCAATTTGGGTCAAAAAGTGGACTTATCTTTTATGAATTAAATTAAGAAATGTTCGGGACGCCCATCCCTCATCCGTTCGCATTTTTCTGGATGATTTTTTACTGATAAATCTTCAAGAAAAATAAACTAATGGAAGGCGATGCCTTGAAAATGAGAAGTTGATTGGTTCAAGTCGAAGATGTTGAAGCCCCTTTCAAATATGGTGTTCGGAAATGAAAGAATCATCTCGTATCGTAATGGCGAAGGTTAAGTTGTCCGTTATCGTCTATTCATTCTTGAAAAGGGTGGAACAGATCAAAAAACGTCCCCAAACGAAATGGAACGGTTTCAAACTCCCCGGTTTCGGCTTGAAACTCTGCCATGGCTGGGGTGGAATGGTTGAAATT
>JAAYTF010000108.1 GCA_012518125.1 Bacilli bacterium | reverse complement strand
CGGACGTGTCTCCGTGCATGACGCGCCAGTTGCGCAATGGATCTCCTGTTTTCGGCTGTTCGACTTTGATGACTTCGGCACCAAATTCGGAAAAGATTTTTCCGGCATATGGTGCAGCGACCAAGCTCCCCAACTCCAATACGCGCACACCTTCAAGAGGCTTCTTTCTCATTGACATGATGCATCCTCCTTATATCACTCATGCTGTTCCAGCAAACTGATAAATCGTTCGTAGTCGTTTTCGATATGTTGGCGCATCAACGCTTTCGCCTTCGCTTCATCTTGCTTTTTGATCGCCAAAAAGATTTGCTCGTGTTCGTTTACGACTTGCTGGATGTAATACTTGCCGTAGTCCAAAATGGCTTTGCGGTAAAATGTATTGATCCCGTGCAAACGCGAAAGCGAGTAAATGATGAACGGGTTTCCGCTTGCTTCTGCAATCGTTGCGTGGAATTCGCGGGCCGCTTTGTGGATCGTGCTGAATTTTTTCGTATCATATGCATTCATCGTATCTACTAGCTTCTGCATTCTGTCCAGTTGTCCTTCCGTGCGTCGCAATGCCGCATAATATGCAGAGGCAGCTTCCACTTCTTTCCGGTATTCAAACAGATGCTTGTAGTCATCAATTGTCGGATTGATGACTTGCACTCCTCCGGATCGTTGGACGGTAACGAGGCCATCTTTTTCCAAAAGCCGAATCGCTTCACGGATCGGACTGCGGCTTACGCTCAGTGACTCGGCGATCTTTTCTTCGATCAACCGTTCACCGGGCTTGTAGTTGCCGCTGATAATTTGCTCTTTAAGATGTTCGTAAACTTGCATTTTCAACGTCGTTCGTTTGATGACGTTATTTTGCAACGGCTCCACCTCATTTACCATTATGTTCGTATACTGTATACAAAAATGGGAATATTTGTATACATGATTTCCATTTTATGGCGATCCGGAGCGGATTGTCAATTAAAGCGCTTACTTCTATACATTTACAAAAACTATGCAAATTGAATTTGATAGTTTTGTAACATATCGTTCAATTGTCGACTGTATACAAATCAAGACGTAAAAAATCATCCATCAGAGGAAAAAATTATCAATTGTAGACTGTATACAATTTTAATTATTAATACAATATTCCATTAAAGCGGAAAAGTCAATACTTTTTGTTAGAAAAACGGCAATGATTCTAGTAATTTTTTTATGAAACTACACCTCCTGCAGCTATTTTATTCGTTCATTTCTTTATATATGACCGTCATTTATGTCACATCTTTCAGCTTCGCCCGCCCGATTTCGGCGTCCAATTCCGTTTCGTTTTTTCTCCTTTCATCTTCCGTCCAATTTAATTTTTCCGCCATGAACTTGATGACCGCATCTTTTAGCTCGATGACGGATGCGATATCAAAATAAAGCATCCCCGTACGACGGACGAAAAAGTCGGTCGGCTTGAGCGCCGCTTCGCATTCGATCGCATACATCAGTTCGGCTAGCAAGACGGGGGCGAGTTTCGTTTTTTCGTTCAAAGCGTTTTGATAAAAACGATGCATAAGGTCGACGTTTGACCCGTATTTTTCCGCCAAATATGTTGCCGTCCCAGCGCTGAGCCCCATCCGCACCCCGAGTGCCGTTTTCCTTTCGACGTAGTTGCGGAAATTCGCCGCACCGCCGACATCGCCGCCCGAAATTGGCAACGTTGCCGTTTTGGAACGTTGATAGAGGATCCCTTCTTCCTTTTCTAGCTGATTGGTGATGATGTCGACGATTTTTTCGCTCATTTTCCGATAACCGGTGAGTTTGCCGCCCGCAATCGAGATGAGGCCGGTTGGGGAAGTGAATATTTCATCTTTGCGGGAAATCTCGCCAGGGTTTTTTCCTGCTTCATGGACCAATGGGCGCAGCCCTGCCCAGCTCGATTCGACATCCGCTTCCGTCAAGCGAAGGGTTGGAAAGATGTGGTTGATCGCCTTGAGCAAATACGTGGCGTCTTCATGCGTCGTTTCGGGATGGCGCAAACTTTCACCGTAAGGCGTGTCGGTCGTACCGACGTACGTTTTTCCATCACGAGGGATGGCGAAGATCATCCGACCATCTTGCGCATCAAAATAGACCGCTTGGGTCAATGGAAAACGCCGTTGGTCGAAAACGAGATGGACGCCTTTCGTGAGGAAAAGCCGCTTTTTTTCACGGAAGCCGTCGAGTTCACGGATGGCATCGACCCACGGACCGGCGGCATTGACGATCTTTTTTGCATAAATGGTGTACGCTTCGTTCGTGAGCTCGTCTTCCACTTTTACGCCGATCACTTTTCCATCACGGTGAACGAAACCGACCGCTTTTACGTAATTGCAAGCGACGGCTCCGAGTTCGACCGCTTTTTTCAGCACTTCGATCACTAACCTTGCATCGTCGGTTTTGTATTCGCTGTAATACCCGGCGCCAAGCAAACCGTCTTTCAATAATAGCGGCGCTTTTTCGAGCGTTGCTTTTACATTCAACATGCGGTGCCGTTCGGTTTTTTTCACTTGCGCCAGACGATCGTACAAACGAAGCCCGATCCTTGTTGACAGCGGGCCAAGCGTTCCACCTTTGTAAATCGGCAATAACAACCATTCCGGTTGTGTGACATGCGGACCGTTTTCATATACGAGGGCGCGTTCTTTGCCGACTTCCGCCACCAGTTTGAATTCGAATTGCTTCAAATACCGGAGACCACCGTGGATCAATTTCGTCGAGCGGCTCGATGTCCCCGCGGCAAAATCTTGCATGTCGACAAGTGCCGCTTTCAATCCTCGGCTCGCCGCATCGAGCAAAACGCCGGCGCCTGTGATCCCTCCACCGATGACGAGAAGATCATGCCTTTTTTTCGTCAAGCAATCTTTCATTTTCTTCCGGTCATACGTTATAAATCGGGTCATCCGCTCACATCCTTTGCAGAAATGGGAAATGAAAAACGGGAGTCGGAGTCGACAGCGCAAATCAGCTGCATACTTCTTCGCCAGAAATGGCCGTGCCTGTCAAGGGGCTTCTCAAACTTCGATATTATGTTTGACGATTTCGCCTTTCCCACCCCCGATACACCTGTGATCATAACGGTCGCGTTGACCGCGACAATTTGACCGATTGCTTTCATCTATTTCCGCATCGCTTCCAAGCGATAGACGAATGCCGGCTTCCGGTTCCTTCATATCGAGCTTCGCTTTAATTGTTTTCAACTCATCCCACAATTGTTCCAATTCCGTAATGTTTTTTCGTCGATGATGACCGCTTCCATTTGTTCGTCGTGGATGAGCGGGATTCCGGTGATGATGAGCAAGCGGTTTATCACGTACATGCGCTTGCCCTCCTTGAATTTTTTCGACCTCGATTTGCTTATGCGCACGACGTTCAACAGTTCTGCCGGGGCCACGACATCCGTCCAAAACTTTCCCATCGTTTATTTTTCGTCGTTTACGCCATTTTTTCCGCAGCCAGGTTGATCGATGTGATATTGCTAACGCGTGAACTACCCTCCACTTACCACCCTTGTGGGTTGCTTGAAGTGGGGGCTTTTCGGGTAATCCTGCG
>JAAYTF010000107.1 GCA_012518125.1 Bacilli bacterium | reverse complement strand
GACAGGATTACCCGAGAAGCCCCCACTTCAAGCAACCCGTAAGGGTGGTAAGTGGAGGATAGTTCACAATTTTATTAACATGATGATTGGCTTACTCCGAACAGCCTATTTTCTTAACCAAATAATTTGATATAATAAACAAAATCACGATTCATCACGGTGCCATCTCGAACGATTACCCATGTTCATCTGTTTCATTCGGAAAAGCAAAAGACGGAATAGAGGTGACGGACGATGGTAAAGGGTAGACGGAAACTTGAAAAGCAAAACGTTTACGAGCTGATCGAACAATTGAAGCGAAACTCTGATGACGACAGCACCAAAGAAAGATTGGTCCTTCAATACGAACAGCTCGTCATTTCGTTGGCCAGCCGGTTTACGAACGACAAAACGAACCGCGAAGATTTGATGCAAGTCGGCATGATCGGTTTGATCAATGCGGCGTGGCGCTATGATCGGTCTTACGGCACGACGTTTGAAGCGTTTGCGATACCGACGATCAACGGTGAGATCAAACGCTATATCCGCGATAAAACGTGGAGCGTCCAAGTGCCACGCCGCGTCAAAGAATTAAGTTCGAAAATTCAACAGGCGATCGACTACCTCATTCAGGAGCTGCAAAGGCAGCCGACATTGGAAGAAATCGCACAACATTTGAATATCACCGTTTCTGAATTGGCGGAAATTATGCTAATGAATAAAAATTACAAAACGCTTTCCGTCGACTTCAAAGCGGCGAACAACCGTTCAAATGACAATTCGTACGTCTTATCGGATATAATAGGTGCGGATGAAAAATATTTTGACCGCATCGAAGCGAAAATGTTGTTGGAAAAAATTTTCCGCGCGCTCGATGAACGGGAGCAAAAAATTTTAAAATATTTATATTACGACCGCTTGACACAGCGGGAAGTGGGCGAAAAACTCGGCATTTCGCAAATGCACGTGTCCCGCCTGCAAAAAGAAGCGCTCATGAAATTGCGCAAACAATTGGAAACGTTTGATGAAATTATATGATAGGATTTGTTCGTACATTGAAAGGAGAAAATCGGATGCAAGAAAAACTGTTGCAACTAGTAGCAGATGAACTTTCGCTCAAACTTGGCGCAGTCAAACGGACAATCGAACTGCTTGAGGAAGGGAACACCGTCCCATTCATTGCCCGCTACCGGAAAGAACATACGGGCGGCTTGGATGAAACGGAAATTAAAGCGATCCAAGATCATTGGCATTATGCGGTCCAGCTCGAGGAGCGGAAACAGGAAGTCATCCGCTTGATTGAACAGCAAGGAAAATTGACGGAAGAACTGGAAAACGAAATCCTTAACGCAACGAAATTGCAGCGTGTAGAAGATTTGTACCGGCCGTATCGGCAAAAACGCAGAACGAGGGCGACGATCGCCAAAGAAAAGGGGTTGGAGCCGCTCGCCGAACTCGTTTGGGAACAGAAAATCGATGATATTCAAAGCGAGCTTCAACATTACCTGTCGGAAGAACATGACCTTCATTCCGAAGAAGACGTTTTGGCGGGCGTCAACGATATCATCGCCGAATGGATTTCGGACGATGCGGCGTTCCGTGAAACCATCCGTAACATGACGTGGGAGGAAGGCGTCATCAAGACGGAAGTGAAAAATGAAGCACTTGACGAAAAGCAGACGTACAAAATGTACTACGAGTTTACACAACCGGTAAAATCGCTCGTTTCGCACCGGACACTCGCGATCAACCGCGGCGAAAAAGAGGATGTGTTGCGCGTATCCATCGAAGCGCCGGAGGAGAAGATCATCCGTCATTTGGAAAACAAGATCATCAAAATCCCACCGACGGCTTACAATTATCAAATTTTACAAGAAGCGATTAAGGACAGTTACAAACGGCTCATCCAGCCGGCGGTGGAACGGGAAATAAGGAACCGATTGACGGAAGAAGCGGAAGAGCAGGCGATCAACGTCTTTTCCGAAAACTTGCGCAACTTGTTGTTGCAGCCGCCGCTGAAAGGGAGAACGATTTTAGGCATCGACCCGGCGTATCGTACCGGATGCAAATTGGCTGTCGTCGATGAAACGGGAAAAGTCCACGATGTCAGCGTCATGTATCCGAACGAGCCGCACAACCTTTACGAACAATCGGAAGAGGCGATGCTACGCTTGATTGAAATGTACAAAGTCGAATTGATCGCAATCGGAAATGGGACCGCTTCACGCGAAACGGAACAATTTGTCGCAAACGTCATCAACAAAAACGATCTGAATGTCCCTTACATCATCGTTAATGAAGCGGGCGCAAGCGTCTATTCCGCAAGTGATTTGGCCCGCGAAGAGTTCCCTAATTTGGAGGTTGAAGAAAGGAGCGCCATATCGATTGCGCGGAGGGTGCAAGACCCGCTCGCTGAACTCGTGAAAATCGATCCAAAATCGATTGGCGTCGGCCAATATCAACATGACGTTTCGCAAAAGAAATTGAGCGATTCGCTGAATTTCGTCGTGGAAACGGCGGTCAACCAGGTCGGCGTCAATGTCAATACAGCCTCCAGTTCCCTTTTGCAATATGTCGCCGGCTTGAACAAAACGACGGCGAACAACATCATCCAGTTGCGCAACAAACTCGGCAAATTCACGAACCGGACGCAATTGAAGGAAGTGCCGCGTTTAGGGCCGAAAACGTATGAGCAGAGCATCGGCTTTTTGCGCATCGTCGACGGCGACAATCCGCTCGATCAGACGCCGATCCACCCGGAAAGTTACGATGTGACGCTAGAGTTGCTGCATGTAATAGGCTTGCCTTTGGAAAAAATCGGTTCAACTGAAATGCGCGAAAAACTGATGGAAATAAACGTGGAAGAAATGGCGCAAAAATTAAAGATCGGAGTTCCGACGCTGGAGGACATCATCGATGCGTTGATGCGGCCGGGACGCGATATGCGCGATGATTTTCCACAGCCGATCTTAAAACAAAAAGTGTTGACGATTGAGGATATCAAGCCAGGCATGGAATTGCAAGGCACCGTGCGCAACGTCGTCGATTTCGGTGCATTTGTCGATATCGGCGTCGGCCAAGACGGACTCGTCCACATTTCAAAATTAAGCAAAAAGTACGTCAAACATCCGATGGATGTCGTCGCGGTCGGCGATATCGTCACCGTGTACGTATTGGATGTTGATGTCGAACGGGAACGGATCAGTTTATCGATGATCGAACCGGAAGAAAAGGAATAAAAGAAAAAATCCAAGAATGCCAGCACGTGCATTCTTGGATTTTTTATGGAGAGTAAGTCGACAAATTCGCTCTTTATTTGCTTTCAGCCATTGCGGCTTCCACTTTGCTCATCGGGATGTCAGCCGCTCTTGCGACCCCTTCGCCGTAAGCTGGATCAGCTTTGTAGCAGTTGATGATGTGGCGGATTTTGATGAATTCTTCCACTTCAGCAAAATCTTCCGCCGTATTTTTAAAGAGCCGTTCTTTTTCGTCATCCGGGAGAAGTCGGAACAATTTTCCTGGCTGCTCATAATAGTTGTCATCATCTTCCCGGAAGTCCCAATGTGCCGCATCTCCTTCCAACTTCAATGGCGGCTCCATTAATTCCGGAGAATCCTGCCATTCGCCGTAGCTGTTAGGTTCGTAGTGCAATGTGCTACCGCCGTTTCCGTCGACGCGCATTTGTCCATCGCGGTGGTACGTATGGTACGGACAACGCGGTCTGTTGACAGGAATTTGATGATGGTTTACCCCTAAACGGTAACGTTGCGTGTCGCCGTACGAGAAGAGGCGGCCTTGCAACATTTTATCCGGTGAAAAACCGATGCCAGGAACGATGTTGGCCGGTGAAAATGCCGCTTGTTCAACATCTTGGAAATAGTTGTCCGGGTTCTGGTTCAATTCCATCACACCGACTTCGATCAATGGAAAATCTTTCTTGTACCAGACTTTTGTCAAATCGAACGGGTTGTAAGGCATTTCTCTAGCTTGTTCTTCCGTCATCACTTGGATGTACATCGTCCATCTTGGATAATCGCCGTTTTCAATCGCTTCATACAAATCGCGTTGATGCGAATCGCGGTCTTTGGCGATGATGGCTGCCGCTTCTTCGTTCGTCAAGTTTTTAATGCCTTGTTGTGTTCTGAAGTGGAATTTCACCCAAACACGTTCGTTTTTTTCGTTGATCATGCTGTACGTATGGCTGCCAAACCCGTGCATATGGCGGTATGACGCTGGGATGCCCCGGTCGCTCATCGTGATCGTCACTTGATGGAGCGATTCAGGCAAGGATGTCCAGAAATCCCATTTGCTGTTCGGGTTATGCATGTTCGTGCGCGGATCGCGTTTTACGACCCGGTTTAGATCAGGGAATTTCAACGGGTCGCGGTGGAAGAACACCGGTGTATTGTTTCCGACAAGATCCCAATTGCCTTCTTCCGTGTAGAATTTCAACGCAAACCCGCGGATATCACGTTCGGCATCCGCTGCTCCACGTTCCCCGGCGACCGTTGAGAAACGTGCAAACATCGGCGTTTTTTTGCCAACTTCGGAGAAGATTTTCGCCTTTGTGTATTTGGTGATGTCATTGGTTACGGTGAATGTCCCGAACGCACCGGAACCTTTTGCGTGCATTCGTCTTTCAGGGATGACTTCACGGTCGAAGTGTGCCAGCTTCTCGATGAACCATATATCCTGCAGCAACATCGGGCCTCTTCTGCCAGCCGTCAACACGTTTTGGTTGTTATATACGGGCGCGCCTGCAGCCGTCGTCATTCGTTTCTTTTTTTCATTACTCACATTGAGCACCTCCGGGAATTTTTTCATCATTTAAGAACTATCATTCAGTTCTTATTTGTAATTATTATAATATCATATTTATTATTAAAGTCAAATTATTTTAATCAAACTATGTTTGTAAGCGATTTAATTTAAATGTATTTTAGAATATAGTCGATTTTTTCCGGTAATTGGGATTGATGTTGTGACATAAATTTTCAATTAGAAAACGCAATTGAAAATTATTATATGAAGCGATTGGGAAAACAAAGCGTCCGGAATTGGCATAAAATAAAAAAATAGTACGGTTCCATCATGAACCGTACTAGTGATGCTCAAAGTACATTCGAATTGAAATAGAGGCAAATGTTACAATTGTTCATCCGTTTAATCGGTATGTCCATGTCGTATATTTCATGTAAGATTTTTGTGTTGATGATTTCTTCCGTTTTCCCTTCGTGGATCACTTTTCCATCTTTCAAAGCGACGATCCGATCGGAATAGACGGAAGCGAAGTTGATGTCATGCAATACGATGACGACCGTTTTACCGAGTTCGTCGACCAATTTGCGCAATGTCTTCATGATTTGCACGGAATGTTTCATATCCAAATTGTTGAGCGGCTCATCGAGCAAAATGTAATCGGTGTCTTGGGCGATGACCATCGCGATGAATGCGCGCTGTTTTTGCCCGCCGGAAAGCTGATCCAAATACATGTCTTTGATGTCCGTCAAATTCATATAGTCGAGCGATTGGGCGACAATTTGTTTGTCTTCTTCCGTCAAATGGCCGCGGGAATACGGGAAACGCCCGAATGAAACGAGTTCGTCGACCGTCAAACGGACATTCATGAAGTTCGACTGTTTCAAGATCGCCACTTTTTTCGCAAATTCATTCGATTTCATTTGTTTTATATTAGTTTGATCCAAAAACACTTCACCAGTATCCGCGTTGATCAAACGGCTGACCATGGACAATAGCGTCGACTTACCTGCACCGTTCGGCCCGATGAACGATGTGATCTTTCGTGGATGAATTTTCAAGCTGACATTTTCAACGACCGTCTTATTGCCGAAGCGTTTCGTCAAATTTGAAACTGTAATCATGTCGACTTACTCTCCTTTAATAATAAGTAAATGAAGTAAACTCCCCCGATGAAGTTGATGATGACACTCAACGTCGTCGAGAACGTAAAGATGCGTTCCACGATCCATTGACCACCGACGAGAGCGACGATGCTGAACAAGGCGGCGCCGGTGATTAAAACTGAATGTTTGTAGGTTGTAAAATATTGATAGGCCAAGTTCGCAACGATCAATCCGAAAAATGTGATCGGACCGACCAAGCCGGTTGAAACGGCGATCAATACGGACGAAAGGATGAGCATCCGTTTGACGAGCGCATCGTATTCGACGCCCAAGTTGATTGCCGTGTCGCGCCCGAGGGAGACGACATCGAGCTCTTTCATGTAACGCCACCCGTAAATGATGACGACCAAGATGACCGCCAGCGCCCACCAGATGATGTCGCTGTTGATGTTGTTGAAACTGGCAAACATCCGGTCCTGGATGCTCAAAAACTCATTCGGATCGATCAACACTTGCAAAAAGGTGCTGATGCTCGAGAAAAACGTCCCTAAAATGATTCCGATCAACAAGAGAAAATAAACCGAATTGCCGTTTTCGTTGAACAACAGCCGGTAAAGCACAAAGGCGAAAAAGATCATCGCCAAAACGGACAACACGAAGTTCACTTGCTTGTTGATGACCGTGATGTGCGTCGAGCCGAAGAAAAAGATAAATACGGTTTGCAAAAACAAATATAATGAATCCAACCCCATGATGCTCGGCGTCAAAATCCGGTTATGGGTGATCGTCTGGAACACGACGGTGGCATATGCGATTGCCGTTCCGGTCAAGATCATCGCAAACACTTTCAACGCCCGTCTCGGTAGCGCATACGTGTAGCTGCCGCCGAGGTCATGGAAGATGTAGATGGCGCAAAAGGCGAGAGACAGCACGATGAGCGGGAGCATTTTCAACAGTTGTTTACGCATAGTTGCGACGCCCCCTAAAGAGCAGGATCAAGAAAATCCCGCTGCCGATGACCCCGACCATAAGGCTGATCGAGATTTCATACGGATAAATGATGAGTCGCCCTAAAATGTCGGCCATCAAGAGAAACGCAGCACCCAAAAGAGCGGTGTGCGGCAACGTCTTCTGCAAATGGTCGCCTTTAAAAATGGAAACGATATTCGGGATGATCAAGCCGAGAAACGGGATCATGCCGACGGTCAAAACGACAACGACGGTGACGGTTGCAACGAGCACGAGCCCGATGTTGACGACTTGTTTATAAGCGATGCCCAAGTTTTTCGCAAAATCTTCACCCATCCCGGCAACGGTGAATCGATTGGCGTAAAGGTAAGCCAGGATGATGACAGGGATGCTTATGTACAACAGCTCGTAGCGCCCTTTGATGATCATCGAAAAGTCGCCTTGCAGCCATGCCGCCAAGTTTTGAATGATATTGGCCCGATAAGCGAAAAATGTCGTGATCGAACTCAAAATGTTGCCAAACATGAGTCCGACGAGCGGGATGAAGATCGCATCTTTGAATTTGATTCGATCTAAAATGTGCATAAATAAAAACGTTCCCGCCAATGCGAAAATGAACGCAAACAACATCTTTTGCAAGAGCGTCGCATTCGCAAAAACGAGCATCGATATCAAAATGCCCAATCGCGTCGCATCGAGCGTCCCTGCAGTCGTTGGCGACACGAACTTGTTGCGGCTCAATTGCTGCATGATCAATCCGGCGATGCTCATGCCGGCACCGGCCAAAATGATGGCAACGAGCCGCGGCACCCGGCTCAATAAAAAGATTTCGATCTGTTCTTCGTTTCCTTTCAACAATTCCATCAAGGAAATGTTGCTGACTCCTACGAACAAGGAGATGAATGATAGGATGATTACTGCGATGATTAAGTAACGTTTTCTCAAGGTCGCCTCTCCCGTATTCCAAAAGTTTTCTGAAAATTTTAGCTGGCACTGAATAAGTTTGCAATAAAAAAGCGCATTTTATATCCATTATCCCAATAATGAGAATCATTTTCAATTACTCACTTATAATATATATGAAGAAACGCGTATTGTCAATGAACCAAACCGGCAAAATCATTACAAATTTTATACAATTGACTTGTTTTTTCGTTATAATGGAAAGAGGTCATCTACAAATGTGACAACATTGGATGACGTTTACGATTTCATTCATAGATTCACCACTAACATAGATTGTTGGGGGAAACGAGATGGAATGGAAAAACATATACCGAGGAATGGCGATGGGAATGATCGACGTCGTTCCAGGAATCAGCAGCAGCACGATTGCGATTTTATTGGGCATATATGATCGCCTGATCTCATCGATCAGCGGGCTTTTCTCGAAAGATTGGAAAAAGCATCTCCAATTTCTAATCCCTTTGGGAATCGGCATCGGGATTGCGCTATTCACCTTCAGCCATGTGATGGTTTGGCTTCTTGAAAACTATCATCGGCCGACGTTCTTCTTTTTCATCGGCTTGATTATCGGAGTGGTGCCGTTTTTATTGTATGAATCGGAAGCGAAGACGAAGTTCCGTTTCTATCATTATGTTTTGTTGCTTCTCGGGATCGTCTTCGTCAATTTGTTTCCGGTGAGCTCAAGCGGTGGAACGATCATCGAAGAACGTTCAATTCCCGTTTTCGTCATGCTCTTTATTGCTGGAATTTTGGCCAGTGCCGCGATGATTTTGCCTGGAGTAAGCGGCTCGTTCGTTTTGGTCGTCATCGGCATGTATCCTACCGTCATCCACGCGGTCAGTGAATTGGACTTGCCGGTCATCGTCGTCGTTGGTGCCGGCATCGCCATCGGCATGTTTACGATGAGTAAAATCATCCATTATTTTTTCCAAAAATTCCGTACGGGCACTTACGCTTTGCTGATTGGGATCGTCGTCGGTTCAACGGCGATCATTTTCAAACAGGCCGGTTTGGCAGGGTCGATGAGAGAATGGATCTTATGTACAATCGTCTTTCTCGGAGGTTTGGTCGTCGCCAATTTATTGGGCCGCTTTGAATATCGTTGATCCATGAAAAAATTTGGAAAGGAATTGGATAAATTGGGAAAAGTGCTCAATAAATGGTTCATCACGTTCGTAGCGATCGTTGTAGCGGCAATCGGCATGATTGGCAACCTGATCATCGAGCCGAACATCATCGTCATTCTCGGCTTGTTGACCGGCGTCGTCATCATGTTCATCATCAACCTTTTGCACAATAAATTCGTCAGAAGCAAAATTGACGATGATACGTACGGCGGGGAAGACCTGTTTTAGCCACCGTTTTGGATCGGGCGAAATGAGCAGTCGGATGAAATCGACAAAATAGTCCGCTTCATCGGATTGATATCCTAACCAGAGAATTTGTTGGCGTTACATGCGGCGATTGAAGCAGCCCGTTTCGCTAATCACGGAAAAAGATTTATCGTCGTCACCGATGAATGAAAACTTGCGGAGAAGACCGCGCCATCGGTGACACAAGTGGCAGCCCTCATCCGGACGTTCCAAATGGAAAGGAATAAACGCCGTCCAAGCGATGGACGAAAATACAGAGAAAGTCGATGAATGGTTGGAGACGGCGATCGGCGCCCAATAAACGTTTGAAACCGTTGCACGTCCGTTTTCAAGTGGAGAACCCTTTACATAGGAAGTCGGTTTGGTGATTGTACGACTTATCAACGGGAAGTGCACAAATCGCCGTAAATTGAGAGAAATTCGCCAATGTGGCGATGAAGTTTTAAGAAGGCATGTGTAAATCCAACTTGTAAAACATGCACGAGGCTGGGAGAATGAACAAATGTGTTTTGTCCCGGCCTTTCCTTTTGTTAAAAATAAATAAAACATCCGACAAGGTGCCGTTTTTATGCTATGTTTAACAAAAGCGAAATGTCGGAAAGAGGTAAGGTTTGATGATCAATCTGCGGGTGGAACATGTCACAACCTTTTTGGACAAGAAAAAGTTGATTGACAACATTTCTTTTGTCGTCAAAAAAGGGGAAGTGTTGGCCTTGGTCGGGCATAACGGCGCCGGCAAATCGACGTTGTTGAAGACGATCATGAATGTGCTGGAAAAACAATCGGGCCAGATCGTCATCGAAGAAACGTACGATCAAGATGAACATTTGCTCCAATTCAAAGAGCGGATCAGCTATTTGCCGGAAGAACCGATGCTTTTGAGTGAATTGACGTGCATGCAACATTTCCAGTTGTACGGCATGAGTTACAAAATGAATGAAACAACTTTTCATGAAACGTTGGAACGTGATGTGAAAGGGTTTGATTTGACGGAAAAATGGGATGCCTATCCCGAACAACTGTCAAAAGGGATGCGGCAAAAAGTGCAGGCGATTTGCGCCTTGTTGCCGGACGTGCCGGTGTTGTTGATCGACGAGCCGTTCATGGGATTGGATGTGTATGCAAAAGCGTACATGATCGAACGTTTGGAAGAAAAAAAAGCCCGAGGCACAAGCATCATTTTAACGACGCATCAGTTAGAACTGTTGGAAGGGATCGCCGACAAGTACGTTTTGCTGCAAGACGGCAAGGTTACATCCGCTGGCCCGATCCATGAATTTACGACAATCAAGAGGCGGACGGATGATGATTAAGGCATATGTTTGGCTGAAAAAGAACCGCTTGATGAAAAAAGTGAAACTGTATCAATTGTTGCTAAGCTTGACGTTCGACGCGGTGAGCCTGTTTTATTTGCTCGCCTTGGTCGGCTATTTCGCATACAGTTGGATTCAAGTCGGCGAAATCCCGCCATTCGGTCGTCAAATCATCGACGCGGTCGCTCTGTTTTTCCATGATGTGCAAAACATGCAGCAAGTGTTCCTGTTGTTGCCGTTGGTTTATATTGCCCGTTCGTTGAAACATCCGGGCGTCCTCTTTTCATCAAGTGAACAGCTGCTGTCACTTTTGCCTTATGCGCGGAAAAAGCTTTGGCTTTTAGCCTACATTGAACGCACGGTACAAGCATGTTTCATCCTGGCGCTTGTTGCTTGTTGCATATACTTCCTCGTTCCCGTCCGTTTGTTGCCATTGGTTCTTTTTGCCGTCGGCATTTGGTTGATGGTTGGTTTGCTCCTCTTCGTACAATGGAAGTTGTTTCAATCGGGGTTTTTATGGAAAGTCGCCATTTTGTTGGTGTTAAGCTTGTTGAGCGGCGTCTATGTCGCCCTCAAGCACCAAGCTGTCTACTTCCTTTATGTCACCGTCGTATTTGCGTTGATGGTCTATTCAATCGCGCGCATATTTACCCACATCGATTGGCAAAAAGTCGTCAACGCAAGCGATTTTCTCGTTTGGAATATGCCGCTCATCTCGCAAGCTACCAAAATAAAAATCAAGCGCGACAAACAATTGGCGCTTCTCTATCGTTTCAAGTTTTGGAAAGCCGAATTTCCTTATCAAATCGAACATGCCTATCATCGTTTATGGGTCATTTATGTCGAAAAGCAGATCGGCCACATTCTCCAGATGACGTTAGCCCTTCTTTTATTGCTTGCGGTCGTCAGTTATTTTCGGCCGTTTTATTTCGGAATGGCGCTTGGGCTGGCGATTTTCATCGAAACATCTTTTTTGATGGCGCTGTTCAAAGACAGACTGACGTTCGATCTGTTGAGCGTCTTGCCATGGGATATGAAAGCATTGCGCAAATCTTTTGCTTTCGTCGCGATGCTGTTGTCGTTTGTTTTGCTCGTCCCCGCTAGTGTTTATGCATATGTATATTTAAAACAATGGTCCATCTTCTATCTCGTGTTGGCGATTTTGACGTTTATCATCTTTTTAAACGTCAAATTGGACCGACAATTTCATGTTTGGGATCGTTCGCACCCATATGCTCAAAACATGGAGGTGCTCGCATATGTCCTCGTTTTCGTCGTCATGTTCAGCGTCGTATTTCAATGGGGCATGTTGCTCGGATACGTGTTGTGCGCCATGTATTTTTATAAGATGATGCGACATCGTGCCGTTTCCCAGTAGCACAACTACCTAGAAACGTACATAAAATATGGTAGTACGTTTATTCAGACGATAGTGAGGTGTTACGAATGGTTTACGATGAAGAAGAGCGCGGACATACATTGCCTGAGCATCCTTATTATTATCAAATGCCTATTGATGCACACCTTTTCGAATATCCGCCGTTATGTCCTTGCCAATATCAATATGCGCAGTCGTTATACATGCAACCGCACCATATGGCGATGAACCAAAGGCGGCAGCCAGCAAGCGATCATCATCTCATGCAACAATTTTTGACGGAAGACGGCCATGTCGACATCGAAAAAATGTTGAAAACGATCGGTCAATTTGCCGATACGGTGCAACAAGTTTCACCTGTCATCAAACAAATAAACGATTTGATCAGAAGTTTCCGTACGTAATAGTGTACTTGCGCCGTGGTATAATTAATGTATAAGATGTTTTCATTCATTTCCCGCATATTCCCGGAAAGGAGAAGCGCAATGATTGGCTGCTTGATGATCCATGGTTACACTGGGGGACCAAAAGAAATTGAACCGTTGGCCGAATTTTTGAGGGAACAGACCGATTGGCGGATCGAAGTTCCTGTTTTGAGTGGACACGGTGAAAAACTGCAATTGGATGAAGTGACATACGATATTTGGATCAAGGAATCGGAAGAAGCGCTGATTGAATTGAAAAAGGAATGCGACAAACTGTTCGTCATCGGCTTTTCCATGGGTGGGATGATTGCAGCCTATTTGGCGGCGCATCACGACGTCGATAAATTGGTGCTCTTATCTCCGGCACGAAAATACATTTCGTTCAAATATTTGAGCCAATATGTCAAAGAAGTCATCAAAGACGGCTTCAAAGGAAAATTGGATGAAAACGAACTGTATTTGCATTACAAAAGCAAGCTTGCCGCCGTCCCGTTCAAAGCGAATGTCGAATTCATGAAATTGGTGAACGAAACGAAAAAATATTTGGAAAACGTCAAATCGCCCGTGTTCATCGCCCAAGGGCAAAAAGACGGATTGGTTCCGTATCAGACGGTTTATTCGCTCGATAAAGAATTGGGTTCGGAGCACAAAGAAGTCGTCATTTTCGAACAATCGAACCATATGATCTGTCTCGGAGAAGACAGTGAAATCTTGAACCGGATGGTTTTGCGCTTCTTGAGCGAGGAAATGCCGAAAGAAACAAACGAAAAATCTGCCGAATAGGCAGATTTTTTTGTTTACTGTTTTGTAATCGTGATTTTACCCTTCCGCGTCGTACTGACAACGAAAAGGAACAGTCCAAAAATGACGATCGTTCCACCGAGCCATTGTGAATAGGTCACTTTTTCGTCCAAGATGAAATAAGCGAGAAATGTCGCACCGATCGGTTCAAACACGATCGCCATGGAAATCGTCGACGTGCTCAACCATTTCAATGCCCAATTGAAAAGCGAATGCCCGAAAAATGTCGGGACGATCGCCAGCGCCAAAAAGATGAACCAATAGTCAGGCGGATGATGGATGAAATCATATCGCATAACGAGATTGTACAGCAAAAGAATGATCGAACTGATTCCGTAGACGATGAACGTATACGTCATCAACGATAAACTGCGCCTGAGCCGTTGGCCGAGCAAAAAATAGACGGTGATCGCCACTGCGCCGAGCAAAGCCAACACGTCGCCCAGTAACGCCAAGCCGCTGATGTGAAAATCGCCCCAGCCGATGATGATGCTTCCGACGATCGTGATTAACATGCTGATGATCGCCGCAATCGAAAATCGTTCGCCGAAAAAAAGGTACGTCCCGATAAAGGCGAAAATCGGCTGCAACGTGACCAATACGACGGAGCTCGCCACGGAAGTATATTGCAACGATTCAAACCACAAAATAAAATGAAGCGCCAAAAAGACGCCGGAAATGGAAGCCAACATCCAATCGCGGCGCGAGACGACTTTCAATTCATCGCGGTATTTGAATAAGATAAACGGCAACATGATGACCGTCGCAAAAAACAAGCGGTAAAACGCTATGATGCCGGCCGGGGCGTTTGGTGCCATTTTGACGAATATGGCTGAAGTCGAAACGGCGATGACCCCGATGATGACGGCGATGTAAGGGTTAAATGGCGGAAAGCGCAACGTGAAGTCTCCTTTTTCAATAATAAGTGTCAATCTCCATTATAAACGTAACGACTGCCATTTTCCAAATAGACGAGCCAGCAACATTGGCCTTTTAGAAATTTATGTTTTCCACCGATTTTACAATCATGCGGTGAAAAGAAAGAAATAATTTGGTAAAAAAACGAAAAACTATGTTATACTTAAACTTCACAGTTGCATCGCTTTTATTTTTTTACGAATAATTGAAGGAGCGCAAGTCGAAATATGAACGTAGGAAATAGGAATGTGGCGCAAACTGTAAATAAATAATCAATATGATTGAGGAGAAATGTATGACAAGATTCAACGATTTCAACATGTCAAAAGAAGTGTTAAAAGCTTTGGAAGAAATGGGCTTTGAAGAGGCGACCCCGATTCAAAAGGAGACGATCCCGCTTGGCATCATTGGACGGGATGTCATCGGTCAAGCCCAGACCGGCACCGGGAAAACGGCGGCCTTCGGCATTCCGATGATCGAACGGTTCGACAAAGACGTAAAACAGGTCCAAGGGCTGGTCATCGCCCCGACGAGGGAACTGGCAATCCAAGTGGCCGCCGAAATAAACCGCCTCGGCAAGTACAAACAAATCCGCGCACTGGCCATTTACGGCGGTCAAGAGATGCCGCGGCAAATCCGTGCGTTGAAAGATAGGCCACACATCGTCGTCGCAACGCCCGGCCGGTTGCTCGACCATTTGAAACGACGGACGATCCGCTTGGATAACATTAAGACGGTCGTTTTGGATGAAGCGGATGAAATGCTCAATATGGGCTTCATCGACGACATCAAACAAATATTGCAGATGGTCCCGAGCCAGCGGCAGACGTTGTTGTTTTCTGCGACGATGCCGCAAGAAATCCGTGAGATCGCCGCTACGTTGATGAAAAATCCGCTCGAAGTGAAAATTAAAGCGAAAGAAATGACGGTCGAAAATATTGAACAAACGTTCATCGAAGTCCCGGAACGGCAGAAGTTCGATACGTTGACGAACCACTTGGACCTCCATTTGCCGAAACTAGCCATCGTCTTTGCCAGAACGAAAAAACGCGTCGACGAAATCACGGATGGGCTAAAAGTGCGCGGCTTTTTGGCGGAAGGGATACACGGCGATTTATCTCAGGCGAAGCGGATGAACGTGTTAAGAAAATTCAAAAACGAAGATATCGACATTTTGGTCGCGACGGATGTTGCGGCGAGAGGTTTGGACATTTCCGGCGTGACCCACGTTTACAATTTTGATATCCCGCAAGATCCAGAAAGCTATGTCCACCGCATCGGCCGGACCGGCAGAGCAGGAAGGATGGGTAAAGCCGTTTCATTTGTGACGCCGCGGGAAATCCCGCATCTGAAGCTCATCGAAAAAGTGACGAAAAGCAAAATAAAACGCGCCATCCCGCCGACCCCGCAAGATGCAAGGCGAATCATGCAGCAGGTTGCGGCGAAAAAGCTAGTCAACACGGTGGAAAATGAAAATGTAAACGACTTTACGGAAACTTCGGCGAAATTGTTGGAAGACCATGATTCGGTCCACCTCGTCGCGGCGGCGTTGAAGTTGTTGACGAAAGAAAGGAAAAACGTTCCCGTCCAAATTTCTACGGTTCAGCCGATCAGCATCAAACAAGCGATGATCACACCGAGACGGGATCGAAAAAAACAGACGAAATCGCATGCGAGAAGACGAAACCGTAGGAAGTGAACATGAATAGCGAGACGAAAAATCCGATTTTCGCGATTTTTCGTCTTTTTCATGCAAAAATAGATAAAAAATAAATAAAGTTCTATGAGTCGATATGTACTTTTGTTAAAATAGTCGTAAGAGGTGGACAAAATGCGGGAACAACCTAAGAACAGGATAGCGAAAGAAGCGGTGAAAGCTTGGCGAATTGCGGCAAGCATTTACATATCCATTTATTTCATTTTGGTTTTGGCGAGTTTCGTTTTTGCTTACATATTCAAATTCACATATTGGTACAGCATCGGCGCGCTCTTTTTAGGTTTTCTACTCGGCTTCATCTTCATCTATTTGCTGCCGAAATTGCGTTATCGCCGATGGCGTTATGAAATTTTCGATCAGGAAATCTACATCCAACGGGGCATATTGGTGATGACGCGCACGCTGATTCCGATGATCCGTGTACAGCACGTCGACACCGAACAAGGTCCGATCTTGAAACGGTTCAAGCTCGCCACCGTTTCGATTTCCACGGCGGCGACGACGCATGACATTCCGGCTTTAAGGGAAGAAGACGCCTCGGCGCTGCGTGACCGCATTTCAACATTGGCAAGGGTGGAAGAAGAAGATGTTTGACGAAGCGCTCGTCGAAAAATTGCAAAAGCCGCATCGCCTGCATCCTGCTTCGATGCTCTTTTCGTTTGTCCGGGTGATCAAAGAGACCATTTTAGGTTTCGGCCTCGGCTTGATCATCACGTTGAAAGAGTCGTTGTTTTATTTTTTTATCTTTCTCATCATTTTTGTCATCGGCCTCATCGTCTACAGCATTTTTTCTTGGCTTCGTTTTACATATCGTGTCGAAGGCGACGAACTACGGATCGAACAAGGTGTGTTCATTCGAAAAAAACGCTACATTTCCAAACACCGCATCCATAAAATCGACCTGACCGCAAACGTCATCCACCGTTTGTTTAAATTGGTCCACGTCAAAATCGACACCGCAAGCAACAGCGGGGATGCAGAAGTCAGTTTGAGCGCCGTCCGTATGAGTGATGCGGTCGCTTTGCGGACCATTTTGCAACACCATAAAAGCCAGGAAGAAGCGGAAAGGGAAGCGCAAGAAAAAACGAAGGAGACGATTTCTTGGAAACGGCTTTTCATCGCCGGTTCCACATCGGGCAGTGCGGGAGTCATCATTTTGGCGGTCTTGACCGTGTTTTCGCAAATTGAAGAACTCATTCCGCGCGATTTGTACGACACGGCTTTTCATTATATCATCAACTTGAGCCTCGTGCTCATCGTCATCATCTCCGTTTTCGCATTGGTCGTCTTATGGCTGTTCGGCATCGCCGGGACGATGATCAAATACGGCAATTTCACGATTGAAAAGCGGGAAAAAGGCTTGTTCATCAAACGGGGGCTTTTGGAAACGAAAGAATTGACGATCCCTTATCAACGGATTCAAGCGGTCGGCATCGAGCAAAGCCCGATCCGACAACCGTTCGGTTACGTGCGCGTATTTGCAGTTGTGGCCGGTGGTTCGTTCGATGATCAAGAGACATATCCCGTATTGTTTCCGCTCTTGCATGAACGGGAAGTCACATCGTTCATTACGACATATTTACCGGAATTTCAAGGGAACGTCCAGCGCGAATTGAAGCGGATTCCAAAGGTGGGCCGTCTGTTTTATGTGATTAAAAACGTCATTTTCCCGATTCTCATACTGATTCCGTGCCTCATCTTCTTTCCGCAATTCAGCTGGATCCCGCTCATTTTGGTGTTGTTAAGCGGCATCCTTGGATGGTTGCAGCATCAAGATGCCGGCTATGATCTTAACGGGCGCTTTTTCAATTTCCAATTCCGCCGCATCCAAAAAGTGTATGTGATGACGACGAAAAACCGCATTCAAGCGTTCGAAAAAACGCAACATGTCATCCAACGAAAGTTGTGCTTGGCATCTTTAAACATTTCATTGTTGGGTATGAGCGGCATCGGGACGCATTACGCGTTGCATCATCTTGATGAAACGGAGGTCAATGAAATCGGGGCTTGGTATTCGCACCGAAAAACGGTGAAAGAACCAGACGTTGTGACACAAGCATACCATTATGAATGAAGCGGGAAGATGCTCCCGGGCAATCGAAAATGAGCCCTATGGCTTGCGCCGAAAGAGCTTTCCTTTATAAACAAATTATGGTATAATTCTTAGCGATTTATTTGAATTTGTTTCAACTTACTTCATGTGAAAGGAAATGCGGGATGGAAAGAAGAAGGAGAAGGAAAAAAGGAAGAACATGGGCGAAAATCATCGGTGCCATCATCTTTTTGATCGTCCTTGGCATAGGCTCTTATGCGTTTTATTTATATCATAGTGCAAAAAAATTAGTGAATGAAGATATCCATAATCCGGTCGATGTCATCGATACGTCGCTTACGAAAAAGAAATTGAGCCGGACGGAACCGATCAACGTCCTGCTTTTGGGGATCGATGCGGAAGGCGATCAAGTCGGGCGTTCCGATGCGATCATGGTGATGCAGCTCGATCCAACGAATGATGAAATGACGATCGTAAGCATACCGCGCGATACACGCACCGAAATTGTCGGAAAAGGATTCGAAGACAAAATCAACCACGCATTTGCCTTCGGCGTCAATGAATGCGGCGTGCCGTGCGGGGCGAACATGGCGATTGCCACCGTGGAAAACTTGCTTGACATCAACATCGACTATTACGTCAGCATGAATATGGACGGGCTCGTCGAACTTGTCGATGAGTTGGGGACGATCACGGTCAACAACAACACCGCTTGGTCGGACGGGACGTACGATTTCCCTGAAGGGGTCATCGAGATGGACGGCAAGAAAACGAAAGCTTACGTCCGTATGCGTAAACAAGACCCTTCCGGAGATTTCGGCCGGACACAACGCCAGCGCAAAGTGATTGAAGGGATCATTCAAAAAGGCGCTTCCGTCGGATCGTTGCCGCATCTGACCGGCATGATGGACGTGCTCGGAAAAAACATGTCGACGAACATGGACTTCGACGACATGAAAGCATTGTTCAGCGATTACCGTGACACGCGGAAAAACATCAATGAATATATGATGCAAGGAAATGGTACGATGATTGACGGCATCTACTATTTAATCGTATCAGATGACGAGATTCAAAAAGTCCACGATATGTTGACGAAGTAAATTGTGGCGGAGTCCAGAACTTTCAGTTTTGGACTCTGCCATTTTTTGGTTTATCGAAAAAAGCATTTGGGTATGAATGCCGAAAAAAATTAAAAAAATTTTACGAGAAAAATTATGCAACTAATTGCATATTCATGCCGATTTTCGATTTTGCGTCTGAAGAATGATGTTCAATTTTGTCGCATTAATGCATTATCATGGCAATGTTCTGTAGCGGAAAAGAAGATGAAAACGTTTATAATTTTACGATGCATAATCGTCCGAGACGCAATTTCATTATATGAAATGACCTTTTGAACTGTAAAAAAGTGATTGAATCGGCCTATTAATTCGAGTATAATAAGCATAACTCATTGAAATGTATATTATTGTCATCGCCAACAGTGATTTACATAAAACTAGAAAGATCGATCAATATTAAGGGGGATTTCAATGAATTTTAAAGCGTTGTCAAAATCGTTTTTGGCCTTTTTACTCTTGACATTCGCTGCATTGGTTCTCGTTGCATGCGGCGGTTCATCCGATGAAGGGGAGACGTCTGACAGCTCCAATGAAGGCGCAGAAACGGAACAAAGCGGAGATGGCGGAGAAAAAGCGAAATATGTCGTCGGAACCGACGCTGCATATGCACCGATGGAATATATCGACGAATCAGGTGAAATTGTCGGTATCGACATCGATGTCGTAAACGCGATTGCTGAAGAGATGGGCTTCGAGGTCGAATTCCAAAACACGGGATGGGATCCGTTGTTCCCGGCGGTGAAGAACGGCGAAGTCGATTTTGCAGTTTCATCGATCACGATCACCGAAGAACGCAAGAAAGAATATGACTTTACGGAGCCTTATTATGTCGCGAAACAATTGATCCTCGTCCCAGAGGACAGCGATGTCGAAAAATTCGAAGATTTGAAAGACAAACGTGTCGCTGTTCAAATCAGCACGACGGGCCATGAGGTTGTCAAAGGGCTTTTAGGTGAAACGAGCGAACAAATCCTTGCCGCCGATACGTTGCCGGTCGCCATCGGCGAGATGATCAACGGCAATGCCGAGGCCGTCGTGGCGGACAACGCTCCGGTCCTCGAATACATGAAGAGCAATCCGGATGTCAAATTTAAAACAGTCGAAGATGACAGCTTCGAAAAAGAATATTACGGCATCATGGTGAAAAAAGGAAATACGGAATTGCTCGAGTTGTTGAACGAGGGCATCAAACGCTTGAAAGAAAGCGGCAAATTGCAAGAAATCACTGGCGTGGAAGTCGATTAAGCGAACAACCTGTCCGTACGGCAATGTACGGACAGGATATTTTTATCGAGGTTGCGGGGGGTGTCTCATATCGAATTTCTGGCTGCTTTTAACGCTTTGGATTTCGGGATCATATGGAACTACCGCGATCTGTTCATCCGCGGTGTCTGGTTGACCTTGCGCCTGACATTGTTAGGTTTCAGCTTGGGCCTCATTTTGGGCATCTTCCTCGGATTGGGGCGCTTGTCCAAAAGGAAATGGATTTATTATCCTTGTAAAATATACATAGATTTCATCCGCGGCACACCTTTGCTCGTCCAAATTTTGATTATCCATACCGCACTCATCCCTTCTATTTTTGGTCAAAGTTTGGGCTTTTTCGTCTCAGGTGCTCTCGCATTGACGCTCAACAGCGGTGCGTACATAGCGGAAATTGTCCGTGCGGGAATCCAGTCGTTGGACAAAGGGCAGACGGAAGCGGCCCGTTCATTGGGAATGCCAAAAGGCATGGCGATGCGCTACATCATTTTGCCGCAAGCGATTCGCCGCATGGTCCCGCCTTTAGGTAATGAACTCATTGCGCTGTTGAAAGATTCCTCGTTGGTGACCGTCATTGCTGCAAATGATATTTTGTATGCCGCCAAAATCGTCCAAGGCGCCACGTTCAAACAGTGGGAGCCTTATTTGACCGCCGCATTGCTTTACTTGCTCTTGACATGGCTTGCATCCAAGCTCATCGCCTTCATCGAGAAGCGCTTCAGCACGAGCTATGTCCCGAAAAAACGCAGAACGACATTTGCAGATCAATTGAAGCGGTAGGTGAAAAGATGATCAAAATAAAAGGTTTAAAGAAATCTTTCGGCGATTTGGAAGTGTTAAAAGGCATCGACCTTGAAATAAAAGAAAGGGAAGTCGTCTGTATCATCGGTGCGAGCGGTTCGGGAAAAAGCACGTTGCTACGCTGCATCAATTTGCTTGAAGAACCGACGGACGGCGAAGTGTACATCGAGGACGTCAAAGTGAACGACCCGAAAACCGACATCAACAAAATCCGCACCGATGTCGGCATGGTTTTCCAACAATTCAATTTGTTCCCGCATATGACGGTGCTCGACAACATCACCATTGCACCGCGCAAAGTGAAAAAAGTCGACGAAAAAGAAGCGGAAGCGTTGGCTTATGAATTGTTGGCGAAAGTCGGTTTGACGGATAAAGCGCACAATTATCCCGAACAGCTTTCCGGCGGGCAAATGCAGCGCGTGGCCATCGCCCGGGCGCTGGCGATGAAACCGAAAGTGATGTTGTTTGACGAACCGACATCCGCGCTCGACCCGGAGATGGTCAAGGAAGTGCTCGACGTCATGAAACAACTTGCCCAGGAAGGGATGACGATGGTCGTCGTCACCCACGAAATGGGCTTTGCCCGGGAAGTGGCGGACCGCGTCATTTTCATCGACGGCGGCTATTTGGTCGAGGAAGGCACGCCGGAGGAAATTTTCAACAATCCGAAAAACGAACGGACGAAAGCTTTTTTAGGAAAAGTGTTGTAAAACAACAAGGCCCAAGGATCGTCGTGGATTTTCCTAGGGCCATTTTTTTACGCTTCATTCGGCGCCATTTAGTGCATTGATTTTCTCGATCATTTTCGCCTTCACCGTTTCGATGTAATGCGCCTTTAATTTTAAATCCTCGGCCGTCAACAGCTCATTCATTCGATACGCTTTTTTCAATGCAAACAGTCTTTTTACCGAATCGTTGATTTTATAATGTTCGATTTTACCGGCTTTCGCTTTTTCAATGACGTAATTCAAGAGCGACAACTGTTCTTTGTACGTATACGGCAACACGATCATGTTGACGCCGGCATGAATCGCCCGGATGATGTGTTCACCAATTTCCTCCGGAGTGGTGAAAGGTTCATCCATTTCATAAATGATGATGTTTTCAAAAGACAACGTTTCGCGGATATACCCGATGGCCGATTCATCGAGTTCTTCCACTTTCAACATGCCGACTTGTTCTTGAGCCGCTTTATAAAAAGGGTAGACGTTCGCTTTCCGATTATCCGGCTTCATTGCCTGATCCAATTCGCCCGCCTTCGGAAAACCGGAGACGCAAGATGCGACAAAACATTTCTTCAACCCTTGAACGATGGCTGCACCGTGTTTGGCGACCGTTTCAGTTTCTTCAGGGTCGTCCACTTTTAAGCGCGGATAAAAGATTGTGTTGATGCCGGCGATGCGGTGTTCAAACGCGATCACTTCGGCAAGCTGTTTTGCATAAAGACGATTGTTGAGCTTAAACAGCGTCTCTTCTTTTGGCATGACGACGATACCGTCGTACTTTTCAAAATCTTGTCCGGCGGCGATGATGAGCGGTCGGCTATTTGTGGCATAAAATTGCAAGTATTGATTCAAATGCGCGAGGCTCACTTTTTTGTTGAAGTCGGGGAACGCGATGTAAACCCCGCCGATATGGTATTTCGTGATCAAGTTGATCAAATTGCCGGAGACGTAATCGTTTTCACAAGCTGACATGAACATTTGCCCCAGCTTCTCTTCCAAAGCCAACGCTTCAATAACCCGCTCCATGTGCATATGACTCCTCTCGAAAGTATATACATATCCATGAAAAAAATGTAAAAATGCACTTTTCGATATGTACCAATTACTGTATAATGTTTATGTACTTTTATAGTCATCTTACCTTATTCAACTAGCTTTAGCAATATTGGAATCTCGTGAACTACCTTTTTGTGGTCGATCCTATTGATGCACATAAAGTGTTTAGGAGAAAAAGGGGCAGTTTAATCGGAGCGTTCATCATGTATCATCATACTATTGTTTGAGAATGGTTGTATGGAAGTGTAGATGATATAAAAGTATGCCGTTCAAACGGAAATTTGAGCATCGAGGAGTGAGATGATGAAAATTGTTAAAGTGAAAGACTATGAGGAAATGAGCCAGCTTGCGGCCGAAAAAGTGATCGAAGTGATGAAACGTCACCAACATCCCGTACTTGGATTGGCTACAGGCTCAACACCGGAAAGGACCTATCAAATTTTAGTGGAAAAATATGAAAATAATGAAGTATCGTTTAAACATACAACGACGTTCAATCTAGATGAATATGTCGGCTTGGCCCCGACAAACAAATTCAGTTACCATTACTATATGAATCACTTTTTGTTCGATCATGTGGACATTGAAAAAGAAAATGTCTTCATCCCGAATGGGTTGGCTGAAAATTTGGAAAAAGAATGCGAAGCGTTTGAACAAGCGATCAAAGAGCGCGGTCCAATCCATCTGCAGCTGTTAGGCGTTGGACCGAACGGCCACATCGGTTTCAACGAGCCGGGGACGCCGTTTGATTCCCGCACGCATGTCGCAACGTTGGAAGAAGAGACAAGACAAGCGAACTCACGCTTTTTCAACTCCATTGATGAAGTGCCGAAATTCGCCTTGACGATGGGGATCGGCACGATCATGGAAGCGGAAGAAATCATCTTGCTCGTCTCAGGGGAACATAAAAAAGAAATTTTGCAACAAATCATCGAAAGTGATGTGACGGAAACGATTCCCGCTACTGTGTTGAAAACACATCCAAACGCGACGTTGATCACCGATTTGGATATTTAATCGTCATTGACTGACGTTCATTCATCGAAACAACGTGGCGGCAATCAAGCTGTTACGTTGTTTTTAGCATTGGTTTCCTTCGTGTGTTAAAATGGACAAAAATGATGGAAAGAGGAGTATTCGATGCAAGCGGACGAATATGCAGCTTTGGATGCCGTCGGACTGGCGGATTTGCTCGAACGAAAAGAAGTTTCCCCGAAAGAATTGATTGAACTTGCCTTTCAGCGGTTGGATCAAGTAAATGAAAAAATCAACGCAGTCGCCTACACCCGAAAGGAAAAAGCGTTGCAGGAAGCGGAAAACGTGGATCCGACGACCGCTTTCAAAGGCGTCCCGATGGCGCTGAAAGATTCATCCCAAACGATCAAAGGCGAACCGAACACGAGCGGTGCACATATATTGAAAGACAATATCGCTCTACATACAGCGAATTTCGTCCAGAAATTGTACGATGCCGGATTGATCAGCATCGGCAACTCAACGACGCCTGAATTTGCAATCAAAAATATCACTGAACCGAAATTGTACGGTCCGGCGAGAAACCCTTGGAACACGGACTATTCGCCGGGAGGATCGAGCGGCGGTGCAGCGGCGCTCGTTGCCGCAGGGGTCGTTCCTGTTGCAGGGGCGAGTGACGGCGGCGGCTCGATCCGCATCCCGGCATCGTTCAGCGGTCTCGTCGGTTTAAAACCGACGCGCGGAAGAACGTCCGTCGGGCCAGGTTCCGGGCGAAAATGGCACGGTGCAGCGATCGATTTTGTGTTGGCAAAAACGGTCCGCGACGTCGCCCGCTGTCTGGACAACTTGCAAGTTTTGCAACCGGAAGCGGCATTCCAAGTCCCGCTCTATGAATTTTCGTATGAAGAAATGATGCTTGACCATCCTAAAAAAGGAATGCGGATCGGTTTTACGACGACGTCGCCGGTCGGCACACGCGTTTCGGAAGATGCAAAAGAAGCCGTGCTCAAAACGGTGAAATTTTTGGAAAAAGCAGGGTTCCACATCGAAGAAGTCGACCATCCCGTCGATGGCGTTCAGCTGATGCGGGAATATTATTTGATGAACAGCGGCGAAATGTCGTCCCTCATTCGTTTATTGGAAAAACAACTGAAACGGAACATCACCGCGGAAGATGTCGAGGTGGAAACGTGGCTTCTTTACCGTGCGGGACAGAACGTGTCCGCTGCCGACTTTACGGAGAGCATTGCTTCATGGGATCTCGCCGCTGAAAAAATGGCCCGTTTTCATGAAACGTACCACTTTTTCATTACGCCTGCGACGGCCTTCCCGGCGCCGAAAATCGGCCAATTTACGCCGAGCGAAGAAAAAGCGCAATACTTGCGCGAAGAGATCGAACGGCTTGACGGAAAAGCGCAATTGGATTTCATCTACGACATGTTTTTGCCAAGTTTGGAATATACCCCATTTACACAATTGGCGAATTTGACGGGGCAACCTGCCATCAGCGTCCCGGTGCACATGACAAAAGATGGGCTCCCTTTGGGCGTGCAAATCATGGCACCAAAAGGCGATGAACATCATTTGATCCGTTTGGCCCACTTTTTGGAACAATCGGATCTTTGGGAAGGGTTGAAAGGAAGAGTATTGGAAATCCATTAATGGTGGCATCATCTCGAATGGAACATAGAATCTTTATGTATGAACAGACATTTCATGTATAATGAACTCGAATTGTAGACGTAAGGAGAAGATCATCATGAAAAAACGAGAATTGGCGTTGATCATCGATTTTGGCAGTCCGTACAACCAGACGTTGACGCGAAAAATCCGCCAGCTGGGCGTTTACAGCGAGCTCCATCCCCATACGATCAGCGATGAGGAAATAGAGCGGCTCGCCCCTAGCGTGATCATTTTGTCAGGAGGTCCTTATTACGTGAATGACGAACATCGATTCCGTGCACCGGAAGCGGTGTTCGCGTTGGACGTGCCGGTGTTGGGCATCGGCTACGGCATGCAATTGATCGCCGAACATTTCGGCGGCGAAGTTTCACTCCAACATGAAACGACGTACGAAAAAAAGGCGATCGAGTTCAACAAAGAGAGCCGGTTGAATTTGGAGATCCCGCAAAAACAAGACGTGTTGCTGAGCGAAGGGTATACCATTGAACAACTTCCGCCGCAATTCAACGTTGATGCAAAAACGGAAAATGGCGAAATCGCCGCCTTCAGCCATGGGACGAAACCGATTTTCGGCGTGAAATTTCATCCGGAGGCGGAAGATACGGATCACGGTTTCGAACAGTTGAAAAATTTCCTCTTTACGATCAGCGAGTTGGAGGGCACGTGGTCGGCGGAACAATTCATGGAAGAAGAAATCGAACGGATCAAACAAATCGTCGGCGATGAAAAAGTGTTGTGTGCGTTAAGCGGCGGCGTCGACTCTTCCGTCGTTGCCACACTGATTCATCGGGCGATCGGCGATCAATTGACTTGCATCTTCGTCGATCACGGTTTATTGCGCAAAAATGAAGCTGAAGAAGTGATGGGGCATTTGGCGAAAGATTTCAACTTGAACATCATTCACGTCGATGCCTCCGACCGTTTTTTCAATAAACTAAAAGGCGTCACCGATCCCGAAGAAAAACGGAAAATCATCGGCAACGAATTTATCGAAGTGTTCAACGAAGAAGCGGGAAAACTCACCGATATCACGTTTTTGGCGCAAGGAACGTTATACAGCGACGTCATTGAAAGCGGCATGCTCACTGGCAAAATCGTCAAATCGCACCATAACGTCGGCGGCTTGCCGGAAGATTTGGAGTTTAAACTGTTGGAGCCGCTTCGCACATTGTTCAAAGACGAAGTCCGCGCGCTCGGCACTGCGCTCGGTTTGCCGGATCATATCGTTTGGCGCCAACCGTTCCCAGGCCCGGGGTTGGGCATCCGTGTCCTCGGTGAAGTGACGCGCGAAAAAGTGGCCATCGTCCGCGAAGCGGATGCGATTTTGCGAGAAGAGATCCGAAACGCCCGATTGGATCGGGATATTTGGCAATATTTCGCGGTGCTGCCGAACATCCGCAGTGTCGGCATCCGCGATGACAAACGCTCTTACGACTATACGATCGGCATCCGCGCCGTCCATTCCGTCGACGGCATGACGAGCGAATTTGCCCGTATCGATTGGGACGTCTTGGCGAAAATTTCTGAACGCATCGTCAAGGAAGTCGACCAAGTGAACCGCGTCGTGTACGATATCACGAGCAAACCGCCGAGCACAATCGAGTGGGAGTAACAAGAGCCTGGTAAATTCCAGGCTTTTTTTCATTTTCGCAACCGAAATAAAAAAGCGGCCAAGAAAATTTCGAAAAGTTTACAAGCATTTCATCCGATAAGAGGAGATTTTCTTTACGGAATCGTATATCGTTAAAGTATCCAAAGCAAGTGAAAAAAGAAAAAGTGAGGCGATCGAACTGGATATTCCCGTTTCAAAACTGATTGCAAAGACGTTTCCATTCATTTTGATGCGCATCGTCATTTACGGTTTAATTGCATTCCTTTCGCTCATATTTTTGGGCATCATGGTGGGGATCGGGTATGCGCTTTACGACTGGTTTGGGGAAGTGGGCGTTCCGTTTATCGTCGTGATGCTAATCGTACTCTTGATCGTCCACGGGACGCTTCGATTCATGGAACGTTACGTCCTTTATATGATCAAACTCGGCCACATTGCGGTCGTCGTCGAGCTTTTGCGGACGGGGAAACTGCCGGAAGGAAAAGGTTTAATCGGTTACGGGAAAGCGAAGGTGATTGAAAGTTTCGGTTCCGCCCACGTCGAGTTTGTCGTCGATAAAATGATTTATGCCACCGTCCGGCAGGTGCAGCGTTGGATCGTCCCTATCGGCGAATGGCTCCGTTTCGCACCTGGTTCGGGTGTTTTGATCGGCATCTTGAATTCCATACTGTCGGTCGGCTTAAATTATATTGATGAGCCGATCATGAGTTATATATTTTTGAGAAAAAGCGAAAAGCATCCGGAGATTGTCTGGAAATCGGCGTCCGACGGCATCGTGCTGTATGCGCAAAGTTGGCAAGGCATCATCAAGTCATCGGTCATTTCCGTGTTGCTCATTTATGCGTTCAATATCATCATGTTCCTTTTATGCGTGATTCCGTTTCTAGCCATTGTCCATTCGTTTCCGCAGGAAGCAGAAAGGATCGGAATTTTTTATGGCATCCTCGCCATCATTGCGGTGATCGTCGTCACCACCGTGTTAAAGCGCGGCTTTATCGATCCGATCGTCACGATCATCATGATTCGCGATTACCACATGAACATACGCGGCCAAGCACCTTCCATCGACTTGCAAGAAAAGCTCTTGAACATATCACCACGATTCAAACGGCTGTTTAGCAAAACGGAAGAACGAACCCCCGCCTTCGGACCATAATCAAACCGTCCAATTGGAAACCGGAACCAAGCAAGTTGCTTGGTTCTTTTTTTTGACCGGATAAAACCGTAACGATTACAGAAAATCGCATGTATGAAAAAATTTTTTATTTAAATTTTGTAAATCGTCTTGACTTCCATGTTGATTAGTTGTATAGTTAGTTACAACAGTAACTAACCTACTAACCAACGAACCCCAGAAAGGATGGTGGCAATGAAAGGTCAGCTCGACGACAGCAAGCCGATTTACTTGCAAATCAAAGAAATCATCGAAGATTCGATCATCAACGACCAAATAAAAGCTGGGGAACGAGTGCCGTCGACGAATGAGTTGGCGAAATTTTACAACATCAACCCTGCTACAGCCCGTCAAGGGATGAACGAGTTGGTGCAAGAAAACATTTTGGTGAAAAAAAGAGGTGTCGGGATGTTTGTGACGGAACATGCTAAACAAATTTTGGTGGAAAACCGCAAGAAACTGTTTTATGAAACGTATATCGTGCCTTTGATCGAAGAGGCGAAAAAATTGAACATCTCCAAAAAACAATTGATTGAGATGTTGGAAAAGGAGGAAGCTTAAATGCGGATCGAGGTGAAAGACGTCTCGAAACGGTACGGCAAAAAAACGGCGTTGAAACATGTGACGTTCACGCTTGAAGGGCCAAAAATATATGGGCTTCTCGGCCGGAACGGAGCGGGCAAAACGACGTTCATGGACATTTTGGCCGGCCACCGGTTGGCGACGTCCGGCGAAATCACGATTGACGGGAAAAAACCTTTCGACAACCGGGAAATTTTAAAAAACATCTGCTTGATCAAAGAAGCGGACAATTTCCATGAAAACATGCGCATCAAACATATTTACAAATCGTATGCGTATTTTTATCCGAATTGGGACCAACCATTGGCCGACCGCTTGACGGAAATGTACGGCCTCAACAAAAATGCACGCTTCAAAACGTTATCGAAAGGGATGGCTTCCGCGGTCGGCATCATCGTTGGACTTGCGAGCAAAGCGCCGATCACCATTTTCGATGAACCTTATATCGGCCTCGATGCCAACGCACGGAAGCAATTTTACGACATTTTGGTCGAAGAATATGAAAAAGAAAAGCGGATGATCATCTTTTCGACGCATTTAATCGATGAAGTGAGCCTGTTGTTTGAAGAAATCCTCATTTTAAAAGAAGGGGAACTCATTTTGCAGGAAGACGCGGATCAATTGCGTTCCAAATCGTTTTCCGTCACCGGCTCAGTCGATGAAGTGGAAAAATTCATCGCAAACAAACAAGTGATCAACAAGAAAAAATTGGCGAACATGATGACGGCTTACGTTTACGGTTCCCCTGATGAAGCCGCTGAACGAAAGCTTCGCGTCGAAGGGATGCCGATCCAAGATTTGATCATTTACTTGACAGAAACGGAAAAGGAGGCAAACTGATGGGGCGAGAATTGCAAGGGGTTTTGTATTATTATCTGACGAATGTCCGTCATGCATTTTTGATTTTTTGGCTCGTCATCGTGGCGATTTTCATACTTTCCATCGTTCTTGATGCTTTGGTGGGCGGCGAAAATATGACCATCCATTTCAACTTATCGTTTCCGATTTACATTTTCGCAGCCGCACTCGGTTTCATCGTCGTCAAAAGTACGTTGCCGTATTTGATCAAAATGGGCGCGACGCGAAAAATCATTTACATCGGCACCGTGATTTTCTTCATCGTGTTCAGTTCCATCAATGCGTTGTTGGCGAATGACCTCAATTGGCTCTTAAGGAAACTGACGAAATCGGAAATTGGCGGCGGATTCATTTATACGAACGGCGAACAAACGACGACATTCAACCATATCGCCGATTTTTTGGAACGGGACAACTTTTTATATCAAATCATCGTCGATTTGTCGTTGTCGTTCTTCTTCATTACGGTTTTCTTCATCATCGGCTTAATGTTTTACCGGTTTGGGTTGCTCGGCGGTTTCTTGTTTGTCGGGGTCATAGCCTTCACCTTTATTTACGGAATGGCGGATGGCTGGCTTGCCGAATTCTTCATCGACATATTTTCCGATTTCACAATCGCCTTTTTCTACCAGTTGGCATTGGTCGGTTTCGGCGTTTACTTGCTGTCGTTTTTCTTGCTGCGAAGATATACGCTTCAATGAAGGATCATCCAGCGTGCAGGTTGAAACAAGTTTCACCTGTACGTTTTTTTTCATTGTTGCAAAATGCGGGCACGTAAGAGGTCATGGCGGCGCAAATTTTTTTAATTCGCAACTTGCCGCAATTGATATGATAAACTAATGTTAACCGATCACATGTTGCACCGTGAAAGCCGATCATTGGTCAACTATTCATGGGAGGGGATTCAATGAAAAAAGTTGTGTTACTTACGACTGGCGGCACGATTGCGAGCAAACGCGACGAAAAAACCGGGTTGCTCGTCGCTGGCGCATTGACGGGAGAAGAATTGGCGGCAATGTGTGAACTTTCGACCGGAATCGATGTCCAAGTGGAATCGGTGTTTCAAGTGCCGAGCAACCGGATGGATGTTGAAAAACTCATTGCGTTAAAAAACAAGATCGAAGCGGTCTTAAACGATGAAGCGGTCGCTGGCGTTGTCGTCACACACGGAACGGACACATTGGAAGAAACGGCTTATTTTTTGGATTTGACGCTCGATGATGCTCGTCCCGTGATCGTCACCGGTTCGATGCGCGGTCCGGAAGACATGGGGACGGACGCATTTGTCAATTTGCGAAATTCGTTAATTGCCGCAGCATCGGAAGCGATGAAGCATACCGGCGTCACCGTCGTCTTTAACGAAAAAATCTTTTCCGCGCGATACGTCAAGAAAGTCCATGCGTCAAATGTCGACGGGTTTGCCGCGCCAGGTTACGGGTATATCGGCATCATCGATGGCGACGAAGTGATCGTCAACCAAAAACCGCTTCACCGGGAAACGTATCAAATTGGCGATCATTTGCCCGTTGTTGACATCATTACGTTTTACTTGGGCGCTGATGGCAAATTCGTGAAAGCGTCGGTGGCAAGCGGCGCAAGAGGGATCATCCTTGAAGGGTTCGGCAGGGGACATGTCCCGCCAAAAGCTGTCCGAGCGATCGAAGACGCGGTGAAACGAGGCGTCGTGGCCGTCTTGACGACGCGGGCCGAACAAGGACAAGTAAAAGAAGCGTATCAATTCCCGGGCGGGGTCTCTGATTTGAAACGACGCGGCGTCATTTTGGGGAAAGATTACGACAGCAAAAAAGCGAGGATCAAGCTTGCCGTATTGCTTGCGGCCGGATGGGACGTTTCAGACATTGCGAAAGCTTTTGAATAAACGCTTTCGTTCCGAGATGGAACGTCCATGAAACGAGGACGCCGGTGAAGCGAACCGAAGCACTTTCCACCATTTGTCATCATGTCGTGAGCCAACCTGCAGAAATTACCGAAATATACTGAAATATCCCTTGATTCACGTTATACTGAAAAGTAAGAAGAAAATTTTTAAAGGGAGATGAAAAAGTCGGCTGAGAAAGAAATTTTGGTATCGTATGGCGTAGATGTCGATGCTGTTGCAGGTTGGTTAGGTTCGTATGGCGGCGAAAATTCTCCCCTTGATATTTCGCGCGGTTTGTTTGCAGGTGAAGTCGGCGTTCCTCGATTGCTTGATTTGTTTGACAAGTACGGCATTACGGCGACATTTTTCATTCCGGGGCATTCGATCGAAACGTTCCCGAAAGAGATGGAAATGGTCGTCCAAGCCGGCCATGAAGTGGGCGCGCACGGCTATTCGCATGAAAACCCGCTCGAAATGTCGCCGGAACAAGAAGAAGACGTGATGAAAAAATCGCTCGAACTCATTGAACAATTGACCGGCAAGAAGCCGAACGGTTATGTCGCGCCGTGGTGGGAGTTTTCAAATGTGACGGCGGAATTGTTGGTCAAATACGGATTCAAATATGACCACAGCTTGATGCATGACGACTTTACGCCGTATTTCGTACGGGTCGGCGATACGTGGACGAAAATCGACTACGATAAACCAGCAGCCGAATGGATGAAACCGCTCGTTCGCGGTAAAGAAACCGGACTCGTAGAAATTCCAGCCAACTGGTATCTCGATGACCTTCCGCCGATGATGTTCATCAAAGCTTCACCAAACAGTTACGGCTTTGCCAACCCAAGGGATATCGGTCAACAATGGATCGACCAATTTGACTGGGTGTATGAAAACATGGATTATGCGGTGTTCCCGATGACGATTCACCCTGATGTCAGCGGCCGTCCACACGTGTTGAAAATGCATGAACGAATCATTGAACACATCAACAAACACGATGGGGTCAAGTGGATGACGATGAACGAAATAGCCGATGACTTTTTGGCGCGTACAAAAGGGAACGAACAAGATGGATAAATCGAATTGAGATGGACGAAAGGAGCTCGAAAGAACCGGGCTCCTTTTTCATTTGCTTTCCCCGCCTTCCTCCTTCATGAGTAAGAGGAACAAATTTGGCAAAAATAAACGTACACGAATGAAAATCAGGAGGAAAAGCGATGGGACTTAACGTTACGCAAAAATTGATCCAAAGTCATTTGGTTTCGGGGGAAATGATCCCGGGGCAAGAAATCGGGATCAAAATCGATCAAACGTTGACGCAAGATGCGACCGGAACGATGGTCATGCTGGAACTGGAGGCGATGGGGCTCGATCGCGTGCGCACGGAAGTTTCTGCGCAATATGTCGACCACAATTTGATCCAAGGCGATGAAAAAAACCCCGACGACCATCTCTTTTTGCAAAGTGCGGCGCGCCGGTTCGGCCTTTATTTCAGCCGTCCGGGAAATGGCGTCAGCCACCCGGTCCATATGCAATATTTGGCAAAACCGGGCAAAACATTGCTCGGCTCCGACAGCCATACTTGTGCAAACGGCTGCATGGGGATGTTAGCGATCGGCGCCGGCGGCATTGACGTCGCGATGGCGATGGCCGGGGAACCGTTTTATTTCAACATGCCCGAAGTTTGGGGAGTCAAATTGGTCGGAAAATTGCCGGAATGGGTGAGCGCCAAAGACATCATCCTGGAAATGTTGCGCCGCCACGATGTCAAAGGCGGGGTCGGCAAAGTGATCGAATATTTCGGGCCTGGTTTAAAACATTTGACGGCGATGGACCGCCACGTCATCGCCAACATGGGGGCGGAACTCGGCGCGACAACGACGGTTTTTCCGAGCGACGAAGAAGTGAGACGCTTCTTGAAACAACAAAACCGCGAACAAGATTGGGTCGAAATAAAAGCGGACAAAGATGCGACGTACGATTTGTACGAAGAAATTGATCTATCGAAATTGGAACCGTTGATCGCAAAACCGTCAAGCCCGGGCAATGTCGTTTTCGTCGATGAAGTGGCCGGCACGCCGATTTACCAAGCGTACATCGGCTCATCCGCGAATCCGGGATTCAGGGATTTTGCGATTGCCGCGGAAATCGTCGCCGGAAAACGTGTCGCACCGAACGTATCGTTTGACATCAATCCGACGTCGCGTCAATCGCTTACGGCGCTCGTAAAAGAAAGCTACATCGCAAAACTGCTGCAGGCGGGTGCAAGGTTGCACCAAGCGGGTTGCAACGGATGCATCGGCATGGGGCAGGCGCCGGCGACTGGAAAGAACAGTTTGCGCACGACGCCGCGAAACTTTCCGGGGCGTTCCGGAACGATCGAAGACAGCGTCTATTTATG
>JAAYTF010000106.1 GCA_012518125.1 Bacilli bacterium | reverse complement strand
GCATCTTATTGTAGACAAAACGAACGCAACCAAACGTTTTTGCCAATAACTCTTTCTGTTCTTTATTTGGATATATGCGAAACTTGAAGGCTTTATTTTGCTTGGTCATATCAATTCACCTCACTTTAATCACGAACACTAGTTCCCTTTTTGTTTATTGTACCATAAGTTTTGGCTATCGCCAACCGACATTCATCTCCCACCTACTCATTGGGCTATCGCCCTGCACATTCCTTGAGGATGGGAGACTTCTGTCGGAAAAAGTTAAAACATTGACGCAAAAAAATAACGCATTGTTTAATGAAAGTATTTCAATCGAACTTGTAAGCATTATAACAAAAGTGATGGCGAAACGAAAGTCTTACTGGATGATTTTGCAGTGGAACTTGCGGTTGCGCGGCCCGTCAAATTCGCAGAAAAACACGCCCTGCCACGTCCCAAGCACCAATTTTCCATTGGAGATGACGAGCGTCTGCGCATGGCCGACCGTGCTCGTTTTTAAATGCGCCGCCGTATTTCCTTCCATATGGCGGTCTTTCGGATGATTCCACGGAAAAACTTCGTCCAATCGCATCAAAAAGTCCCGCTTCACGTCCGGGTCGGCATTTTCATTCACGGTGATCCCGGCCGTCGTATGCAGCGATGATACAACGATGATGCCGTCTTTTACGCCGGTTTCATCAATCCATGTTTGAATCATACCGGTGATGTCGATCATTTCATCATGTCCGTTCGTGCGGAGACGAAAAATCTTTTCCATCATATCCCTCCCACTGTTTGTGGTGCAGCTGATACCAACATTTTATCATGCGGGGGAAAAATAAAAAATCGAACGAAAAACGAAACAATTGCCTCCATAACATAAAATGTCATATAGACATATAAATTTCATGTTGGTATAATGAATTTAAATACGACATAAAGTATTAATTTCGCTTTAAATGAATAATATATTAATAGATTGGTTAAGAAAATGCCGAAATTTTTTTGAATATTCGGTTTTTCCATACACCAGCATGTAAGCCTTTTCAAAGGGAGTGAAAATGGTGAGCCTGAAAGTATCCATTGAAGATAAAGCGAAAGCCGTCATCAAAGAAAAAGGGAGCCTTTTGACGATATCAAGTACAAGTATCGAGAACTGCTGCGTCCCGATCGGCGAGGTGATGATCCAATTCGGAGAACCGAAATCGTCGAGCGGTTTTGAAAAAATCAACCTCGATGACATCACGTTGTACATCGACAAAAAATTGGAATTCAAAAACGAGCTCGTCCACATCAAACCGACGGGCATCGGACCATTCCGCACCGTGCGGGTCGAAGGAGTCGCTTATTTCTAGAAACGCTCTTTATCCCATTGGAGGAAGGAATATGACAGGAATGAAAGATGCACTAAGTTTTGCCCATGATTTGGCCAATAAATACACCGCCTACTTCGATGTGTACCGCGATGAAAAACTAGACGATTTCTCCTTGCCGTTTTATGCGATTTACCGCCGGCGTGATGAACGTTACGTACTTTCGAAAAAAATCAAAGTGTACGGAATCGAGAACCAACAGCTCGTTTTTGCAACGGTGACGGATGAGTTGACATCCGATTTTCTTGCAAGGTTTCAACAAGCGGTTGAACAACATGCGAGATCGTATGTTCCAGAGAAAGATGAACATATGTCGACGATTGTCATTGGAATGATCATCACCGACCAGGCCGTCGATGAAAAAATCGTAAAGGAGGTGAAGCGATATCGCAAATTGAAGTTCATGAAATTCGGCTTTCATGGTTGGCTTGAGATTTATTCTGCACTAATCAATTTACATGATCAGTCCATATGTATTCATTCCAAAGGCAAAACGTTCATTTCTTCGATTGAAAAAATGTTAAAGGGGGAAAATTGACGAGATGAGTGCGATCGTTTTGATGGTGATTTCCGCAATCGTTTTCATCTTAGCTTACTTCACTTACGGCAAATATCTCGACAACAAATTGGACATCGACCCTAACCGCAAGACACCAGCGATAGAAATGCACGATGGCATCGACTACGTGGCAGCGAAAAAACCTGTTCTTCTCGGACACCACTTTGCGACCATCGCCGGTGGTGGACCGATCGTCGGTCCGGTGACAGCTGCCGTTTTCGGTTGGATCCCTGCCGTCTTGTGGATCGTGTTGGGAAGCATATTCTTTGGAGGCGTCCACGATTACACGTCATTGCAAGCTTCCATCCGACACCGCGCGCAATCGATCGGGACGATCATCAAGGAATATATCGGAAACCGTGGACAGACGCTTTTCTTATCGTTCTCGATTGCTACGATCATCTTGATTGTCGGGGTGTTCGTCGTCCTCGTGGCGAATACGTTTGAAGCGACGCCTGCTGCTGCGACAGCTTCAATCTTGTTCACTTTCTTGGCGATTTTGTTCGGGGTGGCGGTCAACCAGTTCCGTGTCAACTTTGTGGGAGCAACCATCATTGGAATCATCATCATGTTCTTCAGCATTTGGCTTGGCATTCTGTTCCCGATTTCATTGAGCGCATCCGTTTGGAATGTCGTCCTGCTCATTTATGCGTTCGTCGCTTCCATTTTGCCGGTTTGGGTATTGTTGCAACCGCGTGATTATTTGAACTCTTATCTGCTCTATGGAATGATGCTCGGAGGATTCATTGGAATCTTGCTTGCAAATCCGACGATCCAAATGTCCGGCTACACCGGATTTTATAACGACACGTTAGGTCCTTTATTCCCGATTCTTTTCATCACCATTGCCTGCGGCGCGATTTCCGGATTCCATTCACTCGTGGCGAGCGGTACGACGGCTAAACAATTGGACAACGAAAAGAACGGACGTTTCATCGCTTACGGTGGCATGTTGATTGAAGGTTTCTTGGCAGTCATCGTGCTCATTTCCGTGGCATACTTGACATCCGCGGATTATGCGGCACGCCTTGCAGAAACAGGCGGTCCGATTCCAACGTTCGCCCATGGTCTTGCAACGTTCATGAACTCGTTCGGATTGCCGCTTGAAACGGGAGTCACTTTCGTATCGCTTGCGGCATCCGCATTCTTGTTGACGACGCTCGACTCGGCGACCCGTCTTGGAAAATTCGGCGTTCAGGAATTCGCTGAAGGCAGATCGAAATTTTTCCATAACCAATATGTTGCAACAGCCATCATCGTCATAGGTGCTGGAGCATTGGCGTTCTCAGGTACTTGGGCGGATTTATGGCCATTGTTCGGTTCTGCAAACCAGATGTTGGGCGCCTTGGCGTTGCTCGCCGTCAGCGTTTGGTTGGTGAGAATCGGCGTCAAATCGTTGTTCACACTCATTCCGATGGTCGCGATGTTCATTATCACGCTTTCTGCATTGTCCGTGTTGATGTATCAAAACTTCATCGCCAAAAACTGGGTTCTCACCATCGGCGGATTCATCTTGTTCGTCTTGTGTATCTTCCTCATCATTGAAGCATGGAACTCTTACGTTTCAAACAAGAAGGCAGATAAAGACGAATCCGTCAAAGCGCAATAATCTTCTAAAACAAAACATCCCCGCAAAGCCGTGCTTTGTGGGGATGTTTTTTAATCGGCGATTAAATGACCGTTCCCTTTTTCTTCATAGGGCTCCTTTTTTCATAGGCGGTCAAAGATGTTTTGACATGATATAATCCGTTTGTTTTTCATCACCCAACGTAAACGTGAAAGAACCGGTCCGGGCATAACCCATTTTTTTATAAAACCCGATTGCATTCTCGTTCTTTTCCCAAACGCCGAGCCAAATTATGTCTTTCTCGTGTTCTTTCGCAATCGCTTCCGCTTTTTCCAACAGGAGTTTTCCCAATCCTCGTTTTTGATACTTTGCTTTTATGTATATACGTTGGATTTCAAGCGCGTCCTCGCCCATTTCCTCCGTTTGGGCGTCACTCATGTTCACTTTCAAATATCCCGCCAAATCATCATCCACATAGATGAAATGGAATTGTGAGTGGTTGTTCGCCAATTCGTATTCAAGCTGTCTTCTGTTAAAGGCGTTGTCCAAATACAATTTCATGTTTTCCGGCGTGTTGAATTCGCTGTACGTTTCCGTGAACGTTTCAACCGCGATGGCTTGCAACGCATCAAGGTCTTTTAACGTACATTGTTTCAGTTTGATCGTCATGACTCGTCCCCTTTGCCACTTTAAAGTATCATTACATATCATTGTTTGTCGTGGCGCTAATTTTGTCAACAGAAAACCATCCATCACTTCCGGCATCTTAACATACCGGACGGATTGATTACATACTTCGATTCAGACCTTATAACGCGACGAGTGAATAACCGCTTGTATTGCCATGGATATCGTTGCCGTCTATAGCTAAGGCTTGCACTCCAAAAACTGTTGTAACTTGGACGTAACCTTCAAACGTCGGGCACCTGTTTGTATATAAAAAAGCGCCCGCATGGCAAAAAACACACGGAACGCACGCTTTGGGGCATCGGCGACCTTGGCGCTTTTCCTTTGAAAATCCGCTCTTTTTTACATCCTTTCACCATAAATTTCTTTCACTTTCTCCGATGTAGCACTTCAAAATCGTCGATTTTGCTGATTCTTGCAGGATATGATTCCATGATCGGCGATTTGACCGTAAACGAGATGTAATCGCCGTTTTCCACCTGAAACCCATCTTGCGGTAGAACATACAGGTCTAAACCGTCGATCGATTGGAAATATTGTTCCACATCTTCATCGATTTCTTTCTCTTCAACGATGGAGAAAATGCTGTCATAATATGCTTCAAAATGGTTGTCCATGTAGTAAAAATATTCCTGTTCCGCCTCACCGTCGAGCTTTTCCCTTTTGTCGAGATAACCGTAGTAATAATAACCGGACATTTGAAACCCTTGTTCGTCGAGCATCGGGTCGCTCGCTTCCGATGTATTGTTTAGATAGAAGATGTATGCGATCAAAACGGGCGCCAAAATCGACGCTAGGACCGTGAAAATGATTTTTTTCATCGAATCGATTCCCCCGAGTTTTTCTACATACTAGCAAATCGCATTCCACAAGTCAATAAGCAGCGCAGTGCTTAATTTTTCAGCTCGATGAAAACCACCTCAGGCGGGTTGTTGAACCGGACAGGGAACAAACTGTTCCCGACCCCTCTGCTTACGACCATCGCAAAATCGTCTTCCCCGTATTTTCCGCCGTCATATTTCGGGAAAAACCCTTGGTTCGGGGCGAACAATCCACCGATGTACGGCAAACGGAATTGCCCCCCATGGGCATGACCTGCCAAAACGAGATGGACGTTTGCTTTTTTGTAAGTTTCATATAATTCCGGGCGGTGTGAAAGCAGAATGGAGAAGGCATCCCCCTTTGACAATGCGTCGATCGATTCGGGCGTCGGGTTTTCGAGGACGCCTGTTTGCTTAAATGAAAAACAAGGGTCATCGATGCCGATGATCGAGATTGTTTCGTCATTTCTTGCAATGAAGGCTTCCCTGCCACTTAAAACGTGGACTCCCGCTTCTTCCAACCCTTCCATCAACCGGCGCAATTCGTTTTTTCCCAAACGGGACTCATGGTTTCCCGTTACGTAATAACAAGGGGCAATTTCCGCCAACTTGTTGATGAACGTGAGCGCCGCACCAATATCCGTCCGTCTTGAATCGATCAGATCGCCGGTGATGGCAATCATGTCCGGTTGTTCGTGTTTCAATTTTCGTAAAATCGCCTTTTTGATCCGTTCATTTTTTGTATTGTGAAAGTCGGAGATGTGGGCGATTTTGAAGTTGTGAAACGCTTGCGGCAACGAAGGGAATTCGATTTTGTACCGGGTGAACGTCGCGTTGGCGTTCGACTGATACAACCAACGCAAACTGAAAAAAAGAAAAATGGCCAATGCAATTCCTGCAATCACTTTTCCCATTGTCGGATGAGCTCCTTGGATTAAGAATTTCATCATCTTCCCATAGCTTATCATACTATTGTTTTCGGTGATATGTTCATTGATTTTTGAAACATGCCTTTCATGCGCAGGACAACATTCTACGTATTCAAGACCCCGTCCTTTAACGTTTTCCGACAATGTCATCATTTCACCGGGAATTCCCGCCTCGATTCAGTCATATAATTATAAAAATTGCAATTTATTTTAAAAATCCCCTGGTTCAAAATGAAAAAGTATGATAATTTTTACTTAACAAAACTTGAACATACATAATTTTATTAGATTGGAGGTGAAACTTTGCAAGTCATATCTAGAATCAGCAATATCGCCACATCGTATTTTGCCTTGTGGGTCATCATCTTTGCCATCATCGCTTTCTTTTTACCTAATTATTTCACATGGATTGCACCGCACGTGACGCTGCTCTTGGGAATCATCATGTTCGGCATGGGTCTTACGCTCACCGTCGATGATTTCAAACGAGTTTTCACTGCACCAAAAGCCGTATTCATCGGCGCATTTGCGCAATACTTATTCATGCCTTTGACGGCGTTCTTGTTGGCAAAACTGCTCAATTTGCCGGCTGAAGTCGCTGCGGGCGTCATTCTCGTGGGAAGCGTACCGGGCGGGACCGCTTCAAACGTCATGACCTTCTTGGCAAAAGGAAACACCGCTTTGTCGGTGACGATGACGGCTGTGACAACATTGCTTGCGCCGATTTTGACGCCGACGATGACGTACATTTATGCGAGTCAATGGCTTGAAGTGTCCTTCTGGGCGATGTTCATGTCCATCGTCAAAGTCGTCTTGATTCCGATTGTGCTCGGGCTCGTGCTCCGTTATTTGTTCGATGAAACGGTGAAGAAAACCATGCCCGTCCTGCCGCTCATTTCAGCGATTGGAATCATTTTGGTCGTCATGGCGGTCGTGTCAACCAGCCAGGAAAGAATTTTGACGACGGGATTGCTCATCTTTGTCGTTGTCATTCTCCACAATTTGCTCGGCTATGCGATCGGCTACCTCATCGGGAAACTGTTCAAATTCAATTTGGCCGACACGAAAGCATTGTCCATCGAAATCGGCATGCAGAACTCGGGGCTTGCGGCATCGTTGGCCTTGGTCCACTTTACACCGCTTGCAGCCATTCCTGGGGCCATTTTCAGCGTATGGCACAACATTTCCGGAGCGCTCCTGGCAAACTGGTTGGCAAAACGCGGCAACGGCGATGGAGAAAGCAAAGCATGATTCATGAAGGCAAAAAGCTGCCAAAGGGTTCAACTCTTTGGCAGCTTTTTCATTTGAAGAAACGATTTAAAAGTGGAAGTGCCGCTCGTTCCAACTTTACGTTTCAAACAGGCGTCTTTTCCATGAAATATTTTTCGTTTATGGTCGGATAATTCTTTTGGACTTAGACGACATCATAGCCGTGCTTTTCGTAAAACGGTTTTGCTTGGAAGACCATGGTTGGGTTGCAAGGAACGCTTTGTTGCTCCCCTTTTCTTTGGCGGGCTTTTCCGCTTCAAATAAGAGCTTCTCCCCCAGCCCTTTTCCCCGTTCTTGGTCCTTACCCAAAGAAAATCGATTTCCAACCATTATCCGACGATTGTGCACACGATGCCGCCGATGAGTTCGTCTTCGTCGTCAACGAACGAAATGATGGAATTCAGCTCTTCAGCGATTTCAAAGTGGCGAGCATTGTACGCTTGCAGTTTTTTGCGGATGTGTAAGATGTCGTTTTCGGTTGGAGAGAAATCGTTGATTTGCTTCATATGATTTATTTAGTTCTCCTTATTTTGTATAATTGGTAATTCTATACTTAAGAAAGCGAATAGGAAAGTATTTCTGACATTAAATAAATCTAAAACAATATAAATAAATTTCAAACCAATGGTTCTATCTTCATGTTCGGAAAATAAAATCAATCGCATATATAAATAACACCAATTCGCTTAAAGAACAATATTCTAACATCCCGCTAAAGTTAATCAAAGAACGATGCCTTTTACACTCTAAAAGACCAGTGATGAATTATTAGCATTCCACTTAGTTAATTAAAAACAAAAACATGCAAAAAGCGTTGGAACGCTATGCGACAAATTTACATTCCACTTAGTTAATTAAAAACGTAGGTGTATTTCCCCAAGCGAGTTCAGGAAACATATTTACATTCCACTTAGTTAATTAAAAACAAAAATGAACGCAAAAATGAAATCACACATCAACGCTATTTACATTCCACTTAGTTAATTAAAAACGAAGATGAAAGAACACCTTACAAACTTGATGATAAATTTACATTCCACTTAGTTAATTAAAAACG
>JAAYTF010000105.1 GCA_012518125.1 Bacilli bacterium | reverse complement strand
GGAAATATTTCCCCTTTATGAATAATAAAGCAACGTGAACGTTCGAACATTCAGAGGTGCGACATGAATACGAAGACAGTGCTTATGTTTGCTGCATTGCTGCACGATGTCGGAAAATAATCAAAAGAAGCTCCCGCGTCGAGCGCCCTTATCCTCAATTAGGGGAGGAATTTTTACGAAAATTTGCTTGTTTTGACTCGCCAAGCTTGCTTGAGGCCGTGCGCTATCACGAGCGGGTCGAATGAAAAAGCGAAACAATTGAACGATCAATTTCAAATCGGTTCGTACCATTTGACGTTGAAAGTGACGGCGGTTGATGAAGGGATCGCCAAAGACGCCGTTTCCGAGCCATATTCGATCGGTACTTTTTCCTTTCAAAAAGGTTGCTGGTTGTATTTTGTGGCGAAAGGTTCAACTCGCGCATTGAACATGGTTGGGACGATATTACATAGCCTGCAATATTCCGGATTGGGCGGTAAACGTACAACTGGTTACGGCCGTTTTACATATGAAGTGGTGGAAGAAGCCCCATTTTTGACGTTATTTAAACGTAAAGGGACGCGCGACATTTGGTTGTCTTCCGCAATGGCAAAGGATGATGAATGGCATTTGTCGGAAGGCGACAACCGTTTTATTTTGCAGAAACGGAGCGGCTTTGTGCAATCATTCACGTACAGCAACACGTTGAAAAAGAAGCGCGATTTTTACACATTCGCAGCAGGGTCCGTTTTCGAAAAACAGTTTGAAGGTGGCATTTTTGATGTGTCGAGCGGGTGCAACCATCCCGTCTATCGTTATGCCAAAGCGTTTTGGCTGGAGGTATGAGATGAACAGTAAAACGTACCGCGTCACGTTGGAAACGCTCGGCCCCGTAAATATCGGCACCGGTTCGACGTTGACGAAGCAAGAGTTCATTTTGGAAGAAGCGAAACGGTTGATTCATATCATCGATGGCAGGAGACTCGTAAACTATTTGAAACGAATCGAATTATTGGAAGATTATGTCGCTTTTTGCCGCAATCCGGAACCACAGAGCGGTCTTGGTTTTTTTTAAAAAATGTGCGATCGAGCGTGATGAATGGGAGTACTTCATCCGTTATTCCGTTCCGGTCGTTTATGATGAAAAACAAAAAGTGAATGTCGTCAGCCCATTTATGCGTGACGGTCTTCAAGCGGCTTATGTGCCCGGAAGCTCGCTCAAAGGGTTGATCCGCACGATTTTATTTGGCGAAAGACGCGACCGGGAAACGAATGAGACGATGAGCCGCATCCGTTTCAGCGATTCCGAACCGATCGCCGACAGCAAACTGGCCGTGTATCAAAAGATTGATATAAGCAACAAAATTAAACCGATTCCGTTTTTCCGGGAATCGATCGATGTGAATGAAACGATCGACACGTATTTGACGATCTAAGATGACGTCATTTCCATAAAAGAGTTGGAACGACAAATTGTTCAATTTTTTCATCATTATAAAACCAAATGGATGCTCGGTTTTAAAACGACGGAGGCCGGAGCGCACTTTTTTGAACAGGATGATCCATTGACACAAACGATTTTGGAAAACAATGCGCCGATCATCGTCCTCGGCGGCGGATCTGGGATAGCGGCAAAAACCATTCATTACCAGCAATATGACAGAGAGACGGAAAAGCGGGAATTGTTTCAATTGTTGCAAAGATGTTCGCGGAACATTTTGGCAAACTTGACATCATGCCACGGAACGTGCCGATGGCGTTGAAATTGACGAAACATTACGAGAAAGATTGGTGGCTCATGCAAGGGGTTTGCAAAATCAGTTTTGAACGAATGGAAAGGTAGGGTCGTTGAAATGGAAAGGAAGTACGTATTGTTCAGTCCGGTCGGCAAAACGGACCCGTGGCGCAACGGGCGCGACGGCGCTTTATTGCATATCGTCCGCCATTATCAACCGGAACACGTCACGTTATTTTTCACGGAAAGCTTATGGGAAGGGATCAATGAAGGATTTGCGCACAAAGAATACGATTGGGAAACGATCATCAAATCCATTTCGCCGAACTCATCGGTAGACATCGTCGTCAAACATGTTGACCGGCCGCATGATTATGATGGTTATATGCATGTCTTTAGGCAATATATCGAAAAATTGGAGGAAATGTTTCCGCATCATACGATTTTATTGAATGTCACGAGCGGAACGCCGCAAATGGGAACGACATTATGTTTGGAATACATCACGTTCCCGGATGAAAAAATTTGCATACAAGTCGCATCGCCGCGGCAAGCGAGCAACATCGGCGTGGCCGTAAGCCATCCTGACCGACAAAAAGAAGATTTAGCGATCGTCAACGAGAATGAAAAACATGCCGCGCCCCGTTATAAAGAACTCGAAATCAGAAGCTTCCACGAGGCAATCATTCGCGGTCAAATGAAATCGCTCATTGCCAATTTCGATTATGGTGCGGCTTTGAGGACGATCGAACGGGAAAAAGGCTTCCGCAACCGAAAAGTGTTGATGCGGGAGCTTCGCGAAATGACAGAAGACATCCAGCTGCACCGTGTGTTCGAGCCTATTAGAAAGCCACATTATTCCGAGGATTTAGAAAAAGCGCTTTTCCATTATTTATTGCTGGAGATGCACCATCGACGAGAAGACGTTGCGGAAGTGTTGATCCGCGTTAAGTCTATTGCGGAATTCATCATTGAAAAATACATCGAAAGCAACCATCCGAACGTTTTTGTCAAAAAACAAGAAAAGTTGTATTTGGCGTTGACCGAAGAAAACAGGCCGTTCATCGATCGGTATAAACGGAAGCTTGCTCAAAAAGGGCAAACGTTCCGCAAAGATTTGTTTATCGGTTTGCCAGCACTCATCGACATTTTGGAGATTTTGGAAGGGAAATCGACGTTTTATCGCCATGCAAAACAGATTGAAAAAATCAATTCGTTACGGAATAAAATTGCCCATCGTTTGGAGCCGCTCAATTTGGATGAAAACAAACAATACAAAATGATCGATGAAGCGGTGAAAGCAACGAAACAGTTGCTTGTCATCCAATATCCAAACATTGACGAGGAGGATTTTCGTTATTTACACACATTCAACAAAAAAATCGAGGGTTTACTATGATGGCACAATTTCAATTGGAAATCGAATTGGACGAACATATGCGCACGAACCAATTAGGGAGCGTCTTTCACGGCGCTTTGATGGAAATGCTTCCGTCATCCGCGGTCAACAAGCTTCACGACGGTTTTTCGTATCATCCATTAAAACAGCGGCTCATTTTCCAGCGGGAAGATAAAGACGTATGGGAAATCGTAAGTTTCGACGACGCTTTGACAGAACAATTGACAAACGTTTTACAACGGCCGGAGCCGATTCATATAAAACATCAAGACGTCCACGTCCCGGTTTTAAAGGTGCACGAACGAACCTATGATATCGACGAATTGCTGAATGAAAGTTTTGCCGAGGGTGATATCCATTACGTGACGGTTCACATTTTGACGCCGATGTCGTTCAAAGCGAACGGACGTTACAGTCTCTTTCCGGACGTCAGGAAATTTTTCCGCAGCATCATGCTGCAGTTCGATGCGTTTGTTACGAAATATAAGATGTATGATCGCGATACGTTGGACTTCATTGCCGAGCAGATCCATATTGCAAATGATCAATTAAAGAGCACCCGATACTATGTGGAAGGGGGGAAAATACCTTCCTTTACCGGAGAAATGACATTGCAACTGAACGGTCCGATACATTTTAGACAGCTGCTCTTGTTTTTACTTCATTTCGGTTCTTTTTCAGGATGTGGCGTAAAAACGAGTTTAGGGATGGGGAAATATATCGTTTTATAGTGTATAATGAATATGTAAACCGATTTCACCCCGGAAACAGGGGACGAGAGCTCCATATTAATCTCTCCGTTTTAATTTTTCTGTAATCCAATTCCCCGTTTTAACAGGGGGCGAAAAAATCACCTCTCGAACTGTGCACGTAAAAAGGGAGCGCTTTTTTCATGCCGAAACATAAATGGTTTAGGAATTTATACCTATTTATTGGTTGTTGCATGTTAGACAACGACTAGCGGTCGTTCATTATATGGAACATATGGAAAAATAAAGAAAATATCGCGGCAAATCAAGTGTTTTAAATGGTTTGAGCAAAGCGCCCGCCTTTGAAAATGATTGCTCAAATATTTTGACTTACTTTCTATAATGTGGTAAAAAGGAATTAAGCGCTACTACTAATCTACTATTTGTCCAACAAATTCTTAGGGGTGCAATACATGTCGCTCGATTCTGTGGAAAAATTGGTTTTTCCGAAAACACCTTATTATGACGAAGTATTGAACCTGGTTTTGAACAACACGCAAAAAGGGATTGTTTTTACGAACGAGCGTAATGAGATTATTTATGTCAACAAGACTTTCACCGACATCACCGGTTATTCGTTCGAAGAAGTAAAAGGAAAGACGCCGAAAGTGTTGCAGTCTGGCATTCAGCCGTCCAATTTCTATGAAGAAATGAAACGTGAAGTGTTGGAAAACGGCTATTGGAACGGCACGCTATGGAACCGGACGAAAAACGGTGAAATTTATTTGCAAGAACTTGAAATTTATGCCTTCCGAAACAAAGAAGGGAAAATCGAGAATTTTCTCGGTATTATATCGAAGTTTTCCGAAGAAGAGATGGTGAAAGTTTCCGGGAGCCTCGATATCGAATATTACGATCCGTTGACTTCGTTGCCGAACCGCCTTTTGTTTGAAAAGCGACTACACTCGACATTGCAATTGTTGAAACGAATAGATACGAATGCGGCACTCATTTTTTTTCAAGTCCAAAATTATCATGATATAAACGAGACATACGGTTTGTTGTTCGGCGACTTATTGTTGAAACGTTTGGCGAAACGGTTGGAGAACAATCTCCCGATGAACAGTATGCTTGCCAGGTGGAATGGGACGACATTCGCCTACATCATGGAAGGCTACCGGGATCAAAAGGATATTGAAAAAGTGATTGAAAAGTTCTCCAAAATTTTGACTTCCACATTTGTCATCAACGGAATTTCGCTCAATATTTCGGTTAAATTCGGTGTCGCGATGCATGAATCGAGCCAAGAGATGATAGATGTTTGCACCTTCCTGAAAATGGCCAAAAAAGCGCTCGTACAAGCGAAAAAACGTGATGTATTGTATTGTTTTTATGACCAATCGATGGAGATGAATGGACATTACGTTATCATAGAATCGGATATCATTCGTGCAATCAAAAACAAGGAATTCGTTTTGTATTATCAGCCATTGTTGACGACAGATTCTAAGGAACTTGCTGGTTTTGAGGCGTTGATTCGTTGGCATCATCCAACGGAAGGGTTGATCACCCCGGGCAACTTCATCCCGTTGGCCGAAAAATCGGGATTGATCAACGATATTGGCGAATACGTATTCCGGGAAGCTTGCGAGCAGCAAGTGCGCTGGCGCAAATCGGGCTACGGTGATTTGCTCGTCAGCGTCAATTTGTCGATGAATCAATTCCAAGATGACAGTTTAGTCAATTACATCGCGAGGACCTTGCAAGAAACAGGAGCAAATCCAAATTATATCAGCATTGAACTGACAGAAAGTTCGTTCAGCGAAGACGTGGAAAATACGATCATCAAATTAAAACAGTTGTCTGAACTTGGCATCACCATAGCGATTGATGATTTCGGAACAGGTTATTCTTCGTTGGGCTATTTGATCGATTTTCCGATTCATACGATTAAAATTGACCGGACGTTCATAAAAGTCATTGAAGAAAATGAAAAAATCGAAGCAATCGTTCGGGCGATCAATTCGATGGCAAAAGCGTTGGATATTAAGGTGGTTGCGGAAGGGATCGAAACGGATACGCAGTTTGAGTTGGTCAAGCAGCTCGAGTGCGACATCGTGCAAGGTTTTTTATTCGACCGACCGCAAGAACCGAAAATCATCGAGCAGAAATGGCTCGCAAATAAGTTGTGACACGACCTGTCTTGTCGAAAAGGCAGGTTTTTTGTTTGGTTGAAACCGAGTCAGGCTATGAAGCTATTATAGTACAGGATAACAGCATGATCATAAACTTTTCATTTTCCTGTTGTTTTTTGGTTTCGAACTGTTATATAATAGACGATAATAAAGACAATATTTGTGACAGGAGGAAAACGAAGATGTCGGGCTTTACTTATGTGAATGTAGGCAAAATCAAAGTGGAAAAGAACATTTACGATTTCTTTTCCGAAAAAGTGGTCCCCGAAGCTGAACTTGATGTTGAACAGTTTTGGCGCGATTTTGAAAAAATCGTCTTGGACTTTACGCCGAGAAACAAGGAACTGTTGGAAAAACGCGACGAATTGCAAAACATGATTGATGCTTGGATTAAAGAGAACAAAGAAAATTTTGATTCTGAAGCGTATAAGAAATTTTTAGAAGAGATCGGCTATTTGGAAAAAGAAGTGGAAGATTTTGAGATTACGGTTGAAAACGTGGATGACGAAATCGCCAAAATTGCCGGCCCGCAACTCGTCGTGCCGATCAATAATGCCCGTTACGCTATCAATGCGGCAAATGCTCGTTGGGGCTCGCTGTATGATGCGTTGTACGGTTCGGATATCATCAGTGAAGAAGGCGGAGCGGAAAAAGGCGATGTGTACAACCCGGTCCGCGGCAATAAAGTCATCGCATTCTGTCGTGAATTTCTCGACGAAAGCGTGCCGCTAGCATCTGGAAGCCACCACGATTCCACCAAATATGCGGTTGAAAATGGAAAATTGGTTGTCACGTTGCGCAATGGCGAAAAAGTCGGTTTGAAGGATGAGGAGAAATTTGTCGGCTACCAAGGCGATGAAAGCGCACCTCGCTCCATTTTGCTGAAAAACAACGGCTTACATATCGACATCCAAATCGATCCAAACCATCCGGTTGGAAAAACGGATTCCGCAGGCATCAAAGACATCGTCATCGAATCGGCAATTACAACGATCATGGACTGTGAGGACTCGGTCACGGCGGTCGATGCACAAGATAAACTAGAAGTCTATAAAAACTGGTACGGCTTGATCCGCGGAGAGCTTACATCAACCTTTAAAAAAGGCGATAAAGTGATTGAGAGAAAATTCAACGACGATCGCGTCTATAAAACTCCTAATGGCGGCGAGTTGACATTATCTGGTCGTGTATTGATGCTCGTTCGCAACGTCGGACATTTGATGGTAAACAACGCTGTATTAAATGAAGATGGCACGGAAGCGTATGAAGGCATTTTGGATGCCGTGTTTACTAGCGTCATCGCCAAAACAAACTTGTTAGGCAAAGGAAAATATATCAACTCGAAAAAAGGTTCCATTTATGTCGTCAAACCGAAAATGCACGGTTCCGAAGAAGTCAAATTCACGAACGATTTGTTTGCTCGCGTCGAGGATATGCTGGGACTTGAGCGCAATACGATCAAAATCGGCGTCATGGATGAAGAGCGCCGCACGAGCTTGAACTTGAAAAACTGCATCTATGAAGTGAAAGATCGTGCGATATTCATCAACACTGGTTTTTTGGACCGGACAGGCGACGAAATCCACACGTCGATGGAGTTAGGTCCGATGAAGCGCAAAGGCGACATGAAAAACGCGGTTTGGCTCGATGCTTATGAGAAAAACAACGTTCAAATCGGTTTAAAGACCGGATTCAGAAACAAAGCGCAAATCGGAAAAGGCATGTGGGCAATGCCTGACATGATGAAAGATATGTACGAAACGAAAATTGCCCATCCAAAAGCGGGAGCCAATACGGCGTGGGTTCCTTCGCCGACGGCGGCAACGATCCATGCGTTGCATTACCATTACGTGAATGTCCAAGAAGTGCAAGAAGAACTGTTGGCGAAAGGCTTGAATGAAAATTACCGTGACAAGATTTTAGAAATTCCGGTTGAAGAAAATCCGAACTGGACGCCAGAAGAGATTCAAGAGGAGCTCGACAATAATGCGCAAACGATGTTGGGCTACGTCGTACGCTGGGTTGAACAAGGGATCGGTTGCTCCAAAGTTCCTGATATCAACGACATCGGATTGATGGAAGACCGTGCAACATTGCGCATTTCAAGTCAGATGATCGCCAACTGGCTCCATCATGGCATCTGCACGAAAGAACAAGTGGAAGAGACGTTGCGACGAATGGCGGAAGTCGTCGACAGACAAAACGCAGGCGACCCGTTGTACCGCAACATGGCGCCGAACTTTGAAGATTCCGTCGCTTTCCAAGCGGCAAGAGACCTCGTCTTTGAAGGTACGAAGCAGCCGAACGGTTATACGGAGCCGATTTTGCAACGTCGCCGTCTCGAATTCAAAAAGAAAATGGGCCTGATTTAACGAACTTAGACCTCTGAGGCGGACGCTTTAGAGGTGTTCGTCTTAAAAAACAATCATTGCCTAAAAAAAT
>JAAYTF010000013.1 GCA_012518125.1 Bacilli bacterium | reverse complement strand
CCATGTTGTCTTGCATAGTTCTCAAACAAATTGACTTGAGTTTGGTAAGAACGGTATCCCGATCGGGCATACAAATAAATGCCTTCTTGTTTTGCGGCATCGAACATTCTTTTCAATGCGTCCGCCGCTTCTTTCCTAAGTTGATTGACTTCGGGATTGTCTAAGACTGTCGGGACGTCCACGGTGACGAGATCATCCGGTTCATAATCTTCGCTTAAACCGTGCTGTTTATTGACGAGCACGGTGATCGAATCATCATTGTTGATATCGATGTCCATGGCTGAATCTTCTTCCGTTGTTTGTTCATCGTTGGAATCGCTCAAATTTCGTTCCGCTTCATCGTCTTCTACAGCGACTTCGTCCGGTTTATTTTCCGAGACGGCATCATCGGCTTTGTCGGTGGGACTTGAACAAGCGCTGAGCATGAAGCCGAACATAAATAGACAAACAAACATAATGCGGATGTTTTGCATATTCAAACCCCTTCATCCATTTCGATGAGATAGATTGATAAAATGATAGTTTCATCATTCAAAAACATATTCATTATTAAGCATAGCATATGTATAGTATATACAAAAAGGTTTTGTAAAAAATGAAATAGATGGAACTAAAGGATAAATTGTATTAATATGTTAATAACGATGCTTTTCCCAGGGGGGATGAGGTTGGATCAATTCATGGAGCGCGCTTTGGAGCTTGCGTTGGAGAACGTCAAAGCTGGTGGTGAACCGTTTGGTGCGGTATTGGTGAAAGATGGTGAAATAATAAGTGAAGGAGTGAACGAACTTCACAAAAACTTTGACGTGACCGGACATGCGGAAATCATCGCAATCCGAAAAGCGCAAGCGAAACTGAAGACGAACGATTTGTCCGGCTGTACGATGTACGCCAGCGGTGAACCATGTCCGATGTGTTTAAGCGCGATGTATTTTGCCAACATCACGGACGTTTACTACTGTCAGTCCGTCAAAGACGCCGTAAATGTCGGGCTGACCAAATCAAAACAAATTTACGACGATTTGAAGCGGGAAAATGAAGCAAGAAAAATCGTCAAAAAACAGCTTCCTTTGCAAAAAGGGCAACAAAACCCGATGAAAGAATGGGATCGAAAATGAACAGAACGAAAATGGAACGATTGGCAAAGTTGGCGTTGGAAAACGGTCGTGATTACTCCGAGTTGGTGGAAATCAAACCGATCCGCGGCGGTTCGATCAACGAAGCGTTTTACGTGCGCACCACCGAAAACGAATATTTCATGAAATTTCACGCCGATGCCCCGAAAGATTTCTTCAAAAGCGAAGCGATCGGTCTGCGTTTGCTCAAGGAAACGAACACCGTATCCGTTCCAAACTACTATTCTTATTCCGATCAACCTGGGAATTCTTTTTTGCTCATGGAATGGATCGAAGGGGAAGAAGCGCCGGACACAGAAGCGATATTAGGTCGAAAAGTTGCGCAACTCCATCAATGTTACGGCCGTATGCACGGTTTCCACAATGATACATATATCGGTTTATTGCCGCAGCCGAACAAATTGTTGCCGAACTGGCTCGAGTATTTCGGAACGTACCGTTTAGGTTCGCAACTGAAAATCGGCGTGGAACGCGGTTCCATTTCGGGAGAACGGCGTAATAAATTGGAAAAATTGTTGCAACTCCTTGACAAATGGGTGCCGACGTTCGTGGAGCCATCCCATTTGCACGGAGATTTTTATCACGGCAATTGGATCGTCGGTCCAGGCGGGGAGCCATTTTTGGTCGATCCGTCATTTTTGTATGGCGATCGCCAATTGGATATCGCATTCACCGAATTGTTTGGCGGTTTTTCTCAAGATTTTTACGACGCCTACAATGAAGTGTACCCTTTGCGTGACGATTACGAAGATGTCAAACCGCTTTATCAGCTGTATTACTTATTGGCTCATCTGAACATGTTCGGCGAGTCATACGGACCGTCCGTCGACAAGATTTTAGTTCGGTATGTAGGAGATTAATCGAAGCATGTTTAACCTCCGTGCGAAATATAGATGAGCTTAGCATGTAAAATAGATTTGCATGTATGGAGGTAAACAATGTCTTTTTATCAATTGTTCGTAATCGTCCATGTCTTTTCGGCGATTCTCGGGATCGGGCCCGGTTTTGTCATGCTTCCGATCGTTTCCCGAGCGGAAACGCTTCCGGAAATCAAAATGGCTTTTCGCATACGCAAACGCATCCATCTATTCGTCATGGCCGGAGGGGCGCTGTTGCTATTAAGCGGCTTAGGAATGGGGTTTTTCAACCCTTATTTATGGCAACAGTTTTGGTACACGGCCAGCCTCGTCTTGTTCATCATCGCGCTTTCTATGGGGCCGCTCGTGTTGTCGCCTTTGACGAAGCCAATTCAACAATTGTTGGCCGAGCATGATGGGGAGGACATACCGGAAGCGTATGAAAAGTTGGCGCGGAAACTGTTCTTTTATGAACGGGTGACGAACGTGATTTTTCTCGTCATCATTTTCTTGATGGTCACGAAGCCGTTTTAACACAAACGTTGTTCCTGTCATTTGCAGGTTAAGATTCGCCATGATGGGGCTGAACTTGAAAATTTGTCGATGAAAAAAGAACGGAACTTTCCATTCCGTTCTTTTTTTGTTAGCGCGATTCATTTGAAGGACTCATTTTTCTTGAAAAGATCGGCTTTTTCCGCAACGAGCCGGCTGATGTTGACGATCACCTGCACCGCTTTGTTCATATTTTGCACGGAAATGAATTCGTATTTGCCATGGAAGTTTTCGCCGCCGGTAAAAATGTTCGGTGTCGGCAATCCCATGAAAGAAAGTTGTGAACCGTCCGTGCCGCCGCGCACCGGTTTGATGACCGGCTCCACGCCGACCGCACGCATCGCCTCTTTGGCGATTGCGACAATTTCGATGACCGGCTCGATCTTTTCGCGCATATTGTAGTACTGATCGTTTATGTCCAGTTCGACAGCTTCGCCGCCGTATTTTTTGCGGAGTGTTTCGGCGATCATTTCCATCGTGTTCTTTCTCCGTTCAAAATTTTCGCGGTCGAAGTCGCGGATGATGAAGTGCGCGCTTGCTTTTTCGACGTCGCCTGAAAAAGACAACAAGTGATAGAACCCTTCATAGCCTTCCGTATATTCCGGTGCTTCTCGTTCCGGGAGTTGCGAGATGTATTCAAAACCGATCTTTACCGCATTGACCATTTTTCCTTTTGCGGTGCCCGGATGGACGTTGTGGCCGTAAAAGGTGACTTTCGCTTGTGCGGCGTTGAAACTTTCATACTGCAGTTCCCCGAGCGGCCCGCCGTCAACAGTGTAAGCAAAATCGGCGTTGAATTTTTCCACGTCGAAATGATGCGGACCGCGTCCAATTTCTTCATCAGGTGTAAAAGCGATGCGGATGTCGCCGTGTTTTATTTCCGGGTGCTTGATCAAATATTCCATTGCCGTCATGATTTCGGCGATCCCCGCTTTGTTGTCGGCGCCGAGAAGCGTCGTTCCGTCCGTCGTAATGAGCGTATGGCCGACGTAGTTCAACAGTTCCGGGTTTTCCTTCGTCGTCATGACGATTTGTTTTGCTTCATTCAACACCAAATCGTTCCCGTCATAGTTTTCCCACACTTGCGGTTTGACGTTTGCTCCGGTGAATTCGGTCGCTGTATCCAAATGTGCAAGAAAACCGATGGTTGGAATGTCTTCATCGGTATTTGCCGGAAGCGTCGCCATGACGTAACAATGTTCATCGAGCGTCACGTCTTTCATCCCGATCTGTTTCAGTTCATCGACGAGCATGTTCGCCAATTCCCATTGACCTTCCGTCGAAGGGGTGCTTTGGCTCGTTTCGTCCGATTGCGTGTTGATTTTCGCATAACGGATGAGCCGTTCCGTCACTTTCTCGTGAATGTTCATCAATCCAACCTACCTTTACCGGGTGATTTGAACTGCTTTACTAACTAAATGGTATGGCAAATGAAGGATATGTGCAAACAATTTTCATTCATCGTAACAGTGTCGATAAATTTTAGCATGAGGTTCATCGAATGATTGGAGGAAGTCTTTTTTCGTTCATGCTTTCTACTTTTGGTAAAATAGTAGATGACATTTACGATAGGAGTTGAGTTCGTTGATCGCTCTTTCTTTTAGCGGGGGAAAAGACAGTTGTCTCGCTCTTTATGAATTGCAACAACAAGGATGGGAAATAGGCTGTTTGTTTACGACCGTTTGGAAAGAAAACGGCAAGACGATTGCCCATGAAGATTCGTTGGAAGCGTTGAAAGAACAAGCGGAAAGGCTCCGTTTGCCGATTCATTTCATCTATACATCCATGGAAGAATATGAAACGGATTTCATCCGCACGTTGAGCGGTTTAAAAGATATGTATGATCTCCGTGCCGTCGCTTTTGGCGATTGGTATTTGAAAGGGCATATTATGTGGGGTGTGGAACAGGCGGAAAAAGTCGGGCTGGATGCATTATATCCGCTGCACGCACCGCAGTCGGAAATGTTGGAACAATTGCGCCGATTCGTTCGCTTAGGTTTTGTCGCGAAAGTGATCAAAATCGATGACAACAAGTTGCCGGCAGACTGGGTTGGCAGAATCATCGATGAACAATTTGTCGCCGATATTCAAGCTTACGATGTTTGTCCGATGGGGGAAAATGGCGAGTATCATACACGCGTGTTGGATGGCCCGATTTTTCATAAATGAAAAGGCGGGGGAAATCATTCCCCCGCCCATCAGTTGTGGATGTTTATTTTTTGCTCGAACAACCATGCATAAGCGGCGAGCCTCAATGCGATGTCGCTGCTTGGGTCTTGTTCATCGACGTTCAACAATTGTTTCGCCCGGTTGATTCGGTAGTGCACTGTGTTCGGGTGGATGAACAATTTTTTTGCCACTTTGCTTGGTGAATTGTACATGAGCGACAATGCGAGCGTTTTTGTCAAGTCGCTGTTGTTATTCTTGTCATATTCAAGCAAAGGCTTCAACATTCGTTTGGAAAATTCTTGAATGTCTTTGGAGACTCTCGGGTTGCTTAATAAATGATCCAAACCGAATCGGTTGAACGTCAACACGTATTCGGAGCCTTTTTCACGGATGACTTTTTCCATCAATGCTTGCAAATGGAGCAGCGTATGATGGAGATGTTCGAATGATTTATAAGTGGCGCCATGGATGATCCACGTCTCGACCGGCAAAACCGACAAAAATTTGTTCCGCAGTTCTTCCGGGGTGCATTTTTCCGGCCGGTCGAACAAGATGTATCCTGTATTCCCGTTAAAAAAGATCGGTTGCCGCAAATAAAGCAGCGAAAGTTCATCCAATTGCATTTTTTCATGCAAGGTGAGTCTATCGGATTGTTTATTCCAATAAACCGCCCAAACTTCACCGTGATCAAGCGGAACGCGCAGTTTGACCCCTTTTTCGTACTGCGTTTTGAAATGGAACGTTTCTTGGGTCATATTGTACAGCCATTGAGAACGTTCCAATTCCATCAAATTATAGAACCGTTCTGTCCGTTCGTAGATGATGTATATGGCGTGGATGACGTCGTCGATCAAATCCGGCCAGTCGTTTTCAAGCGGCAGTTCGATATTTGTCCAAATGTTCAGCGAACCCAAATTGCGTTCGTTGTAGTTGAGCGGATAGTAGTAAAATTGGCTCGTGTTTCTCCGTTCGATGTCGTGTTCATTTTGGCAGTACGGTTTGCCGTCGGCATCCAACAGGAGCACGTCGCCTTTCAACAAGTCCGCGAGCCACTTTTCGATTTCTCCCAATTGTTTCGCCGTCTGCGTGATTTCCCTGAGTTCTTTTTTCTTCTGACGAAAGTAAAGTTTCCTGTCTTGCGTCGTGTAAAATTGTTTAATTTCTTTCCGTTTGACGAGCGGTTCAAGCTGGTTTGCAAGACGCATCAGCAGAAATTTTTTGTTCATTGGCAGTGGATTGATTTTGCGGTTGCCGACATAAAGCACCCCGCTTGTGTTTTGGTCGCGGTCTTTGATCGGCAGGGCGAAAACCGTGCGGATTTCTTCGCTGTCGACCGCTTTGCTCACGTCTTTGTAGCGATATGCGCAGTTTTTGTAGTCTGCCACTTGCATGACGACTTTGTGTTGAGCGGCATTTCCGCCGATCCCTTTTCCGAGCGGAAGCAAAAAGCCGAAATCCTCTTTGCGCGAACCGATATGAATATCGACTTCAATTTGCTTCGAATTCGCTTCGCCCCAAAACGTGATGTCGCTGTTCGTCATCCATTTTGTCAATGCTAAAAGTTCGACGAGACCGTCGCGGTCTTTTTCTTTGATCGAACGGGCGACATCCGGTTCGAACGGAGCACCGATATCATAAAAGTATTCGTGTTCTTTGATTTCCACGAATGAAATCGCTTGTAACCCTTCGATTAAAAGATGTTCCAACTGTTCGGAAGGGACGTTCGGCTGTTGCAGCCAGCTGATGATGATCCCATGTTCATATGTTTTTATTTTCACCGTCCCCAAATGTTCCGGGAATTTTGCTACGGATATATTTTCAATCGTTTTGTCAAGCGTTGGTTCAATGAGGGGATCTAATAATTGCTTGATGGTGTCTTTTTCGCTTCCGATGTGAAGCGCTTCATAGTTTGTTGAAAAGATAGGTGAAAACCGTATGAAAGAAATGGCGTTCAATTTGTTGATGCCGATATATTTCGTCAATGCGCGCGCCAAAAAATAATTGCGCTTTTCCAAATTCATCGCGGCATGTTCCAAATCTCTCATTAAAAGAGAGTCGATTTTGAACTCTTTTTCTTCGATCATCGTTTTCACCTCTTTCAACGAACAAAATCTTTCAACTGAATTTATCATTGAAACCGAAAAGCATGTGCAAATGATCATTCTGTTGTAGTTAATTTCCTTATATTATAATAAAATCCGATTTGTTGTACAACACAATTGCACTCGAAAAAATCTGTAGGACAACACATAGGAACGAAACGAAATCGTTATAAAATTATATATAAGCATGTGATGAAACGCTTTCATCGAAAACGTATTTGTTGATGATATATATGGGATGTAAATGAAAACACTTTTATGGGAGGTATCGTGATATGGATTATCAACTCGTTACGCCGCATTTTTTGAAGCGGGCTGCGAAATTGTACCGGGACAAAGTAGGTTTTGTGAATGAAGATAAAGAATATACGTACGGCGAACTGTACGAACGAATCAACCGCTTGTCTCATGGTTACGCCAGACTTGGAGTAAAACCTGGCGATCGTGTCGCATATTTGGCGACAAACATGTTGGAAATGTACGAAGGGTTTTTCGGGGTGGGGCAAGTCGGCGCCATTCACCAACCGTTGAACACCCGGCTATCGATGGAAGACTTGACGTTCATTTTGTCGCACAGTGGCGCGAGCGTCATTTATGTCGACAAACAGTTTCTCGATACGATTTTGGAAATACGGGAGCGTTTACCTGAATTAAGGACAATCATCACAAATGCTGAAGGCGTCAATGAAAGCGATATAATCAATTATGAAGAGCTGCTAGCGACATCAAGCTCCGAACCGTACGATTATTCGCACGTAAAGGAAAATGATATCGCAAGCTTGCTTTATACGAGTGGTACGACAGGCAATCCGAAAGGAGTCATGCTCACGCACCGCAACAACTATTTGCAAGCGATGCAGGCGATGCACCACTTGCAAGTGACCGACCAAGACGTCTTGTTGCATACGTTGCCGATGTTCCATGTCAATGGTTGGGGTTCACCGTTTTACTATACGGCAAATGGTGCAAAACAAGTCAGTCTGGATAAAGTGAGACCAAATATCATTTTCGATAAAATCGAGAAACATGGCGTCACGATCATGCATTTTGCACCGACGGTTTTGAACATGTTGCTGGAGTATGCAAGCCAGCATGATATACCGAAACCGGAGCATCATATTCGCATTGTCGTTGCTGGTGCTGCACCGCCGCTAGCATTTATCCGCCGCGCGGAAAAAGAACTCGGTTGGGAATTCATCCAAGTGTACGGCATGACGGAATTGTCGCCGCTCGTTACGATTTCAAAACCGCGTGCACAACATTTAGATCAAGCGGAGGACAAAATTTTCGAATTGAAGGCCCGCACCGGTTACGATATGATCGGCGGCGAAATAAAAGTCGTCAACGACAAAGGGGAAGAAGTGGCGAAAAACGGCAAGGAAATCGGTGAAATCATTTACCGTGGCAACAATATGATGAAAGGGTATTGGAACAACCCGGAAGCGACGGCAGAAACGATCAAAGACGGTTGGCTTCATACGGGGGACTTGGCGGTCGTTTTTCCGGATGAGAGCGTATTGATCGTCGACCGCAAAAAAGATATCATCATCAGCGGAGGAGAAAACATTTCTTCGCTCGAAGTCGAAGATGCTTTGTATGAGCATGAAGGCATCAAAGAAGTGGCTGTCATCGCGGCACCGCATGAAAAATGGGGTGAAACGCCGATGGCCATCGTCGTAAAACGGGAAGGGTATGAATATTTGACGGCGGAAGACATCATCGAGTTTTCACGCTCGCGTCTGGCGCATTTCAAAGCGCCGACAAAAGTGCAATTCGTCGACGAACTGCCGAAAAACGCCAACGGCAAAATTTTAAAACACGAATTGCGTCGTCAGTTTGTTGAAAACCGGATCAAAAACGGCGAGAAACTATTCCAGTAAAAGAAAAAAAGCTGCAATGATTCAATAAATGAATCGTTGCAGCTTTATTTTTGATTAAATGTTGAAGACGGAAATTTGTTTATTCAATTGTTCAGCCAATTTGGCCAATTGTTCGGCGTTTGAGGAAATTTCATCCATCGCGCTTGAAGTATGTTGCGTGGCCGCGGATGATTGCTCGACGCCGGCGGCGGCTTTTTCCGAGACAGCCGCGATATCCGAAATCAAATCATTTATATGCGTACTGTCATCTTTGATCTCGTTCAAACGGTTGGCAACGGTGGCGATGCTTTCAACCATGCTTTGAATGAAATATTCGATCGTCTTGAAGCTTTCGCCCGTTTTTTCGATCTGTTCCGTTCCTTGTTTCACTTGTTGGTAGCCGTCGTTCAGAGCCTTAACGACTTCGTTCGTTTCCCGTTGGATTGCAGTCACGATGTTCGTCATTTCCGTCACGGATTTAGCGACCTCTTCGGCGAGTTTGCGCACTTCTTCAGCGACGACGACAAAACCGCGTCCATGTTCGCCGGCACGGGTGGCTTCAATCGCGGCATTCAAGGCAAGCAAGTTCGTCTGGTCGGCGATGTCTTTGACGACGTCGACCAAATGGGAAATTTGCTCCGATTTTTGATCGAGGCCAATCACTTTTTTCGCCGATTCCGAT
>JAAYTF010000012.1 GCA_012518125.1 Bacilli bacterium | reverse complement strand
CCGTCGCACTCTACCTGAGTGCGTGGATTGAAATATGTTCAACAAAAAAATGTGTTTCCCCAAATCCCGTCGCACTCTACCTGAGTGCGTGGATTGAAAACGAGCAGCCCTTTGAGACAATTTGTATTTTGAGAAAGTCGCATTTCACTTGAGTGCGCAGTTTCCACCTTTACTCCACTCAACATCCAACAAGCCGAGCGGAGTTTTTCCTACACATGCGCCAATCACCCTGACAATTATCCACCTGTCAAACCAATCGCCCTGCACGGTAAACGCCTCAATTTTTCCAAACCATCTTTTAACAGAAAATTCCGTATGTTATAATTTATTTAACTTTTCCCTTCACATCAAAGCCCACAAATTTTGACGACAAAGCATGCAATTCCCGTAATCAATTTTGGGAGGACATGTGCCCATGAAAATGTATAAATTCGTCATGCCTGAAATCATTTTTGGAAACGGTTCCATCCGGCGGGTCGGTGAAAGCTGTGTCCGTCTAGGTGCGCAAAACGTCTTTATCGTCACCGACCCCGGTGTCATCAAGGCGGGTTGGCTTGAGCCGGTGATCGAATCGTGCAAACATGCGGGTCTCACCTATTCCATTTTTTCCGACTTCACGACAAACCCGAAAGACTACGAAGTCGAAAAAGGCGCGAAAGAATACATGGCATCCGAATGTGACGCAATCGTCGGCGTCGGGGGAGGTAGCTCGATCGATGTCGCAAAAGCGATCGCGATTGTTGCGACAAACGGCGGGAAAATCCACGATTATGAAGGCGTGGACAAAATTAAACGGCCGCTGCCGCCACTCATCATGGTGCCGACAACAGCCGGTTCTGGTTCGGAAGTGTCGCAATTTTCCATCATCTTGAATTCGGAACATCAAATCAAGATGACGATCATTTCCAAATCGCTCATCCCGGATATCGCCATCATCGACCCGGAAACGTTGGTGACGAAAGATCGGCTGCTTACGGCGACGACCGGTTTGGATGTGCTCACACACGGCATCGAAGCGTACGTCAGCATCGCCGCCACACCGCTCACGGATGTCCACGCGCTTCATTCCATCAAACTTGTCGCAAACTATTTGCGTCCATCCGTCGCCTCAAAAACGAACATGGATGCGAAAGAGAAGATGGCGATGGCTAGTCTGCAGGCGGGGCTCGCGTTTTCCAATGCGATTTTGGGCGCCGTCCATGCAATCAGCCATGCAATCGGTGGCCGATTTTTGCTGCCGCACGGTGATGTGAATGCGATTTTGCTGCCGCATGTGATCGAATACAATTACATTTCCGCACCGGAGAAATTTTTGCACATCGCTGAAATCCTCTATCCGCACAAAAACGGCATTTCGACCGTGAATGCCGGCGATTTGATCGTCGCATACATCCGGAAATTGCAGGATGACATCGGTGCACCAAAGCGTCTCCGCGATTTCGGCTTGGCGGAAGAGGATGCCGATATCATCAGCCGTTATGCGCTTGAAGATGCCTGCATGATCACGAATCCGCGGGATTTGACGAAAGAGGACATCAAAGCGATTTTTCTTCAGGCGCTGTAGGGGGATTGCTTCATGATCGACAAGAAAGAGATGATCGACCGCCTGGTTGGCGTGGAATCGTCGAAAATGACGTATTACACCGAGTTGAAAAATACGATCCGCGAGATGGAGAAGAAAAACATCCAGCTTGAAATCATCAACGACGTCATGAAAAGTTTCAACATCGACATGTCGATGGATGTGCTCTTGAAAAATGTGCTCGAAAAGTTGAAACATATTTTCCCGATCGACCGGTTGAGTCTGATGCACTTGAACAACGGGGCATTGGAGATCACCGGCATTTATCCAACGACGTCGAAATACGTGCGGCTCGGTGCAAAGATTGCCGAAGATCGGTCGCTATATTGGCGAGTGGTCCGTGAGAGGAAGGCGGAAAACTACATCGTGTCAAAAAGCGACGCGTACATCGAAAACCGGACGTTTGCAAAACTCGGTTTAAAACAAGTGCTCATTTTCCCGCTGTTTGTGAAGCAAAAAGTGATCGGTCTATTCAGTTTGGCGAGCGAAAAAACGATCGCCTACAGCGATCAAGACATCAATTTTTTGCAGCAACTTTCCGACCAAATCGCCGTGTCGACGGAAAATGCCCGGCTCTACCAAGAGGTGCTCTACGTGAAAAACGAATGGGAAAAGACGTTTTCGGCGGTGGACGACTACATGTTCCTCGTCGATTTGAACGGTGGGCTCCTTAGGGCGAACAAAGCGGCGCGCGATTTTTTTGCTGCACCGTATGAGAACGGGAAAACGCGCAAATGTATCCTTTTTGAGGAGTTGGAAAAAGCGGAGTTGATCGATGAATGCGTAAGGACAAGGCGGACCGTTTCGCGCGAACTCTTTTTGGAGGACAAGTATTTCGACGTTTTCGCTTACCCGGTTTTTGATGAAAAGGACGGCATTTACAGCGTCATCGTTTACATGAAGGACGTCACAAGCAAGCGGCAATACGAGGTGCAACTGTTACAGTCGGGGAAGTTAGCGGCGATCGGGGAGTTGGCGGCGGGCGTCGCGCACGAACTGAACAATCCGCTCACGGCGATTTTGGGAAACTCGCAAATTTTGCTCCGCAAAGTGGACGAAACGGATGATACATATTTTCTGCTTGAAGACATATATCAGTGCGGCAGACGCTGCAAAAACATCATCCAAAATTTGCTTACGTTTTCACGGCAAGATGAATATATGTTTGGAAAATTTTCCTTAAATGATGCGGTCGAGACGGTGTTAGGTTTGATCGGCTATCAGCTCAGGCAGCAACAGATCCGCTTGGCTGTCGAATTGGATGAAACGCTCCCGCTCATCGAAGGCAACGCCCAACAAATCGAGCAAGTGATCATCAATTTGCTCATCAATGCCAGGGACGCGCTCTTGGAAAGTGACAGAGCCGAAAAACGGATCATCATTTCGACGCGCCATCAAGATGGATTCGTCCAATTGACGGTGGAAGATAACGGGACGGGGATCCCGGAAGAACTGCATCACGAAATATTCCATCCGTTTTTCACGACGAAACGGGCGTCAAAAGGTACGGGGCTGGGGCTTTCGGTGAGTCACGGCATCATCGAGAGCCACGGCGGGAAGATCGAGCTGGAAAGTGAAGTTGGCAAAGGGAGCAAGTTTACAATCAAACTGCCGGTGACAAGGAAGGAACGGTAAGGTGAGCGTGATGGGAAAAATTTTGATCATCGATGACGAAAAAGAAGTGGCTACATTTCTTACGTATTTGTTCAAGGAAAAAGGATACGACGTCGATGTCGGCTATAACGGGAAAGATTTTGACCGCTTGCTGAACAACCGGTACGATGTGGCGATGCTCGACGTCAAGCTGCCCGATTCAAACGGGTTGGATTTGTTGAAACGTCTGAAAAAACGGCAGCCGTATTGCAAGTCGGTCGTCATGACGGGCTACAGCACGGTGAAAGTGGCCGTCGAGGCGATCAAACTCGGGGCGAACGATTACATTGAAAAGCCGTTCGATGAAATCGGTGAATTGGAAAATTTGATTGATGGATTGATGGAAAGCGGCGCCGACACGTTTACGCAGCACGATGAAATTGCGTCGCTGACATCGATGAGCGGAATCATCTTCGGTAAAAACGAAAAGATGAAACGGCTTTTGTCGTTGGCTTACAAAATCGCGCCGAAAAACGTGAATGTGTTGATCCACGGCGAGACGGGGACCGGCAAAGAGCTGCTTGCACATTTCATCCATTTGGCGAGCAGGCGGAACGAGCAGCCGTTCATCAGCGTCAATTGCGGCGCCCTTTCCGAAACACTCCTTGAAAGCGAATTGTTCGGCCATGAAAAAGGGGCGTTCACCGGTGCCACGAGGGAACGGAAAGGGATTTTTGAAATCGCCCATAACGGCACGTTGTTTTTGGACGAGGTCGGCGATGCGGCGCCATCGACGCAAGTGAAGCTGCTGCGCGTTGTCGAGACGGGTGAGTTCATGCGCGTCGGCGGCGAGAAAGTGCAAAAGACGAACACGCGCATCATATCAGCGACGAACGTCAATCTCGAGGAAGCTGTCGAAAAAGGGAAGTTCCGCGAAGATTTGCTGTACCGGCTGAATGTCGTGTCGTTTACGCTCCCGCCTTTAAGGGAACGGAAAGAGGACATCCCGCTCATCGCGGAATATTTTGCGAAAAAATACCACGAAGCGGCCGAAATCCGCGACGATGCGATGGAAATCTTGCTTGAATATGATTGGCCGGGGAACATCCGCGAATTGTCGAACGTGATGAAGCACGCGTTGTCGCTGTTGGATGACGGGGATCATGTCATCACGCCGGACTTGTTGCCGGAAAATGTGTTCAGGAACAACACGTCGAAAGCCGCGGCGGCGCTGGTCGATGCGAAAAATGATGCGGATGATTTCAACAAGTTTTTGACGCTTTGGGTGGATGGGATGTTGGATATTTGGGAACGCGATGAAATCGTCCCGCTCGATGCCGTTTTGGAAAACGTGAGACAGCTGGAGACATACGTCGGGAAAGCGTACGTGTTGAAGGCGCTCAAAGAGACGATCGGCGACCGGAAAAAGGCGGCCGAGCGCCTTAAAACGACCGAAAGGCGCTTGCGGTACATTTTGAATGAGAAAGGGAAGCAAAGTTGAATACATTGATTTGTTTTGCCCAAGGCTTCTTTAAACCGAAATGTTTCCTCGGATCATTTCGTTTTGAAGAAGCCTTTTTTGTTGAACAACGTGTATGTAAATATAATGAAATACCTTATGCAAAAATCCACCGAAAGTTGCGTAATCAGCGTTCAAAGAATGGCTCACGGAGGTTGAAAAATGATTGGAATGGCAGTTGAAGTTTGGAATCGAGACGTTGAAAAAAGAACGAGAATTGGTGGCACGTAAGGGGAAGGGCATGGCTGATTATTAAGAGGTGATGTGCTGGCAGAAGGGGAAAGATGTTTATGTGGCTCCAATGAAATGGGTGTCAAGTTCCGGCTATTAAAAAAGTTAGTATTCATCATGTTTACATCAATTATTAATAGTAACCGTAATTGAAAGAAAGGGACCAAACGAGTCTTGATCGGTCCGTTAACTTTTGCTGTATCGAATCGAATGGGCTTCTATATGAAAAAATGAAAGGATCACACGTGATCAAGTGCAGGCGTGTGATCCTTTCCCTTTGCATCAGAGGGGAAATGGGGATTAACGGGATACGAATGATCATGTTGATCGGCTTTTGTGCGTTGTTGCTGTTCCCGGCACTTTAAAACAAGCCCATCGGCTCCTCGCTGTAGCTGACAAGCAAGTTTTTCGTCTGCTGGTAGTGGCTCAGCATCATGAGGTGCGTTTCGCGTCCGATGCCCGACTTTTTGTACCCGCCGAAAGCCGCGTGCGCCGGATATTGATGGTACGTGTTCGTCCAAACGCGTCCCGCTTGGATGCCACGGCCGAAACGGTACGCTTTGTTGATGTCGCGCGTCCAAACGCCGGCTCCAAGTCCGTATAACGTGTCGTTGGCGATTTGCAGCGCTTCTTCGTCATCTTTGAAAGTCGTCACGGAAAGCACCGGACCAAAAATTTCCTCTTGGAAAATCCGCATTTTATTGTGCCCTTTGAACACTGTCGGTTTGATGTAATAGCCGCCGCCAAGTTCGCCTTCCAGCCGGTTCGCTTCGCCACCGATCAACAACTCGGCTCCTTCTTTTTTGCCGATGTCGATGTACGACAAGATTTTTTCCATCTGTTCGGTCGACGCTTGCGCACCCATCATCGTTTCCGTGTCGAGCGGGTGGCCGGTCTTGATCTGCTTCACCCGTTCAATCGCCCGTTCCATGAATTCGTCGTAAATCGATTCATGGATCAGCGCCCGCGACGGACACGTGCAAACTTCTCCCTGGTTCAAGGCGAACATGACGAGGCCTTCAATCGCTTTGTCCAAGAAGCTGTCTTCTTTGTCCAGCACGTCAGGGAAGAATATGTTCGGCGATTTTCCGCCGAGTTCGAGCGTCACCGGGATGATGTTTTCCGATGCATATTGCATGATGAGACGGCCTGTCGTCGTTTCCCCCGTGAATGCCAATTTTGAGATTCGGTCACTTGTGGCAAGCGGCTTTCCGGCCTCCAGCCCGAATCCGTTGACGACGTTCAACACGCCTGGCGGCAACAAGTCGGCTACCAATTCAATGAACAAGTGGATGGAAGCCGGTGTCTGCTCCGCCGGTTTTAAAACGACCGCATTTCCGGCAGCAAGCGCTGGAGCGAGTTTCCACGACGCCATGAGCAACGGGAAGTTCCAAGGAATGATTTGCCCGACGACGCCGATCGGTTCATGGAAATGATACGCCACCGTGTCGTTGTCGATTTGGCTGATTGTTCCTTCCTGCGCACGGATTGCACCGGCGAAGTAGCGGAAATGGTCGATTGCCAGCGGCAAGTCGGCGGCCAACGTTTCCCGGACCGCTTTTCCGTTGTCCCATGTTTCTGCGACCGCCAACATTTCCAAATGTTCTTCCATGCGGTCGGCAATTTTGTTCAGGATGTTCGCCCGTTCGGCAGGGGACGTTTTACCCCAAGCTTCTTTCGCTTTGTGCGCTGCATCGAGCGCCAGCTCGACATCTTCTTTCGTCGAGCGTGCCACTTCGCAAAAAATTTCGCCAGTCACCGGTGTCGGATTTTCGAAATATTCGCCTTTCACCGGCTTCACATACTCGCCGCCGATGAAGTTGTCATAACGATCTTTGAACTTGACGATGGAACCATTCGTGTTCGGATTGGCATATTTCATTTGCGTGCTCCTTTCTTTTTCATGTCGGGGAGGGGAAGAGAGCCTCCCCGAATTTTTATGAAAACGATTGCAAAATTGTGTTTGCAATCTTTTCTCCGGGGATGGATGTGATCATCAGTTGTCGAACGTAAGCACCACCCGGCCGTTGATTTGCCCTTTTTCCATGCGCTCGAAGACGTCGTTGATTTCTTCAAGCTTCGCTGTCGATATGATCGGTTTCACTTTTCCGTCTGCGGCAAACTGCAACGCTTCCTGCATGTCTTTTCGGGTGCCCACGATGGAGCCTTTGATGGAGACGCCGTTCAATACCGTGTCGAAGATCGGAACCGGGATGTCGCCTGTAGGAAGTCCGACCAAAACCACGGAGCCGCCGCGTTTCACGGAATGGTAGGCTTGTTCGAACGCGACTTTGTTCACCGCGACACTGATTGCCGCTTGCACGCCGCCGACTTTGTCTTTGATTTCTTTAACCGGATCGACTTTTTTGTTGTTGACCGTCATGTCGGCGCCCAACTCGTCGGCGAGCTCCAATTTGTCATCTTGGATGTCGACCGCAATGACTTTGAGACCCATCGCTTTTGCATACTGCAATGCGATATGGCCCAAACCGCCGATGCCGTAGATGGCGACCCACTCGCCAGGTTTTGCGCCGGACACTTTCAGCGCTTTGTACGTCGTCACCCCCGCGCAAAGGATCGGCGCAATTTCTACAGGATCCACGCCGTCCGGGATTCGCGCCACATAATCCGCCGGAGCGACGCAATATTCCGCATACGCGCCGTCAGCCGTGTAGCCGCCGTTAAGCTGGTTCGGACATAAAGTTTCTTGTCCCGACAGACAGTATTCGCATTCGCCGCAAGCTTTGAAAAGCCATGGCACCCCGACGCGGTCGCCGACTTTGAGGGACGTGACGCCTGGGCCTACTTCGGTGACGACCCCGACGCCTTCGTGCCCAGGGATAAGCGGCAACTTCGGCTTCACCGGCCAGTCGCCATGCGCTGCGTGCAAGTCCGTATGGCAAACCCCGCAAGCTTCCATTTTGATGAGCACTTCACCTTGACCCGGCTTCGGCGTTTCCACCTCCTTGATTTCCAATTTTTCTTTGAAGTTCGTAACTACTGCTGCCTTCATGGTTGTCCTCCTCCTTTTTTAGTTTTTGTATGTTTTTTCCTTTCTGTTGATTGCAAGATGGATGCCAAGTTTGAAACAAGGGCGATTTTGTTTGATATTCCCGGCTTTTGGAAGTTTTGTGGGGCAGGTATGTGCTTCTTAAGCGACGATTTTTCGGGGAAAGGGGACGAAATATCGGCCGGTTGTGCCGAATTTTTGGCGGAGGTTTCGTTCCGAAGTTTGAAGCGGCGGTATGAAAAGGATTGCGGTTTGTAAATGGGTATGTTGGGTGTCGTTTGCACGGGAAAACTCTTATAAAGATGCATTATGATTTTAAAAAGATAATAATCAAGTGTGGTGCGAATTGACGGGTACGCCGAAACGATCAAGGGAAAGAAATTTTCTTTGGGTTGCTGATTTGTCGGGTTTTGTTATTTGAAGTCTTGAAGGCATCAATTCGTTGTAAAGCAGATTTTTGTCAACTTTTTTAAGTGCTTGAATGAATGTGTCCATCGTTTTATGGTTGTAAGCCTACCAATAAAGAATGTTGGTTGAAGAATCTTTTCGATTTAAAAACGTTTCGCTTACATATGAACGTTCCGTTCTAATCGAGTGCATGGATTGAAATATTACGGTCGGATGCAAGGCAACGTCCGTTTCTGTTGCATGATGAGAGAGCGGGGCGTTTTTTAATTGTATCCATCATAAAATTTCAAACAAAAAATCCTTTATAATGCTTCCGCCAAGTGCATCTGCTTGGCTGCAACATTATAAAGGATTTTCATTGTCCTCTTGTTGCACGGTTTGGATGACTAATTGCAGCGGTTCTTTCTCGTGCGCGATGACGATTCCCATCGACACGGTCGCTTTTTTGCCGAGCACTTCATCAGAGCTGAAAGTGCTGCGCAATTGTTTCACCGTCGGGAGCAAGTCTTTCAGCTTCATGAAGGCAAGCACGTCGTCACCGCCGGCATAGACGAGTTTCCCTTTTTTCGGTGGGCCGTTTTCATTCGACT
>JAAYTF010000104.1 GCA_012518125.1 Bacilli bacterium | reverse complement strand
CCGGTGAGTGAAGATCAATCGTTCATGCCGTTGTTTGTTTCTTTGAGGGAGGGCGTCGAACTTTCGGATGAATTGAAGAAGAAAATCAACGATACGATCCGCACGAAATGTTCACCGCGGCACGTGCCAAATGAAATCGTCGAAGTGGATGAGATACCGACGACGTTGAATGGCAAGAAAGTGGAGGTGCCGGTCAAGAAAATATTGATGGGCAACCCGGTGGAAGAGTCGGTGAATATCGGTTCGCTCGCCAACCCGAAAGCGATCGAATTTTTCGTCGAGTATCGCAAGAAGTTGCAACAAGAAGGCTGAAAGACGAACGAAGCTGGGAAAAAAACTGGGCTATGCGGAATGAATTGTGATAGACGGGAAAACTTCGGCTTTTTGTAACATATCGACAGCCAATTCTAGCAGCTCAACAAAATAACTCTTGTGGTTCGCTTTATCCATTTGAACATTGATCAAGAAAAAATTTCACATAACCTTATCCATTCATGATTCACTAAAAAAATAGATCGAGGTTGGGACAAACCGGCCAATCTAGGGTATGTGTTGTCCCAACCTCGATTTTTTGTTTGCATGAAGTGTTGACGGTGTTTACATAATTGGGTTTTTATCGTTTTTATTCAATTCTTTTGCCAACTCGATGAAATATTTCACGGATTCAGGATTGCTCATGGAATCGTAATTTAACACTTTGTCAGGATTGAAGCCCAATAAAATTTTTCTGATCGGGACTTCGAGTTTTTTGCCGTTGAGTGTTTTCGGAACATCATCGATTTGCAATATGTTATCAGGTACGAATTTAGGCGAAACCATTTGTTTGATTTTTTGTTTGATTTTTTCTTTCAATGCTTCATCGAGTTCCAGCGATTCTTTCAACACGGCAAACAGATACAAAGACTTCGTTTGATTGAGCAGCTCCAAATCGATGACCAAACTGTCTACCACTTCATCCAATGTTTCCACGGCGCGATAAATGTCACTTGAACCGATCCTCACGCCGGAGCGGTTGATCGTCGAATCGGATCGTCCGAAAATGATGCAGCTATCCGTTTCGTCAAATTTGATCCAGTCGCCATGGCGCCAGACGCCAGGATACATATCGAAATAACTGTCGATGTATCGCTTATTGCCTTCATCGTTCCAAAAATACAATGGCATGGAAGGCATCGGTTTGGTGACGACTAATTCGCCGGTTTGATTGATGACGGAGTTGCCTTCCTCATCAAAGGCGTGTACATCGACACCTAAGAGTTTTCCTTGAATCATGCCGACTCTTACAGGTTCAATTTCCACGCCGCCGACAAAACCGGTGCAGACATCCGTTCCACCGCTGATCGAGCCTAACCATACATCATCTTTTACATGGTTGTAAACCCAGTTGAATGCTTCAGCAGGTAAAGGAGCTCCCGTGGAGTAAATGGATTTCAACTTCGAAAAATCGTATTTTTCTTTAGGTTTCAATTGTTGTTTCATGCAAATTGTCAAAAACGGTGCGCCAACGCCAAATGATGTGATTTCCGCGTCTTCGGCCAATTTCCATAACGTGTCCAAGTTCGGGTATGCCGGGTTGCCATCATATAAAACGATGGATGCTCCGGTTAACAAATTCGAAATGAGAATGTTCCACATGACCCATCCGGTCGTCGTGTACCAGAAAACCGTATCATGTTGTCGGATGCTGTTTTGGATGGAAGCCAATTTCATTTGCTCGACGACGATGCCGCCATGCCCTTGAACGATCGATTTTGGCATGCCGGTTGTGCCGGATGAATATAAAATCCATAGCGGATGATCGAATGGTACAATTTCATAGCGCGGTTCGCTTTTTTCCTCAAGCAAGTCGTCCCAATGCAAAACGTGATCGCCGAATGGTTGGGCATCGACATGTTGGTCGTTGATGTAAGGGACATGGACGACATGTTTCAGTGTCGGCAATTCCTTCGTCAATTCGGAAATGACGGATGTCCGGTCAAACACTTTTCCGTTATATTGATAGCCATCCACGGCAAACAAGACAACCGGTTCAATTTGTTTAAAGCGGTCGATGACCGATTTTGTACCGAAGTCCGTCGCGCAGCTTGACCAGATGGCACCGATGCTGGCAGTTGCCAGGAAAGCGATGACCGTCTCAGGGATGTTTGGCATATATGCAACCACGCGGTCGCCTTTTTTCACCCCTAATTTCCGCAAGGAGTTGGCCAATGCGCCGACTTGATCCTCTAATTCTTTCCACGTGTATTCCTTTTTTTCAATGTGTTCCGAACGGAAGAAAATGGCCCGTTCATTGCCTCTTTTATGTTTGAAAATGTTTTCGACGTAATTTAGTGTGGCGCCTTCAAACCATTTTGTCTCATACATTTTTTCATCGTTTTGGATCACCTTCGTATACGGCGAGTGGAATTTGATGTCGCAAAATTCCACGACAGAAGTCCAAAAGTCTTCCATATGTTCGATGGACCAGTTGAATAGCTCGTGATAGTTTTTCAGTTCGACATCTTTGTTTTGCTTTACCCATTGCATGAATTGATACAAGCCGGAGTTTTCAATGCGTTCCGGTGAAGGTTCCCAAATGATTTCGCCAACCGCTTTTTGTTTCAAGACATGTTCCCCCTTCGCTGTCATCAGTGAATGTCGTTGTTTTTAACCTCGATGGCATGTCATTTTGAACGTTTGGTATGTTGATCAATGCCATCTCCCATCATGGTTTGTGGATGGCTTGGATGCCTTGAGTGCATCTGGACATTATTCAAGTTCAGATCGGAAAACTTCCGCGTTTTACGTTTTAGTCTAAAAGGATAAGAACTTGACGGCTAATTGATCGCAAGTTGGCATCCAAGCGAATTCATTCTATTGGATTAAATGAGCCATGGTGTGCAAAGGAAGATGATCGTGCCCAAAATGACCAATAATACGAAAGCAATCATGCAGAAACCCCAAATATCTTTCAATTTCAACCCAGATAATCCAAGTGCCGGCAAAACGAAGAATGGCTGAACCAAGTTGCCGACCATGTCACCGACGGAAATGGCATTGACGACCACGGCTGCAGGCAAATCAAATGACTGAAGCGCTTCCAACATGATCGGGCCTTGCACCTGCCACTGCCCGCCTGCTGAAGGTACGAAAAAGTTTACAAGAATTGCCGAATAATACGTGAATAATGGGAATGTATATTCGTTTGAAATGACGACGAACCATTCGGATATGATCTGGATGAGTCCTGAACCTGCCATCATTCCCATGATTCCCGCATAAAATGGGAATTGAATCAGTATGCCGGCCGCTGAACTCATGCCGCTTGCGATGGCGCTGATATAGCCTTCAGGCGAACCATGTAAAGCCAAACCGAGAATGATAAAAATGAAGTTCAGGATGTTCAACTCCAAGTTAAAGCCGTTGTTGATGAAATAAAGGACAATCCAGATGACTCCCAATGCGACCAAAATATAGTTGATTGTTTTGCTATGGTTCAGTTTTTCGGCGAATGTATCACCGATTTTGATCTCGAAAGTCGTCTTTTCGCCATTCTCTTTGCTGTCGAATGGTACGATTTCGTCGCCTTCAGGCTTCATCTTGTAATAGGCATAGAGGACGATTGCCAAACCGATAAACGCCATCAGCAGCATCGTTGGGCTGAAAATGGTCTCCGTCAACGGGATCAAGCCGATTTTATCTTCCGTTGAATGGCCCGGTGTGTTGACGAGCAACGGAGCCGTCAAGGAAAGTCCGGCAGGTAGAATCGCTATGACTGCCGTGTAGCTGGCGGCAACTAATAAACGGAAGTCGGCTGTTTTCAGACGCTTGGCAATTTCAATGGAAAACAGCGTTCCAAAGATGAATCCTAACCCCCAGCTTATATAACCTGCTGCCGCGGAGACGAGCATGGCGGTAAAAAGCGCTTGTGTTTGTGTTTTGGGCAAAGATGCCGCCCGGACCATCAATTTTTCAACCGGAGGCGCTTTCACCAATGCGTAACCTGTCACAAGGATCAAAATCATTTGCGTCGTAAACGCCAAAAAATCCCAAAAGCCGCCATACCAATATGTAGTCATGTCGACAAAGCTCGAGTCGGTCATGGTTAGTCCCATGACAAAAACGAT
>JAAYTF010000103.1 GCA_012518125.1 Bacilli bacterium | reverse complement strand
GAATGACATTTCTTGCAATAAAAAGCCGTGGTAGCCGGTCAAAATGATTTCTTTTATATCGATTTCTTTCGACTCTGACGATATGACGATGACTTTTTGCCCGTCTTTTTTCATGTCCAACACTTTCTCTTTGATCAATTGGTGTTCTTTCGCCAATATATCGACATCGACGAGGAAAACGTCGACTTGTTCAATCGTCTCATCGTCCAGTTCAGAAAATAAATTTTCTGATGCGACGACTTCCATATCTTCTTCTGCTTCAATCAAACGATGAAGCCCTTCACGAAAAATTTGCTGTTGGTCGATAATCGCGATTTTATTCATTGTTGCCTCCTTATCATTTAACAAAAATTTTTATACAAGGAACTTGGTTCGAAGTGCTTTTTACCTAAATTTTTTCCACTCTAATGAAACTATTGTTGAACAACCATGGCAACAAAAAGCTAGCTATCGACAACTTGTTCATTAGCATAGCTAGCTTTAACAAACTATCTAATTCATGACGACACGGTTCTTTCCCGACGCTTTTGCTTCATACAACGCTTCATCCGCTTTGTTGAACAGTTGCTCAATCGATTCGTTATCGCCGTACCACGATGAGATTCCGATGGACAGCGTCACTTTTGGATCGGTTTTTTCCTCCACTTTTTCCCTGATGCGATTTGCGATCGTCAAAGCGTACTCTTCATTCGCATATGGAACGTAAATCGCAAACTCTTCGCCGCCCCAACGTGCGGCAATTTCATTGTCATTCACCGTCTCTTTGATGATTTCGGCGATTTGAATCAACACTTTGTCGCCCACATAATGCCCATACGTATCATTGATGAGTTTGAAATCATCGACATCAAGCAGGATGAATGAGCCGCCGCGGTCTTTTTTCATATGTTCATCAATCTTTTTATCCAAATGGTTTCTCAAGTACAATTTCGTCAAGTAATCGGTGATCGCTGTCAAACGCAATTTTTCTTTCAACATCGAATTCGTATAAGCGAGTGCGGCGTGTTGGATAAACGATTGCACGAATTTATATTTGTCAAATGAGAAGTAATATGGTTCTTCATGGGCGATGACGATAAATCCGAACATCTTTTCCGAATCCCACATCGGCACGACGATGACCGAGTTAAACGGGATGACGACTGAGTCCGCTTTGAAGTTGCCCGATAAGATCGGTTCCGGTTTTTCTTTTAATGTTTCATACAAATATTCGATGAAACGTTCCGCCTTGTTTGATCTGAAAAAACCGGTGCTTTCTTCGGAAACGATGAACCGTTTCTCCGTTTCCTCGTTCCTCGGGAACAACACGATTCCAAGTTCCTCCGCTTGGCAAGAAGTTACAATATGTTTTTTCACACTTTGGGAAATTTGCCTGCGATCTAAATTTTTGTTTAAATCGCGCGATGCGATGTTGATGAACTGTAAATCGGTTACAAGTTGATTGGATGATTGATATAACGTCGTCCGTTCGACAGCCTGTCCGATCATTTTCGAAGATTGTTCCACGAATGCAATATCGTCAACATCCAAATACACTTGCCCCGGAATTTTAATTTCGATGACCCCGTATACGCCCTGTTTTCCTGACAACGGCGAATAAATGAGCGTTACGTTTTCCGCTTCATCGAAATCGAATTGCATTTCATTATTGATGAACGCCACCGTTTCCGGAGCGTTTTTCTTTTCCGCATAAGACAACGTGTAAATGGGGGCCGAGTTGTTTTCATGTTCATGGGACATCAAAAAACGATATTCAAAGCGAGGATAAATTCGCTTAATCGTCCGGTACACTTTGATTAACACTTCCGGCGTACTATGGATGGAATGCAAATTTGCCGAAAGTTGAAACAACAATTGATTGCGTTCCTTCATGAACTTTTCCCGCAAGTGATTGCTAATGAACAGGAAATGTTTGTCGATGAGTTCTTGTATATCCTCTAACGCTTCCAATGGGTAGCCGGGATTTTCGTTGTAGGAAAACACGTAAAAACCGCTGAAATTCGTCGCCGTTCGCAAACGCATGACGATATGAAACGGTTGGTCATGTTGTGCGATGTTCAAGTCGGAGTTGATCAGGACGACATTGTCATCATCCGACGGGAATAATCGTTTCAATCGTTGATAAGGTTCGACATCCGTATTGATGACAGATTGCATCGAGACGATTTGTCTATTTGAAAGAAAATAGGCCAATTTGTTGCGATTCAAAAAAATCGTCGCTTGATCGGCTTTCAATATGTTTTTCATCCGTTCATGGAACATTTCCATCATCATTTTCGCATCATTCGATTCATGATTGAACAGATCATGAAAATCAAACATACTCGCCTTAATATTTAAAATCATCGACTCGTGATTCATCGATCTGTTCACCTGCCTTATCAAATTATGGATGCTATATACTCATTATACTATAAATAGACCTTTTTTACTAGGAAAATTTTTTGGATATTAAAACCATTCTTTGTTTATGAGTAAATTATACTATATTTACTCAAAAAATGTGGAAGGAATACACTTTTTTGTATATTGCAAGAGCCGAATGGAGAAAGTTTTTATATATTTACCCAACGGTTTTTAATCGCGATCACGACCGCTTGCGTGCGCGCATTGACATTCATCTTCTTGAAAAGACTGCTAATATGGTTTTTGACCGTCTTTTCACTGATGTTTAACGTTTCCGCGATTTCACGGTTGCTTTTTCCTTCCGCCAGCAATTGCAGCACCTGGTATTCCCGTTTCGTATATAAATGCGCCGGCCTCTCAACAGGAAAATCGCCGCACGTTTTTGTCAATTTCCGGTAATCTTTAATCAACCGATCTGTTACGATCGGATGAATGTACGACAATCCTTTGTAAACGGATTTGATCGCATCGATGAACGAATAAATATCCATCTCTTTGAGCAAATACCCATGGACGCCGAGTTTTACCGCTTCGGTTACGTAGTTTTCTTCGCCTTCCGAAGATAATACGATGATTTTCATATCATCGTTTCGATTTAAAATTTCTTCCTTTATATGCTCTTTATGCTGCATCAAAATATTGACATCGAACAAAATGACATCGATCGCATGCGTCTCCAATAATGGCGGAACGATGTAATAATCATCGCTGCTGGCGATAATCTCGAAAGTCGAATCCGTCTGCAATACTTTTTTTACCCCTTCACGGAACAATTGATAATGGTCGATTAAAATGATGTTGATCGTTTCTTTCATTCATGAACCCCCTATCGTAACATTTATCCGTCCGAATTTTCATCAACCCTCTCGCCGTAAATGATGAGGCGATGACTGTTATGTCGGTATGGGTGGCAGGTGATCAAAGATGCCAAATCTCTTCCTTCCACGATGCGCAGGCTTTCTGTTTCATAGGGAAAAATGACTCCGACTTTGTACACTTTGTACGTTAATTTTCCGGAAAACGTATGAATGTAAAAGACATCATTGACCGTCATCCGGTCCAAATTGCGAAACATCTCTTTCGTTCCCATGCCCCGATGCCCAGCCAAAACGGTGTGCGTACTTTTTCCTCCGATCGGCAGCGAAGAACCGTCGACTTGGCCGACCCCTTTTGACAATTCATTCTCCGTCGCTCCCAAATAGATCGGAATTTCCAAATTCAATTTCGGTATTTCCAACGTCCCGAACGAATCATCATCAAGTAGGAACGGTTCGCAAACTTCATAGCGGAATTGGCTATATCCTTCCGTGAACGGGTCTTGGAAGCCGCCCTCGTTTTGAAAAATGGACTCATTGCATTTTTGTGCCGTCGTAAGCGTCTCGTCGATCACATGTTGCGGCAACTCTTTCGTTCGCGCTTTGAACTGTTCCGCTTGCGCTTGATGGATGAACGAGTTGATTTGCTGCATGATATGCGGATAGAGAAAGATTAGAAGCCCTGTCAAAAAAATGAGCAAAATCCATTTGTTCCTACGCATTGCTCTCGCCCTTTCGCGATCTCACGCGGAAAATGTACACGAACATTAACGACGTTATGAAAACGATTCCCCCTATGAAAAGCCCGAACTCCAACCATTGGATTTTATCTTTCCCTTTCGGCTCCACGCTCGCTTTTACCGCCGGATCGAACGGCACCCTTTCACCCCGCACGAGGAGGCGGTGCGTATTGATCATATACGGTTCGCACGTAATTAACGTGACGTAATCTTTGTCTTCGCGGATCTCGAGCCAATTCGTTTCCGTCGGCAAAACGACGTCTATTTTATCGACTTTGTAAGCGAGCGTTTCATCCAACATGTGGATGTAAAAAAGATCTCCAATTTCCATTTTGTCAAGGTCGCGAAAAAGTTTCGAACTCGGCAGACCCCGATGTCCGGTGAGTGCAGCATGCGTCCCCAATCCACCGATCGGCAGCGAAGAATTGGACATATGGCCGATCCCCTGTGACAACACCGCGTCGCTGACCCCATGATAAATCGGCAAATTCACGTTGATGCTCGGAATTTCAAGCGTGCCCATCGCCTCGCCGATATTGAGCACGTTATAATAACTTCTCGTTTCGGTCTGTTCCTTTGCATCCTCACTAAACGGGTCGACGATCGGAATATCCCTTTCCGTAATCGACTCGTTGTATTGTTTCGCCTTTTCTCTTTCACGTTCTTTTTCTTGTTCGCTCATTTGCGCAAGCACTTCGTTATGCCTACTGATGACTTCATAATGGTCTTTTGTACTAAGCCAATTTCCGACGATCGGGTAAAAAAAAATGAGCACGCCGAACACGAAAATCATTGGGGCAACATATTTCCTCACTATTCTTTTCACCAACGACACCATCCCCCAATGGGTAAAATTGGAGATTGCAAAATTTAAAGATGATTGCGAATATTTTTTAAGGAAGAGGGCGAATCGCCCCCTTCCTCCAATCGTCTTACACTTGCTCGCCTTTTTTACGACGAGTATACATATATCCTGCCGTACCCATTAATGTCAAACCGATCATTGAGTATAAAAGCGTGCCGATGCCGCCAGTTTTCGGAAGCTCCCAGTCGGATTTGTAGTTGTTGACGGTTACTTCAGCTTGATGATTGTCTCCATTGATTTCCACTTCAATCGGTTTTGTAATGGCGCGATATCCTTCCGGCGCTTTTGTTTCGATAATCGTATACTTGCCATAATCGAGTTCATCTGTTCCGCCATTAAAGTCGACGAAGCCATCTTCTCCGGAAGTCCCTCTTGCCACTTC
>JAAYTF010000102.1 GCA_012518125.1 Bacilli bacterium | reverse complement strand
TGGCTGTTCCGAAAAACGGACGCGATCGAAAAACCGGCATGGAAAAAACCGTTTCAGGAAGCGGTCTCTTTTTTGTTGAACGTTGAAGCAGATGAATTTGCGCTCGTGAAATATGATACGGAAACGGCCGTCTACAGCCGCATCACGATAAACATGGATGGTTCGTTCACGGAACATATAGCGCCTAAAACCCCGAAAGCTTAAACGGAAGCGATCGGGGTTGTTTTTTGTTAATCCATGCAAACGGCTTGACAAAAACTATGAAACCATTTTCCGTCCCGCAAGTTGATGCAAGATGGGAATGGTTCATCTTTGTTAAAGAAACAGAATACCAATCCAATTTTCCTTGAATAACAAATCTAGAGAAGACGGGAACCATTTTTATTGGGAGAATGGAAATTTTACCCGCATGAATGGGCTCAATTTCCGCCAAGTCCATTTCCCCAACTGAAACATAAAAAAAGGGAGCAGTTAAGTTTGCTCCCTTTCGTATTCCTTACTTATTCCCTTTCAGCGACTATTTTACGTTTTCAACCAAGAACGTGGCGATTTCCGGGAAGAACGCCAACACGACGATGAACAAGAGCATGATGACGGCATACGGAACGACGCCTTTTACGATTTCCCCGATTGGATTCCGCTTCGGATCCAAACCTTTGAGCACGAACAAGTTCAATCCTACCGGAGGTGTAATCAATGCCAATTCCATGTTGATGACCATGATGATCGCAAACCAGATTGGATCGAATCCCAATGTCGTGATGATCGGATATAAAATCGGAACCGTGATCACGATGATGGATACTGTTTCCAAGAACATGCCGAGGATGATCAAAACGATGTTGATCATGATGAAAATGACCCAACGAGAAACATCCAACGACGTCGCAAACTCGGTGATTTCCTGTGGAATCCGGACGAGCGTCAAAATGTAACCTAACAACATCGCACCGACGATGATCATCAAAATCATCGCGTTCGTGCGCACGGTCGACATGACGATTTCTTGCAGTTTGGCAAACGTCAAGTTGCGATAAATGACAAAGCCGATAAAGAATGCCACGACGACACCCACGGCAGCCGCTTCGGTCGGGGTAAAGATCCCCGTATAAATTCCGCCGATGATGATGACAGGCAAGAGCATGCCCCATACAGCTTTCCGCGTCGCTTCCCAACGTTCACCCCAAGTTGCCGGCTTCTCACGATTATGGCGCATCACAAACGCTGCGTACACCATGAATGCGACGGTCAAAACGAGTCCGGGAACCACTCCGGCGATGAACAACTTACCGACGGATTCCCCGGTGATCGTCCCGTAAAGAATCATCGGGATGCTCGGCGGAATGAGGATTCCCAACGTCCCGCCACCGGCCAACAGCCCTAGCACTTGTCGGCGTGAATATCCGCGCTTTGTCATTTCAGGCAAAGCGACGGTGCCGACCGTCACAGCCGTGGCAACGCTCGAACCGGAAATGGCCGAGAAAATCGTCGTCGAAAAGATGGTCGCAAGCGCCAAACCGCCCGGGAACTGGCGGAGCCATCTGCTCGCCATTTCATACAAATCCCGGCCGACGCCGGTGACGACCAAAATTTGACTCATCAATACGTACAATGGCAATGCCGTCAAATTGAAGCTGTCCAACGCTTTATAGGAAATGATTGGAATTTGGTTGAATGCGAATGTCCCGCCGCTGAAAAAATACATTCCGGCAATTGCCAACAGCCCTAGCGCGAAGGCTACCGGAAGTCCAATGAGCAACAGTACCGCGAGTCCACCTGCGAAAAAGAAATTCATGCTTGGTCACCCCCTGGGTGTGCCTTGCCATCAACGATTTGCAAGATGAAAGCGATCATTAATAAAATACCGCCTACCGGAAGCATCAGTTCCGGTAGGTACATCGGTATCCGCAACAATGACGTTGATGTCGTGCCCAGTTCATACGTTTTGAGAACTTGTTTGAAGCCGTAAATCGTAAATATGACGCTGAACAACAAGCCGAGCACATTCACGATATAGTTGATGATGATGCGGCCTCTTTCCGAAAGTGTGTTGACAAACAAGTCAACGGTGATATGACTGTACGTCCTTACTCCATAGGCACTCCCAAGGAAGCAGCTCCCGATCAACGAGTATATCGACAATTCCAATGCCCATGACGTCGGACTGTTGAAAAATCCTCTTGCAATGACTTCGTAAAACGTCATGAATGCCATGAGCAAAATGAATATTCCTGCGATGTATGCCCCGATTTTTATGAGCCAATCAAGAAAGTTGTATATTTTACGTAACAAAATGGGCTACCTCCTTAAAAACGGTGTGAGCGGCTATTGCGTCTCTTTTTCTACGATTTCAAGCAACTCTTTTCCTAGATCTCCTGCGACTTTTTCATACTCTTCCCAAACCGGCATTGCTTTTTCTTTCCACATTGGGATGTCTTCTTCAGGTACGCGGTACACTTCCATGCCCAATTCTTCAAGCTTTTTCGCTGATTCTTCGTCCTCAATTTGCGCTTGGTCACGGATCCATGCTTCCGCTTTTTGCGCTTCTTCCATCAACAACTGCTGTGTATTTGCCGGCAAGTTGTCATAGAAGTCTTTGTTCATGGCGACGATGAACTCCAAGTATCCATAGTTGTTGATCGTCAAGTACTTTGTAACTTCATGGTAGTTTCTTTGCAACATCGCCGTCGTTCCTGAAGTTGCTCCGTCAACCGTATTTCTTTGCAATGCCATGTACACTTCGCCGCCTCCCATGAATACAGGAGAAGCGCCATAAGCTTCAATCAATTTGGACGGAAGGTCCCCGATGCTGCGAATCTTCAATCCTTCGAAATCTTCAGGTTTCTCCAACGGACGTACGTTGTTGGCAAACTGGACGAATCCATAGTCGGCGAACATCAACACTTTGGCGCCTTTTTCTTCCATCGCTGCGCGCAACTTGTCGCCAAGTTCGCCGTTTAATAGTCTTCCAGCAGTTTCATAGTCGTTGAATGCATACGGAACGTCGAAAATCCCCATCGCCGGAACGGTTGATGACCATAGTGTGGATGAGTTGACCCCGATTTCCACTCCACCGCTCAAAATCGATTCGTTCATTTCCGTGTCGCTCAACAACTGACCTGCCGGATACACTTCAATGTGGACATTACCACCAGAACGTTCGATGACATTTTCGGCAAATTGCTCGACGCCTTTGGCAACGTGGTGGTCTTGCGGCAAGTTGTACGCCAAACGGATGGTGACAGGTTCGTATTCTTCGCTGTCTGCCGCACCCGCATCCGTTGCAGCTTCATCTGTGCTTGTGTCCGCTTCTTCAGCGCCATCGGAAGATCCTCCGCCGCCACAAGCGGCCAACATCATCAAAAGAGATAGCAACATCGCAAAAAGCAACAATGTCTTTCTTTTCATCATCAATCTCCCCCAATTGAAAATTTCTCATCATTGGATTTATGTTTCGATATTTGTATGTAATTTTCTGAAAACATGACGATGACGTTTTTCAATACACTGTCAGATTGCTTAAACGATCTAAGTGATGACAGCGATCTTGACTCTTCGCTTCTATTTTCTCAATTTTGTTGATGCTTTGATCGCTTCAAAAATGAATGTGATAGATTTCATCGACTAAACATCATTCACTTATAAAAACTTGCGTTCAATGTGGCGTATTCTGCCCAACGCTTTGTTCGTCGTCAGCTTCGCGGCAAAATCGGCTGCTTCGATCACTTTTTCGAAGTCCAAGCCTGTTTTTACTCCCATTCGTTCAAACATGTAAACGAGATCTTCCGTCGCCAAGTTCCCTGCGGCTCCTGGCGCGAAAGGACAGCCTCCGATGCCGCTTACTGCCGTCTCGAAAATGGCCACTCCTTGTTTATATGCCGCGTAAGCATTCGCCAATCCGAAGCCTCGAGTGTCGTGCAAGTGGATCGCAACCGGAATGCCTGCGGCCATGTCAACGACTTTTTTCATGAGCGACTCGACTTGGCTCGGGATGGCATAGCCGATCGTATCGGCGATCGTGATGCGATCGACTTGTTGGTCAACCGCTTTTTCGACTTGGCGCAATACTTGTTCCTCGCTCACACCCCCTTCGTAAGGACAACCGAATGCAACCGCAATTGAATAATTGAATTGTATCTGATCTTCTTTCGCCCGTTTTCTCACTTCAAAAAAGCGTCTGTCATTGTCTTCGATCGTCATGCCGATGTTCTTCTGGTTGAATGTGTCGGTCGCCGCCGACACCCAGTTGACTTCATCGACGTGACTTTTGGCCGCGCGCTCATACCCTCTTTCATTCGGTATGAGCGCAATTTTTTTAAGAGGGATGATATGTTTGATTTGGCCGAGCACGTCTTCGGCATCGGCCATTTGCGGCACTTTTTTCGGATGAACGAAAGAAGTCACTTCTATTTTGTCAAATCCTGCTTCCACGAGCTTTTTGATGTGCTCCACTTTGTCTTCGGTGGAAATGAGCTTCGGGTCGTTTTGGAAACCGTCGCGCGGGCTCACTTCCACAATCGTCACTTCCGCCATGTTAAATGATGCCCTCTTTCTTCAAGTTTTCAATTTCTTCATCCGTGAGCTGCAAATAGTTTTTGTAAATTTCTTCGTTATGCTCCCCGAGTTTCGGACCGATTTCACCGATGTCTCCAGGAGTCTCCGACAATTTCGGCACGATGCCCGGAACGAGCAGTTTTTCGCCGTCCGGAAGCGTCACTTCTTGCAGCATGCCGCGTTCTTTGTAATGTTCGTCCTTGGCGATTTCTTTGATCGTGTAAATCGGTCCGACCGGCACTTGCGCTTCATCAAGGATGCGCTGCGCTTCTTTCAACGTGTGCTGCTTCGTCCACGATTCGATCACTTCATCGAGGAACTCGACGTTTTCGACGCGTCCCTGGTTCGTTGCGTACTTCGGATCGTTTGCAATGTCTTCCCGGCCGATTGCCGTCATGAGCCGTTTAAAGATGCTGTCGCCATTTCCGCCGATGACGAGATGGTTGCCGTCTTTGCACTCATACGTGTTCGATGGCGCAATTCCTGGCAGCGTCGAACCTGTACGCTGACGGATTTGCCCCGTAAGATGATATTCCGGAAGCATCCCTTCGAGCATCGAAAAGACGGATTCGTACAATGCGACATCGACGACTTGGCCGATGCGGTCTTCCGAGTTGTCACGCGCACGTAGCGCCATGAGTGTCCCGATGACTGCATAAAGTCCCGCGATCATATCCCCGATGGCCACGCCGGTGCGTACCGGAGGCCGATCTGGATATCCTGTCAAGTAACGCAAACCGCCGATCGCTTCCGCAACGCTTCCGAAACCTGGTTTATGTTTGTAAGGACCTGTCTGTCCGTAGCCGGAAACGCGCGTCAATATGATACTCGGGTTGATTTTTTTCAATTCCTCGTAGCCTAAATTCCATTTCTCGAGCGTACCCGGTTTGAAATTTTCCAAGACGACGTCGGCTTCCTTCACCAAGCGTTTTACGATTTCTTGTCCTTTTTCCTCGCGCAAATTCACTGTGATCGATTTTTTGTTTCTCGCTTGGACGTACCACCAAACGGACGTGTCTCCGTGCATGACGCGCCAGTTGCGCAATGGATCTCCTGTTTTCGGCTGTTCGACTTTGATGACTTCGGCACCAAATTCGGAAAAGATTTTTCCGGCATATGGTGCAGCGACCAAGCT
>JAAYTF010000101.1 GCA_012518125.1 Bacilli bacterium | reverse complement strand
TTCAACTTGCTGCCTACTTCAATTGACATAAAAAAAATGCTCCTCCTCAAGATTTTAAAATGATTTTAATATATATAGTATACGTACGATTACAAAAAAAGTCAATACGAGCTGTCAGCATCATCCAGCAGGAAGATGAGCTCGCCTTCTTTTGTCAAAAAGTAATTCGTTCGCGCAATTTCTAATATGTAATCTTCGTCGTTCAACAATTTGATTTCTTCTTTCAATTCCTCTTCCGTTTTCTTCAACTCGGACATTTCGGACTGTAACGCTTCATACTCTTTTAACTTTTCGGAATAAACGGAACGCTGTTCGAGATGGTAATGAACCATGTAAGCAACGGTTGCAAGCATAAGAACCCCTGCGATGACAAGACGCTGGATCAGACTTCTTTTCCGACGTTGGTTTCTTTTTTGCTGCCGTTCATATTGTTCCATGTACTCGGAACGGATTGAATAAATTCTCTGTTCCCGTTTATTCACGTTAAGCGTTACCTCCCTTATTTCCGTTTGAAAGCAGACAGTTTTTTATATAATGTATTAACAATTGTACTATAAGTTGCGACGTTTTTGGCAATAAATTTATAAATTTTTTCTGGCAGCAGCCGTTTGCCGATCGCATGAACCAGCGACAAAACGGCGCGTACAATGCGGAACAACAACCGGAAAATGAATTTCGTCAAATATATTATCGGCGCAATAAACAGCTTATACAAGATGAAGAGCAATTTTTTCACAAAATTGATGATTAGATTCAACATTTTTTTGTACATCGTTTGAAACACAGCGATGTACAGCGCAAACCCGAACGCCAATGCCACAAAATAATAAAACCGTATTTCACCGTAGTTGATCCGGTATAAGACGTAAAACAGGACGGCGATCTGGATGAGCCAAAATGCAATCTCGAACAAATACGTCAAAATCCGCGATTTCTTCCATAAAGGCTGAAAGCGACGGAACGTGTCGTTCGCCATGCCGAGATACCATCCGCCGACAATCATCGCACCCATCGTCAAGAGTTGAACATTTAATGTCATTTGAATAGTTTGCTAAACAACCCTTTAGCTTTCTCCTGTGTCTCTTCGTCGACGTAAACCATTTCGTACACTTTTCCGTTTATTTGGACGATGCCATCTTCAACGTGCAAGCTTTTTAATTGCAATTGTTGTCCGCGGATGATCAAGTATCCCATGTTCGTCTCCAACAAAAATTCTTCATGGTCGAAGCTGTCGACTTCCTTTACGCCGTGGATTTCGATCTCTTTGCGATTGACCACCGTCACTTTATGTTCCTTTTTTTCATACGTCAATTCATTCTTCTCATATAAATTCATCGTCGTCACCTTCCTTCATTGACATGTTATGAAGGAAGGGACAAGTATATGACTATGGAGGGAAAATTTATTCTTCCCGCCTTTCTTCGCGGATGACTTCATAGAGGGAAGCCGCTTCCTCTTTTTTGACGTGTTCTTTTACCGAAAGCACTTTCACCGTGACGATTTTTTGTCCGAACACGATTTCAATTTCGTCGCCGGTTGTCACTTTCGTCGAAGGTTTCGCCACGATTCCGTTCACTTTGATCCGTTCCTGCTCGGCGATCTCTTTCGCCAATGGTCGGCGTTTAATGAGCCGAGACACCTTCAAGAATTTGTCGAGCCGCATGATCATTGCTCCTTCCGTTTCACTTCTTCCCACATTTCATCCATTTCACTTAATGTCAGCTCATCCCATGAAAGGTTTCGCTTTTTTACGATTCGTTCCAGTTCTGTGAACCGGCGGCGGAATTTTTCATTCGCTTTCCGCAGCGCCAACTCCGGTTCGATGTTGTAAAAACGGGCGATGTTTGCCATCATGAACAAAATATCCCCGAATTCTTCCTCCATATCTTCTCGTTCGTTCTCTTCCGTCGCTTCAAGAAATTCGTTGATTTCCTCGTGCAATTTTTCCCAAACGTCCGCTCGGTCATCCCAATCGAAACCGACTTTCGCCGCTTTTTTCTGCATCTTTTCCGCGACATGCAAACTCGGCCCATGGATGATGATCGAGTCGAGCAAAGCTTCTTCTTGTTGGCCGCGCTCTTCCCGTTTCAACTCTTCCCACGTTTTTTGCGGTCTGTTTTTGTTGAATACGTGCGGATGGCGGTGAATCATTTTTTCCACCGTCGATTGAATGACATCATCGATCGAAAAATAGCCGTTATCTTCGCCGATTTGACCATGGAGCATCACTTGCAGCAATACGTCGCCCAATTCCTCAACAATCGCTTCATCATCGCCCCGGTCAATGGCGTCGATCAATTCGTACACTTCTTCAATGGCATATCTCCTTAACGATTCATGCGTCTGTTTTCGGTCCCACGGACATCCATCCGGGCCGCGCAACTTACGGATGACGTTGCGTAGCGCGGAAAACTGATGGCGCAGCAATTCTTCCGGCGCCGGCGGCACGTAAACGGACGTCAAGTTGGAAACGTTCATGTTGCGATCAAGGTCTATAAGCGGGATGCGCCGTATTTTTTCTTGTTTCGTACCTGCCGCCTCCACAATGGCAATTTCATAATCGTGCGGCAAGTCTTCCATGAGCGTCAATTTCAGCTGCGATGCGATCAATGGATCGTACACTTGGCAAAAAACGATGTGCTGCTTATATGAAATGTCTTCCCTTTTGAATGATGTCGCATCGAGGAATTGAAACCCTTCGATCGGATCGATTCTAAGCGCGGTAAACAAATCGTCCAAGTAACTGTGACCACCTGAAATCGTCACTTGCACATCGTTTTGTTGCAACAGCATTTGCACCGTTCTTTCCGCCAACATCGGATGTCCCGGCACCGCGTAAATAACCGCTTCCTTTTCAGCAATCTTCAACAATTGTTGGACGATATTTTCATAAACCGTCTGAAAATCTGTTGCCGTTTCATAAACCGGATCGAAACTATGGATGCGGACCCCTTCTTTTCGCAACGCTTCAACAACCGGATGTTTGCTCGTACGTACGTAAATCGTTTGCTCCGCACTTATCAATTTCCGGTAAATGCCGAGCGGCAACTGTTCAAGATCGCCCGCGCCCAAGCCGATCACTTCGATGCTTTTCATTTATAAGGAACCTCCTATATCACCGTTTTCCATGGAAAAACGTGTATATTGAAAACCACCATCTTTTCAGCGGCAATGCCAAAAGCTGCCGTTTGTTCAATGCGTCGAAGCGAATCAAAACGGTCAAATAAAGAAACGCTCCACTCACGATGAGGAACGAGACGTAAAATAAGAGATGGAGCCGGGAAAACGCCTCCGCTTGAAAGCAACATTTCACCGCATACAAATAGATAACCATCATGCTTGTCGCAGCGGCGGGCGGAAAAAACGGAATGAACGACAAAGGAGAAATGGACAATTTTTTATATATGCCATATAAAATCATCGCCGCCAGGATAAAGAGGCTCCCCGCCGTCGCCAATGCCCCGCCGTATGTGCCCCAAATCGGGACGAGGATCACATTTAGCAACCATTTCAACATGACCGCAACGACAAGCGACACGACGGTGAACGAAGCGTAGTCGGACGTCAGCAAAATCGCGCTTCCCGTGATCGATATCGATAAGAATATGATCGACAAGGCTAAAATTTGTAGCACCGCCGTCTGCTGATCATCCATAAAGAGCAAACGGTTCACTTCCGGGAAAAGGACGATCAAACCGGCCGTTGCACCGAGCGCCAAATAGATGCATACGGAAAAAGCATCACGGATGCGCTTCAACTGGTTTCTTTTATGCTTTTCCACTACGGTCGGCACGAACATCAATGCAAACGAAGACCCTAGCACGACGCCGATTTGAATGAGCGGGATTCCGCGGTCGTATATTCCTTTTTGCTCCATCGCACTAAGCGGCGTGAAACCAAGTTTCATCAGCTGCGGAACGAGCGTCAACGCATCGACAAATTGGAGCAAAATGAGCGACAAATGGTTGAGTGATGCAATCAAACCGAACGTGAGCATCGTCTTCAAATACGTCCGCCAATTTATGGTGGATGAGCCGGGTATATTGCCCGCCGAGCGTTTTTGGCGGACAAAAAAGAACCATAACACGATGGTTGAAAGGGTCATACCGGCCATCGATGCAATGACGCCGACAGTCGCGATGGAACGGACGTGGAGCAAGCCGCGGAAAACGAGCCAGGAGCCGAAAATGATGATCGCCACGCGGAATACCTGCTCCATGAGTTGCGAATATGCCGTTGCTTCCGCTTTCAGCTCTGCTTGCGACAAGCCTCGGACCAATGAAATGAACGGCAAAAACAAAAACAGCGCCGCACTTAATTGCAACGGAAAAACCATCCATTCATCTTGCATGAGTCGAGCGATGAACGGCGCCAAAGCGAAGAGCAACACGCCGAAGCCGCCGCATATCATGAACAACATGAAAAAAACGGACCGTATATAGTGAGGATTGTAGATGTCGTTGCCCTTCACCATTTCTTCTTTCGACAGCCGTGAGACTGCAGCCGGAAAACCGTACAACGACATGATCGTGGCGGCCGCCAAAATCGGGTAAATTTGTTGGTACGTATAAAAACCTAAATCGCCAGTCAAGTTTTGCAGCGGGATCCGGTACATGGCGCCCAACAATTTGCCGATGATCCCCGCCAGCGTCAACATGATGGCTCCTTTGATCAGTCGTTTCATCTCTAATGCCTTCCTGTAGAACTCACTTGATACATGAATGTATTATAACACAGCTCTCATGAAAGCGAGCATCCCACGCTGAAGGCAAACAAAAATGCCCCAATCGTTTTGGGGCAAAACCGGACCGTACACCTTTTGATGAAAAACGCAATAACCGTACATTATTCCATTTGTTTCCCTAAAAAGTTGGCAGCGGTTTGTGCAACTTTATGTTCCACATCCGATAATACTTCATCGTGGCTGACGATAAACACAGAACCGATCGGGTCGCCGTTTGCGATGATCGTACTAATCGTATAAGACCTCACTTCTTCTTCCTTTCCGCGCGTCAGTTCAACCGTCGAACTTTGCGTCTCCAACATGTTCGCTCTATTTTCGATCGCATCCTCTATGGTTGAACCGATGCTGCGGTTTAAGTATTCTTTTTTCGATAAACCACTGACAGCGATAATTTCATCGCGGTCGGAGATGAAGACGGGGACATGCAATGAATCGAACAGCGCTTCGGCATACTCCGTCGCAAAATGCCCCAATTCGCTGATCGGCGAATATTTTTTCAAAATGATCTCGCCGCCTCTTGAAACGAATATCTCAAGCGGATCTCCTTCGCGGATTCTTAACGTCCGTCTTATCTCTTTCGGAATGACGACTCTCCCGAGATCATCGATGCGTCTAACAATTCCTGTTGCCTTCATGCTTCACTTACCTCACATTCTGTGTAAACTTTCCACAAATGCTCATCATGCCAATTAAGGTCATGAGACGCTATATTGTGGAAGCCGATGTTATTCATAGTATGATTCAGCCAAAAATAACTATACATTTTATTGCTATTTTCGACGGTTATTGCAAATCGATTTACCAATAGTTTTCCCATCAAATGACAAAAAATAACCGACTGGAATCCAGTCGGTTTGATTTTTTATTTACTTTGAAGAGGCGACGGATGCTTCCGTTTTTGCCTCATTTTCGTCGATGTTGACATCTTTCAGCTTCAAGATGAAATTCGTCACTTTCTCATAACGTTCTTCTTTCGTCTCATGTTTCCATTTGAAAATGACCCGCAACTGGTTTCCTTTCGTTCCAAGCTGGATGTTGCGGCCGCCGAATTCATTCGCCAGCTGGAACAATTTCGCCCCGTCGATTTTCAGGCTCCGTTCTTCTTCGACGGTCAGCTCGATGCGGTTGCCTTTTTCAATGATTTCTTCCACTCTTTCCCGTTTAGCGGCCATTTTCAATTTTGATACCAAAAACAGCCGCTCGACTTCTTCCGGATATTCGCCGAAACGATCGATCAATTCATCTTGGAAGTCGATGATCGCTTCGTTTGAATCAAATTGTTGGAAACGTCGGTACACTTCGAATTTTTGTTTTTCATCACCGATGTAAGAATCCGGAATATACGCATCGACCGTTAGCTGCAGTTCAGGGTTGAACGGCTGGACCGCTTCGATCGGCTTTTGTTCTTTTCTTGCATCAATCGCTTCTTTCAACATTTGCGAATATAAATCGAAGCCGACCGAATCGATAAACCCATGCTGCTCCGCTCCGAGCAAGTTCCCTGCACCGCGGATGGCCAAATCGCGCATCGCAATTTTAAAGCCGGAGCCGAGCTCGGTGAATTCTTTGATGGCTTGTAGCCGTTTTTCAGAAACTTCGGAGAGAACTTTCCCTTTTCGATACGTAAAGTACGCATAAGCGACCCGGTTTGAACGGCCGACGCGCCCGCGCAATTGATACAACTGGCTTAACCCCATATGATCGGCGTCGATGACGATCAACGTATTGACATTCGGTATATCGACGCCTGTTTCGATGATCGTCGTGCTCACCAATACGTCGCTTTCACCTTCCAAAAAGGAAAGCATGACGTCTTCGAGTTCGGATTCTTTCATTCTTCCGTGCGCAATTTGCACCCGCGCATGTTCGACGAGTTCATCGATTTCCCGGGCGACTTTTTCGATGTTTTCTATCCGATTGTATAGGACGAACACTTGCCCGCCGCGGGCGAGCTCCCGTTCAATCGCTTCTTTGACGAACGCCCGGTTGTATTCCATGACATACGTTTGCACCGGGAAGCGGTTATCCGGCGGCGTTTCGATGATGGAAAGATCACGGATCCCCAAAAGCGACATGTGCAACGTTCTTGGAATCGGCGTCGCCGTCAACGTCAACACGTCCACATTCGTTTTCATCTGTTTGATTTTCTCTTTATGTTTGACGCCGAACCGTTGTTCTTCGTCGACGACAAGCAAACCTAGATCTTTGAACGAAACATCGTCGGAAAGCAGGCGGTGTGTCCCGACCACGACGTCGACCGTGCCGTTTTTCAACCCTTCTATCGTTTCGCGTTGTTGTTTTGGTGTACGGAACCTGCTCAATAAGCCGACGTTGATCGGATAGTCTTGAAAGCGCTCTTGCATCGTTTGATAATGCTGTTGCGCCAAAATCGTCGTCGGTACGAGAAACGCCGCCTGTTTTCCTTCAGTCACACATTTGAAAATGGCCCTTAAGGCGACTTCCGTCTTACCATAACCGACATCGCCGCAAAGGAGGCGATCCATCGGCTTTGGCGATTCCATGTCCCGCTTAATTTCTTCGATGCAACGAAGCTGATCCGGCGTTTCTTCGTATGGGAATGAAAGTTCAAATTCGCGCTGCAAGTCGGAATCTTTTTCGAACGCGTATCCTTTTTGCATTTCGCGTTCCGCATACAGTTTGATCAATTCATCGGCGATATTTTCCACCGACGATTGAACTCGTTTTTTCACACGCTGCCATTCGTTGCCGCCCAATTTATACATGCGCGGTTCTTTCCCTTCAGAACCGACATACTTTTGCACGAGATCGATTTGGTCGATCGGCACGTATAATTTATCGTCGCCGGCATATTGTATGAGCAAGTAATCTTTGTGCATGCCGCCGACTTCCAACGTTTCGATGCCGACGTACTTTCCGATGCCGTGGTTGCGGTGAACGACATAATCGCCGGTTTTTAACTCTTGATAATTCCGAATCCGTTCCGCATTGGAAATTTTCGAAGCACGTCTTCTTTTCAGTTGTTTTTTCTTAAACAGCTCGGACTCCGTCACGATGGCAAGTTTATGGAGCGGAAATTCGATGCCGCTTGAAATATTGCCGATCGTTATCGTCGGATTTAGAAGCGGCAATTGGAGTTCCTCCTGAATCGTAAATTCCATTCCATAATCGAGCAAAATGGAGCGGATTTTTTCCGCGCGCTGTTTGTTGTTTGCGACGACGATCGTTGAATATTTTGCTTTTTTCCATCGATTCAATTCATTTTTGAACAGGTTCATTTGCCCGTGGAACTCTTGCATGGCACGGGATGACAAGTTGACGATATTTTGCGGCTGCGTGCCGGCAATGTGCCGCAAAAACACAGATAAATAGATTCGCTGCTGGGTCAGTTTGTTTTTAATCGCAAGCCAATCGAAGGAAAACGACGTGTGCGGAAGCAATTGACGTTCCTCAAGCATAATCTCCTGCACTTCGGCCTCTTCTTTGTCGAGGTTGTTGGCCGCTTCTTGCACGCGGTTCATGTCGTCGACAATGACGAGCGTGTCATCCGACAAATAATCTAACAAACTATAAGTTTTTTCATAAAACAATTCGCTGTATTTGTACATGCCTTGGAACGTCTCATTCGCCTTCAACATGTCGATATCGCGTTCGATCGTTTCCCTTAACATCTCTTTTTCTTTTGACGCTTTCATCCGCATCAAGGCTTCATGCAATTTCTTTTCCAATTTGTTGGCCGCACGCATCATGTCTTCTTCCGTGATGAGCAATTCCCGTGCCGGCACGATGTTGGCGGCCGTCAAATTGTTTAATGAACGTTGCGTATTCGCATCAAAATTGCGGATGGAATCGATTTCATCGTCAAACAGTTCTATGCGGAACGGATGTGCTTCGGTGACCGGATACACATCGATGATCCCGCCGCGGATACTGAACTCGGCCGGGGATGTCACCATGTCTACCCGCTCGTAGCCCATTTCGACCAATTTTCGCGTCATCGCTTCAAGGTCGATCTGATCGCCGGTCTTCAATTCGATTTGATACGCATCCCAATATGATTTCGGTGGAAGCATCCGTTTCAAAGCGGCGATCGGGGCGACTAAAATGCCGTCATCACGATTCAAAAATTCAACCAATGAGCGAATCCTCTCGGCTCGCAATTCGGGGCTTGCGACCGCCATTTCCGTCGCAATTAATTCATTTACCGGATACAAAAAGACACGGTCTTCATCCACCCATTCGATCAAATCGTCGTACAACGCTTGTGCATGTACGAGTTGATGCGTGACAACCAATATTTTTTTCCGTTGCGCCTGATGAATGGCACTGATCAACAATGACCGTGCGATTCCCGACACACCGGCTACAAGCTGTTCTTTAAAACCCGAAGACACCCCTTCGATGATCGATTGGACGTCTTCCATGTTTTTGAAATATGATGTTATATTTTTCATTTTGCAACCTCCATATAAAACCAAACCAATGTGGCAACGATGCGATCGATGGATGCACAAGCATTTTAAAGATCACACAAAATGTAAAACACTTTTCCAATTCATCCGCTTATGAATGGTTTACTTTATCCTATGAACGAGGTTTGATAGAATTTCATCCGAAAAAAACCAGACGAAAAACGCTTTGGTGGAAACCAAAGCTCCCCTGGACTTATTAATGCAAAAAATATTCCAATTCGTAATAATCCGGATGTTGTTTCAATGAGTCTTCACAATTTTCGCAAATCGACAATATATGAACGTCACCGTTTTCTTTATATTGGATCATTTGTTGTTTATCTTGCGGTGAAAGCCGATCCCAACCCAACATCGAAGTCGAAACGACTTGATGCTTCAATTCGCCGATGACATGACCACAATGCCGGCAGCGATAGATAATTGCCATGAAAAGAAACCTCCTCGGGATACACCTTGAACCTAATTCCACTCTTTCTGTACTTAAAGTGTATCCGATTCGGTACATTTTATTCATTTCCGCCCGCTTCCGTCTACGATTGATTGAATTTGTTCATTACATCGTTAAAATCATGCGCAAACCACATTTCGCAGGCATCCGCCGCCAGTTGAACCGCCCGGTCAATTTCCTCTTTTTCCGCTTTGGAAAAAGGCTGCAAAACGTAATCGACGACCGGCGTGCGGTCGACAGGCCTGCCGATGCCGATGCGGAGGCGTTTAAATTCCTTCGTGCCGAGATGCTCAATCAGCGATTTGATTCCATTATGGCCTCCCGCACCACCTTTTAAGCGGAGACGGATTTTCCCTGTAGGCAAATCGAGATCGTCATAAACGACCAACGTATCTTCCGGCGCTATTTCAAAATAATCGATGAGCGGTTTCACACCTTCTCCAGACAAATTCATAAACGTTTGCGGTTTGACGAGCAACGCTTTTTCGCCGGCGATCGTTGCGATCGTGAAATGACAATTGAATTTATTTTTGCTCAAAGTTTCGTTTAATCGGCGCAACAACTCGTCAATAACCATAAAACCGATATTGTGGCGCGTATCCTCGTATTTCTTCCCAGGATTTCCTAGTCCTACGATACATTTCATCATCTTTCACTCACATTTTCCCCAATATAATAATCCCTCCTATAAGATTAACACATTTAATCTTAATTAGGAGGGTTTAAGCTCAATGATTATTCACTTTCTTCCGCTTCTTTTTCCGCACCGACCAATTCAGGCTCGACGTTGTCATCCGTTGCTTCCTCAGACGTTACATCAGCGGAATCCGGCGCGGTAATGGTTGCAATGACAGTTTCTGGATCTTCCAAAATTTCATATTTGTCCGATTTTGGCAAGTCAGCGACGGAAATACTGTCGCCGATTCCCAACGCCTCGACGTTGACGACGATTTCATCTGGGATATCTTTCGGTTTGACGCGAATTTCCAATTCGACGACAGGCTGTTGCAATACGCCGCCTTCTTTGACGCCGATTGCGTCTCCTTGCAAACGTACAGGTACTTCAACATCGATCTCTTCCGTCAAATCGACTGCGAAGAAGTCGACGTGGATGATATTTCCTTTTACCGTGTCTGTTTGGTAATCTTGCAACAAGACGTCAACCGCTTCTTTACCTTCGATGTCCAAGTTGATGATCGCATTACGGCCTTCTTCACGAATTGTTTTCATCAATTCGTTATTATTTACCGAAATCGTCATTGGTTCGATATGTTTGCCGTATACGATTCCAGGAATGTCCCCAATGCGTCTGATTTCTTTCGTTGCACTTTTCGTCAAGTCTTTGCGTTCTTTCGCTTTTAAAGTGACTGCCATAGCAACATCCTCCATGTTAGATTTTTTAATCAAACAAAATGCTGATCGATTGGTTTTCATGTATGCGCGTAATGGCTTCACCGATCAGTTTTGCAACGGACAGCTGCGTGATTTTGTCGATCTGTTTTTCTTTCGGCAATTGAATGGAATTGGTCACGACCAATTCTTTGATCGGTGAATTTTCAATTCGTTCAATCGCTGGACCAGATAGAACAGGATGGGTTGCACAAGCATACACTTCTTTCGCCCCAGCTTCGATGAGAGCTTCGGCTGCCAGCTGCATTGTGCCAGCTGTATCAATTATATCATCGACGAGGATGGCCGTTCTTCCTTTAATATCGCCAATGATGTTCATGACTTCCGCTTCGTTCGGTCTCGGACGTCGTTTATCGATGATGCCGATTGGCGCTTTCAGGCGGTCTGCCATCCGGCGCGCACGTATTACGCCTCCATGGTCAGGAGATACGACGACGACGTCTTGTAAATTTTTTCCCGCCATATACTCCGTAAGCAGCGGGACGCCTTGTAAATGATCGATCGGAATATCGAAAAATCCTTGAATTTGCGGCGCATGCAAATCCAATGTCACGACGCGTGATGCGCCTGTCGTTTCCAAAAGATTTGCAACGAGTTTCGCTGTGATCGGTTCTCGTGAACGGGCTTTCCTGTCTTGTCTTGCATAACCATAATAAGGAAGGACGATGTTGATCGTTTTTGCCGAAGCGCGTTTCAATGCGTCAACGAAAATCAACAACTCCATCAAATTGTCATTGACAGGTTCCGATGTCGATTGGATAACGAAAACGTCGCGTCCACGGACACTTTCTTCGATATTGATCTGCGTTTCCCCGTCACTGAAGTGGGAGACGGTACATTTTCCCAGGGGAACCCCGATATGTTCGGCAATTTCTTCCGCCAATGGTCGGTTTGAATTTAATGTAAAAAGCTGCAACGAACCATCTTGATACGTCGATGACATAATTGAAGCCCTCCAAGATTTTATTTTCGCTTGATCAACTTTTCAACGTAACCTTCTTTATTCGTCTGTCTCGCCCTGGCAATCGCCAATGCATCTTTAGGTACATCTCTCGTAATCGTTGAACCGGCGGCAACATAAGCGCCGGATTCGATTTTTACCGGGGCGACCAAATTGACATTACAGCCGATGAATGAATCATCGCCGATAATGGTTTGATGTTTGCTGTTTCCGTCGTAATTGACCGTAATCGTACCAGAACCGATATTGACGCGTTCACCGATGATCGTATCACCGATATAGCTCAAATGCGGCACTTTCGAGTAATTGCCGATCTGTGACTTTTTGATTTCGACAAAATTGCCGATCCGTACGTTATCGCCAATGTTTGAATCCGGGCGGATGTGCGCAAACGGCCCAATATCTACATTATTACCTATTTTACTATTTTTTACGGTGCTTTGTCGAACAGTAGACGACGCTCCGATCGAGCTGTCGATGATTTCGCTGTTCGGGCCGATGATCGCATTTTCCCCGATATGGCTTTTTCCGGTAATGATCGTGCCAGGATAGATGACGGCATCTTGTTCGATGACGACTTCCGGTCCGATATAAGTATGGTCCGGATCGACGATCGTTACACCTGAAAGCATATGGCGCCGATTGATGCGGCGTTTCATGATCTTTTCAGCTTCGCTAAGCGCGACACGGTCGTTGATGCCGACCGTTTCATCCGCATTCTCCGTTACAAAAGCGGAAATCGTTTCGCCGTGTTTTTGCAAAATTTCAATCACATCAGGCAAATAATATTCGTTTTGGGCATTGTTATTGTCGACTTCTTTCAACGCTTCAAACAAACTTTTATTGTCGAAACAATATGTACCCGTGTTAATTTCATTCACTAACTTTTCTTCTTCGTTGGCATCTTTATGTTCGACGATCCGCTCCACCATGCCGGCTTCGTTGCGGATGATGCGGCCGTATCCTGTCGGGTCATCCACTTTTGTCGTTAGTATGGTCGCTTTCGCCTTCGTCTTTTCATGATGATCGAACAATTTTTTGAACGTTTCCGCTGTAATGAGCGGTGTATCGCCGCAGACGACGAGCGTCGTGCCATCTTCGTTTTGCAATAAACTTTCCGCCTGCATGACGGCATGGGCCGTTCCGAGCTGCTCTTTTTGCAAAACGAATTCACTCCGTGAGCCGACGACTTCTTTCACTTTTTCCGCACCGTGCCCGACGACGGTGATCCGTTTATCGATGGAAACGGCGTCCAATGCGTCCAACACATATAAAATCATAGGCCGCTCAAGGATTGGATGAAGCACTTTATACAATTTCGACTTCATGCGCGTCCCTTGGCCGGCGGCTAAAACAATGGCAAAACGTTTTTTCATGCAATATCCTCCACCTTTTGTTCCATTATAAAATGATAACTGAAACAATGTATATATTCAATCAAAAACTTTTTGACAACATATGCGGGAAACATGATAAAATATGTTTTTTAGCTATTTATTACTGTTCATATGAAGAAATATTCCATCCGCTCCAGTGCAATGACACAAAAATCTGGAAGTGCTTAAACCATATGAAGCCGGAACAACATCGGAATGTAAAAAGGGGAGGCCGAAATTGCATCCGTTTGGGGTTTTTTCATGGAGGCATTGAAAGGTTTTATGCGAAAAGAACGAGGTCGGAAACAAGCTTAAATGTAAGCTCTCGATTCGTCACATCAAACCATTCCGCTTTTCATGTTTAAACGATGTCGCATTTTCTTCATGGTGCATGCATTATGTAAAACGAAAATGAAGGCTGGGTCAAAACCGACATTGCGATTTGTCCCAGCCTTTCATTTACTTTCGTTTATTGTCATCACTTTAGGATACGCCAGCGCTTTCAAAATTTGAAACGCTTGATTCTTCCGCTTCTCTCGCTTCGTAAGCCTCCAATACGGCTTTCTGGATCTTTTCACGAGTTTGCGAATTGATCGGATGTGCAATATCTCTAAATTCACCATCCGCCGTGCGTTTTGATGGCATGGCAATGAAGAGGCCATTGTTTCCATCAATCACCCTTACATCATGAACGACGAATTCATCGTCGAATGTGACCGATGCAATTGCTCTCATTTTCCCTTCCGTATTCACCCGTCTTAATCTTACGTCAGTAACTTCCATAGTTTTCCCCCTCTTGAAGTATATTTTCGCTTAATTCTTTAATACGACATTTGGACTAAAAATCCCTTTTTTTATAAAAGAATTTTTAACATTTTTGTTTATAGTGGAAAAACGTCGATAAAAAACGACCTTCCCGAATTTTCCGGGAAGGTCGTTTCAGCTGTTAAGGCAATCGTTTTTGGATTTCGTCCATTATTTCACCGGCTTCGATCCAATTTCCTTCCGACACCGCTTTTTGGTATTGATCGAACAATTCGCTGATTTCGCGCAATGTTGCTTCGGCGTCGAGAATTGGAGGCTGCTCTTCCCCTGCCGGAGCGTCTTCCGCCTCATCGTCTGTTAAAGTCGGCGGTTTTACACCTGATTCAACAAAATCCAAAATTTTATCGAGCGCCTTGTCAAACGTCTCTTCCATCACGATGTAATCATCGTATGCCATGATCACTTGCTTCACTTCAGGCAACGACGTTTCGTTGGCAGATTCGATGTAGACCGGCTCGACATAAAGCACCGTATCTTCGATCGGGATGACGAGCAAGTTGCCGCGAATGACTTCCGAACCACCTTGCGACCATAAATTCAATTGCTGTGAAATGTAGCTGTCTTGGTTGATCCGGTTTTCGATTTGCTGAGGTCCGTAAATGTTTCGCTGTTTCGGGAAGCGGTACACGAAAATTTCCCCATAATGCTCCCCGTCATTTCTGACACCGATCCAGGCGATCATGTTTTGCCTGTTTTTCGGAGTGTAAGGCATCATTAAAATGAATTCCTCTTCATCCGCCTCAGGCACTTTCATCGTGATGTAATACGGCTCCATTTCAATGTCCTCGTTGAAATATTTCTCCGTCGGAAACTGCCAGTAATCTTCGCGGTTATAAAACACTTCCAAGTTGGACATGTGATACGTTCCGTACATCGCCGTCTGGACTTTGAACAGATCGACCGGATAGCGGAAATGCGCGCGTACATCATCCGGAATTTCCGTCGTGAACAAATCCGGGAATATCTTTTGGTACGTTTTTAACAACGGTTCATCCGGTTCGACGACATAAAAGTCGACCTCGCCCGTATAGGCGTCGACGACAACTTTTACGGAGTTGCGGATGTAATTGATGCTTCCGTTGAAACTTTCCGAATACGGGTAATTTTCGCCGATGACGTACGCATCGATCATCCACGCCAACGAACCGTCTTCACGGATGAAAATGTACGGATCGTCATCGTACGTCAAAAATGGCGCAATACGGTTCACGCGATCTTTGATGTTTCGAGTCATCAACAATTTGCTGTCAGACGTGATTTGATCGGAAACGAGGATCCGGAGCGACTTTTCTTTCAACGCGAATAAAAAGCGGTTCAGCCCGGTCAACGGTATGCCCGCGTCCTCCTCATAACGGGTTGTCGCATTTTCTTCGCCCGTCGGATAATCGAATTCATCAACCTTTGAATTGACGATGACGTTCGGGTAATCTTCTTCGCCAAAATAAATTTGCGGACGTGTCACTTCAAGGACGCCTTCCGTCGGGATGTTTTTCATCATGAATTCCGGTTGCCCTTGACGCGTCACTTTGTTCACGTGGCTCATTGCGATTCCATAACCGTGCGTGTAACGTAAATTGCGGTTGACCCACGTTTGCGCTTGTTCCGGCAAATCGACCGTGCTTAATTCACGTGCACCGATAAACACTTGTTCGTAATCGCCGTCGATTTTGTATCGATCGATGTCGATGTCATTGAACTTGTAGTACGTCCGGAACGTTTGCAGCTGGTTGTAAATGTCGATGAGCGGACGCGCGTCGTTCAATCGGATATTGTCGATCGTCAATCGGTTTCGTTCAATCATTTCTCGATTGAGCGATACATTGCCCGGGTTTTCTTTCACTTCGATTTCATCCAAACCGTAAGCGGCCCGTGTCAATTCCAAATTGTGCCGCAAATATGGCTCTTCTTTTGCAAATTCGTTTGGTGAAACGATGAAGCTTTGTACGACGAATGACGCAATTTGGCTGATGACAATCAGGCTGATATAAATGACGAGCGGTTTTATTGCTGTAAATATTTTGCCTCGAAAAAGTGCAACAACTGTCCAAATGGCAAGTATGATGGCAAATACAGCCAAGACGTAAGCTTTCGGGACATTGATCACATGATCCGTATAACTTAAGCCGTGGACGACGCTTTTTTGAAACATGTTGACTTCATTGGAGAGCAACGTATGATAACGGCCTAAATAATGTACAGCGGCCAACAATAAGCCGATGATGCCGAACGTCAGCGCCAAATGGATTTGAGCGTGTCGGCTCATCCGGTACATATGGAACACCGAATAGGCGATCAGTTGGACAACGAGCAAAAAGACGAACAGATAAAGCAGTGTGAAAAGGATAAATTCAACGAACGGAAGCACGAACATGTAAAAGGATACATCTTTGTTGAAATACGGATCGATTTGGCCAAATTCGCTATAGTTAAAAAACTTTAAAACAGGTTCCCAACCGATGCTCGAAACGATGATACTGCCGACGATCCCGACACCGATCGCGGCCGCGATCATGATCCCTTGCGCAAAACCGTTTTTAACTACGACAAGCGGCAATTGTTCCGGCGCAAAAAGTTTCATATAACTATAACGGATAAAAAACAACGTCACATACATGAGCAAGAAAAATACGACAAAGCCGGTTAAGCCGATCGTCACTTTGCTGTATAAAATGGTCGTATAAATCGACGCAAAGTCGAGTGAATCCATCCAGATATAATTTGTCGCAATTCGATATGCGACGATCCCACTAACAACGATCAGTAACAAAAATAACATTAAAACGAAAAAACGTTTGCTCATTTGGGGAGCACGTTCCATCCTCACTCTTTCTTGATCCACCCTTATCATCCCTCCTTAGACCATCATAACAAAATATACATATCCATTTCATTCATTTTATAAATAATTTATGAATCAAACAAAAAAACAGACCTGAGGTCAGGTCTGTTTATTGGAGCGAAGTCGCTCTTCGGCCATTTCGATCGCGCGTTTCACCATGTTCCCGGCGTCGCGCGCCCGTATACCGCCCCATCCTTCTTTCTGCACCGTGTCGTAAAACCCCAACTCTTTGGCAATTTCTTCCTTCAACTCCTGCGACATGATACCGCGTCTACGAGCCATGAAAGAACATCTCCTTTCTGCCAAAAGATCGGCTACGACACCTTTAGTATATGGAATCCTGCTTGAAGTACTCGTGTTACATTTTTCATAACCAAAAACAAAACGGCAAATTTGCCATTTGCCGTTTCTCTATGATGATTTGGACTGATCGTCTAAAAACTTCAGCTCCACTGTTTCCGTCAACACGTCTGCATAACTATACGATACACGTTCATAAGAATGTTCGTCTTGGTCCAGCTCAACCACAAATACTGAAGGATACGTCTCAGACAGTACTCCTGACCGGACGATCGTTTTACGTCGTCCACCGTTAGCCTTGATTTTCAAACGCTCACCAATCCGCTCTTCAAGACCTTTCTTAATTTCCATAATTGTTTTCACTGGGACTCCACCTCACTGCTTCCCATTATAACACACGCACATGATCCAGTCAAGTAAAATTTCTATTATATCAGGATTTTTACAATTGTCAATAACTTTACAAGCCCATTTATTGTCTAATTTTCTAACTCATGTATTTTCGGACACAAATTTTCCAATTTCATTCGCTAAACGGGCAAATTGTTCGATTGTAAGCGCCTCGGCACGAAGCGATTCGTCGATTTCGGCGCGCTTTAACGCTTGCAATAGATGTTCTTTGGCAATCGTCTTTTTGAAATGGCTGAACAAGTTATTGCGGATCGTTTTACGTCGGTGAGCAAAACTAGCTTTGACAACGCGGAAGAAGAGCGCTTCATCGTCCACTTGAACGAGGGGTTTTTCACGGCGTTTCAACACGAGCACACTCGATGTCACATTCGGTTGAGGGATGAACACCGTTTTGGGAACATCCATGACGATTTTCGTCTCCGTGTAATATTGCACGGCAATCGACAACGAACCGTAATCTTTCGTGTTTGGTTTTGCATTCATCCGTTCAGCGACTTCTTTTTGCAGCATTACCGTCATCTTTTCGATCGCCGGTGCGGTTTGTAAGATGTGCATTAAAATCGGGGTCGTAATGTAGTACGGCAAATTGCTGACGAGTTGGATGATCTTTAAATCGGCAAAATGCTCTTCGATCACGCTGTTTAAATCGACCTTTAAAATATCGGCATGGATAATCGCGACATTGTCATAATCGGCCAGTGTTTCGTTTAAAATCGGCAACAGCCGATCATCGATTTCAAAAGCGACGACTTTGTTCGCATAAATTGCAAGCTGCTCCGTCAACGAACCGATGCCCGGCCCGACTTCAATGACGCCGGTTTCTTTGTCAATGTGCGCATGTTCGATCATTTTTTTCAATATGTTCACGTCGATGATGAAGTTTTGCCCTAAACTTTTTTTGAAAGTGAAATGGTATGTACGTAAAATTTCCGTCGTTCTGCGCGGCGTCGCTATATATGATTTAGTCATTTTCTTTCCCACTTTCTAGTATACTCAACATCGCTTCATTTAATTCATCACGAGAAATGTTGAACATGTTCAATCGTTTGAGTAATTGTTTCGCATTTGCATATCCTATATGCAAGTGGTCACCGAGCAGCTCACGGCGCCTTTTCGCGTCCGAAGCACCAATCAAGCCATGGCGGAGCAAATCGTCGTGCGTGATCGATTCGCTCGATGGTTTTTGTTCAACTTGGACATTTTTCAAAGCGAGACGGATCGCATCGAGCGAAGCATGTTCGATGCCGACGCTTTCCTTTATGTTGTTTGGCAATGCGTCCTTTTTCGGCAAATATGCATGCCGGCAACCAGGGACCGCTTCTGCAATTTTACGGCGGATATGGTTTCCGGCAAAATCGGGATCGGTGAAAATGATGACTCCGCGTTTTTGTTGAGCGTGCTTGATGAGCTGGATTGTTTCTTTTGACAACGTTAAGCCGCCGGTTTCGATCGTGTCGGCTTCTACCGCTTGTTTGATTTTATTCGTGTCGTTTTTTCCTTCCACTACGATGATTTCTTTTATTTTCATTGCCATTCCTCTGTATTGTAAGTTGTTAAATTGATGCACATCATTATTATAGCGGTTTTTGCTCATAAAAAATACTCCCGTCTTTAACAGACGGGAGCATGCGAGGTTTAGTCCAAAATTTTAACTTTAACCGTGCGGCGTCCCCAATGTTTCCTTGCATAATCTTCGGAAGGCAGCAATACGTCGATGCGGTTTCCTTTGATCGCACCGCCCGTGTCACCGGCGATTGCCACGCCATAGCCTTCCACCCAAACACGGGAACCTAACGGGATGACATTCGGGTCGACGGAGATCACTTTAATATTCGGGTTTTTCTTGATGTTGATCCCGGTAGCCGTAATGCCGGAACAACCGCGGCAATCCGCACCGTAACCGGTCGCTTCCATAATCATGACTTTGCCTTTTCCGGCAGGTTCGGCACTCGAACTTGAAGCAATTTGTTTTGTACCAACGGCGACGACTTTTTTAACAGGTTTTTCGATGATGGTTTCCTTCAACATTTTCCGGTCAACTTCTTCGCCGTTTTCCGTTGTAATTTCATACGTCCTTTTCGCCAAACCTTTTTTGCCTTCTTGCAGCACTTTCGTTTTGCCTTTTTCCAAAGATGGATCGTTTCTTTCTTCGACTTCAAAAGCGATTTCCTCTTCGATTTCTTTTTCAAATTTGACAACGCGAGTAATCGAAATGGTAGTCTTCGCATCAATTTGCTCGTTCAATGCTGGTTCGATTTTATCCAACCGATCCAGCTCAATATCGTTTTCTTGCAAGAACTGTTTCACGGACGTTTTCGTCGTCCAATATGAACTTGCTTTACCACCATCGACCACTTTTATTTCAAAGGCGCGATCGATCGTAATTTCCATGTTTTCTACGATTGCTTCCCTAGCCTCGTGCGAAACTTTGTCAAACTCATTTATTTCGATATCCAACTCATTTAATAATTGTCCGACATTGATTGCCGTCGTATACATCGTTTCCGGCTGTCCGTCGACTGTCAACGTTACTTTTTTTGCCGTTTTATATTCGATTTCCATCCCATCGACAAGTTTTGTATCCAAGTCGTGGGAAAGATAATCGTGTTCTTTCATTTCGATGTCCACTTCGTCAAGCAAGTCTTCGACGGTATGCATGTGCGCCTTTACTACCTGTTGTTGACCGTCCGTCGTGAAGACTACACTCACTTTCGTTTCATCGAAAATTACCCACGCTGAGAAAAGTGTGACCATTACTGCAGAGAAAATCGAGTATCCTCGTTTCGTTTTTACTGCAAGCAATGGCTTCAGTAAGTTTTTCATTATCTTGCCTCCTCATACCTTTCCAATTATAGGTACCATTCCTACCCAAGTCAAAATCAATTTGGTTACGAATGTTTACAATTCGTTTACAATTCCATCCCATTATTTTCCATTTGTAACATTCATCTTTTTAAAAAATGTTAAATAAAAAAGGATAGGTCGTTAGCCTATCCTGGTGTTATCTATTATTTTGCCCATAATCTATTGATTTATACGGTAGATTGCCAGAGCATTTTTCGTTGTGATTTCACAAATCGTTTCATAATCCATATTCCTTAATTCGGCGATTGCTTCGGCCACTTTTGTAACATAAGCCGGTTCATTACGTTTGCCGCGGAAAGGATGAGGAGCCAAATATGGGGCATCGGTCTCGACTAAAAGACGGTCGAGCGGAACTTCTTTCGCCGCTTCTTTTGGAAGTTTGGCGTTTTTGAATGTCACCGGTCCCGCCAATGAAATGTAAAAATTCATCTCCAAACATGGCTGCATCTGTTCCACCGTTCCGCTGTAGCAGTGCATGATGCCGCCGACTTCTTCCGCTTTTTCCTCTTGTAAAATGCGGATGACATCATCCGTCGCTTCACGATTATGGATGATGATCGGCAGATTGACTTCTTTCGCCAATTGGATTTGTGCGCGGAACACTTTTTCCTGTACGTCTTTCGGCGACTTGTCCCAATGATAATCCAGACCCATTTCCCCTAAAGCGACGACTTTTTCATGTTGCGCGTATTCACGCAAATAGTCGAGATGATGGTCTTTGAAATCGATCGCATCGACCGGATGCCAACCGACCGCAGCGTAAATAAAATCGTACGTTTCCGCTATCTCAATCGCCGGGGGAATCGTTTCTTCATCGAATCCGACGACCGTCATCCGGGTGACGCCCGCTTCGACCGCGCGTTCGATGACTTCATTGAGATCTTCTTTAAATTGCCATGCGTTTAAATGCACATGTGTATCAAATAACAAACGAATGCCTCCTTAACTTCTGTTGGATAAAAAGGGAAAAAGGCCGCTCGCATACAGCGACATCGACCTTTTTACTCGACGATGGAACCGTTTGGTAGTGATTTTTCGACCGTTAATAATGCCAACGTTCCATCAGGCGCTTCGCCGGTCAAAATCATACCTTCCGACATTTCACCACGCAGTTTCACCGGTTTCAAGTTGCTGACGACAATCACTTTTTGGCCGATCAATTGTTCCGGTTTGTAATGTTCCGCAATGCCGGAGATGATTTGCCGCGTTTCGTTGCCTAAATCGACTTGCAATTTCAACAACTTGTCCGCGTTTTTCATCTTTTCGGAACGGACGACCTCGCCGACGCGCAATTCAAGTTTCGCAAAATCGTCATAGGAAATCTGTTCTTTTTTGTTCGATT
>JAAYTF010000011.1 GCA_012518125.1 Bacilli bacterium | reverse complement strand
TTTTGTGCCATTTTGACCGAAAACCGGCTTATAGAACGGCTCTATGAGACTGTTTTGAATCATTTTGACCGAAAACAGTCTCATAGAACGCTTCTATGTGACTGTTTTGAACATTTTTGACCGCGAAACGGCTTATAGAACAGCTCTATGAGACCTTTTTGAATTATTTTGACCCCGAATCGGCTCATAGAACGACTCTATGAGACTGTTTTGAACATTTTTGACCGCGAAACGGCTCATAGAACGGCTCTATGAGACTGTTTTGAACCATTTTGACCGCGAAACGGCTTATAGAACCATTCCCCGGGACATAATATGGCTGCCATGATGTAGCAACGGCCTTTGGGCGCTTTCTATCATTCGAATAAAGTATTAAATTGTTCAAATAGACAATCTCATTTTGACAAGATCTTGTCAAAATCAAATCGGGATGCTTGATAGATTTTTTTAAACACATGGACTCAAAAGAAAAAAACGATTCATATACGATGAATCGTTTTTTCACCTGTTCTTATTATTCAATAATTTTTGCCGCCGCTTCCGTTAATCGATTGATGATTGCTTGGTTGTGTTCAAAAATAGGATATTCACAAAACACGACATCGACTTTTTCGTTTTTAAATGAACGGAGTATTTCGTACAGTTGTTGAGCAACTTCCACTTCATCATCGCCCAATCGAAGCTTCTCATCCACCTCAAGTTGCGCGAGCTCCGCTGTCTGATAAATGAGGGCAATTCGTTTGTTTTCTGCTTTTGCCTTTAGAATTTCCATTTCCATTTTTTCCACGTTCACCAAAATTAGCGGCACCTCAGGTGTATAATGTTTATATTTTAATGCAGGTGCCTGAGTCTTTGCGTTGGCTGCTTTTTTTTCATAAACCGTACATGAAAGACCTGTTGCGTCAGCGATTTGCTCGGCTGTGATTGCACCCGGGCGCAAGATGACCGGATGGTCACCTGTGCAGTCGACGACAGTCGATTCCAAACCAATATTCGTCGCTCCGCCATCGACGATTGCGGCAATTCTGCCGTATAAATCTTCAATGACGTGTTCCGCTTTTGTCGGGCTTGGTTTTCCGGAACGATTGGCGCTTGGTGCGGCAAGTGGCACTTTCGCCTCGCGGATGATGCTTAGCGCAACCGGATGATCGGGTATCCGGACGCCGAGCGTCGGCAGTCCCGCCGTCACCGTTTTCGCTACACGACCTTTATTTTTCAGCACGTATGTGATCGGGCCTGGCGAAAACGCATCGAGCATTTTTTCCACATACTCCGGTACGTCTTGAACCAGTTCGTATAGCTCCTCTTTTGATGCAACGAGGACGTTCAACGGATTGTCGCCCGGCCGCCCTTTTGCTTGAAAAATTTTTTGCACGGCCGCTTCATTCGTCGCATCGGCGCCCACACCGTACACCGTTTCGGTCGGAAAGGCGACGATTTCGCCTGAACGCAACAGTTTTGCAACGCGTTTGATATCCTGTTCCTTCAATTCGTCTTTCATATCGATGATGACCGTTTCCATCTGCTTCACTCTTTTCGACTCTTTCATTTTTCACTAACCCCGTCACAAGTGTATGATTCTTTCGGTTTCTACTAACTAGTGTAAATGATTTGGGCAGTTTTTTAAAAAATTTCGCGAAAATAAAAAAACCCTTTTTGCACCGAAAAAGGGACTCAAAATTCAAGCTTGTCCAATTGAAGATGTTCATCAAAAGCGATAAAACCACCAGTTGCCTGTTCGTTCTTTTTGAAATGGTTGGAGGGAATGTTCATCTTGCAGCGCAAATGAAAACGAAGCCAGCAACAAGTCCGTCACCGGTTGTTTGCTGTGTACATAAATCGTTTTTGCATTTTGTTGTTCGGCATATTGGATGATCGTATGCATGACAGATGGCAATTTCATCGCTTCGTTTTGGGATATGAACAATTTTTTCAGCCAGTAATTTTCTCCGTCGATGCTTTCCAATTGAAACCAGCTGATGATCATTTCGCCGTCCTTGATGACATAACTCGATGGTTCATCGAGCGCTTTTACATTGTGGAACCATCCGGATTTGCCGATGAACGAATGCAATTTGCTTTCCGATACAGCGGTCGCTTTTTTCAATTCCATTTTTTCCACCCTAACGAGTCGTTTACCAAATATGTATGCAGGAAAATCGTCATTTATGAAAGATTGAACAAATCAAACAGGAAAAAACGGATTTCGACGTCTTCGGATTCCACTTCTTTTTCGTCTTCTTCCATTTCCTCTTCCGTTTCGTCGGCTTCCACGATGACGTCAGCTTTTTGGTCCACATCTTCGGAAGCGTCAGCGACTTTCGTTTCACCGAACAAATCGACAAAGCATAAAGGCGGAAAGAGCACGCACCACCAATTCTCGCCTGTACCGTCCCCGAGCGTAATCAAAACCGCTTCATATTCGCCTTCAGGATAAACGTAAGGCCCGTACGTCTTTTCTGGAAACGGGACGTTTTTGGCGTACGTCACTTCAAACGGATACGTTTTTCCATAAACATCGATCGTATCCGCGACGATTGCTTCGAGTACCGGGACATTTTCTCGAATTACGTTGCGCGCTTCCTCGATGTCGTCCAATTCGTAAACGAGGCTGCGGATGTATTCGCTCACTTGATCGCGGACGGCAAATTTGATTTGTTGGTCGGCGAGCGTGTCGCTGTTTGCCAAAATGCGCAATCGAATCGCTTCGTCCGGGATCATATATTGTTGGGCATTTACATTTCTATCATCCAGCGGTTGCGAGTTCGTTGCAAGAATAATAGAAAAGATGCAAAACAAGATGAACTGTTTCATGATCATTCCCCCCGCGCATTTGAATTTATCATCAGTATGGGCAAGGGGGATTCGTTTTAAACGTGTCTTTTATCCAAAAATGGTGGCCGAAATGATTCTATCTTTCCCGTTTATATCTTTTAAAAGGGAAACATCGCTTTCGGGAAATGATTGTTTCACCAAGTTTTTCACTTTTTCGCCTTGCAAGTGCCCGATTTCGAAAATGACGAGCCGTCTGTTCCGTGCGGGCAGCATTTTCATCTGTGCCAAAATCGTTTCATAAGCGGCAAGCCCTTCCCGTTCGGCAAAAAGAGCGATGTCCGGATCAAATTTGACGGTGTCAGAAAGCGCATCCCGTTCGCTGTGGGCGATGTACGGCGGGTTTGCGACGATGACGTCCGGATCAATCCCTTCATTGATGATCGGCTCCAAAAAATCACCGTGGAAAAATGCAACTTCCGCATTCATTTTTTCGGCGTTTTGTTTGGCGATGCGCAACGCTTTTTCACTGATGTCGGTGGCGTACACCCGCGCATGTTCCAGTTCCAAGGCGAGCGTGATGGCGATGATGCCGCTTCCTGTCCCGAGATCTGCGATAACAGGTTGGTCGATTTTCATTTCCTTTATTTTTTCGATTGCATGCGCGACGACTTCTTCCGTTTCAAAACGCGGAATCAACACGTCTTCATTGACGATGAATTCCCTGCCGAAAAAATGCGCGCTTTCGAGCAAATGCTGCACGGGCACTCCGGTTAGTGCGTGCGCTTCGACCATCTTGATGAATTTGGCTTTCAACGCATCGTCGATGTCTTCGCGCAAATTGGCAAAAAAATGTGCGCCATCTTCACCTACGATATGTTTTAACAACATTTCAGCCGCTTTTTCCTCGCGCCCATGCTCCCTTAAAAAAGAAAAAGCCCACTGAAGGACTTCATAACGTTTCATCGATCATTCACCTATTTGTTGCAACTTTTTCGTTTGATCATCCAATAGCAGCGCTTCAATGAATTCATCCAAGTCGCCGTCAAGCACTTGGTCCAATTTTTGCACGGTGAGGGATATGCGATGGTCCGTCACGCGGCTTTGAGGGAAGTTGTACGTACGGATCCGTTCGGAACGGTCGCCTGTCCCGACGGCCGATTTCCTCGTTTCGTCCATTTCCGCTTTCGCCTCTTGCTGGTATTTGTCGTAAAGGCGCGCCCGCAACACTTTCATCGCTTTTTCACGGTTTTTGATTTGCGATTTTTCATCCTGGCACGAAACGACGATCCCGGTCGGCAAATGGGTGATCCGCACGGCCGAGTCCGTCATGTTGACGTGCTGTCCGCCAGCGCCGCTTGCACGGTACGTATCGATCTTCAAATCTTTCGGATCGATTTCGATGTCCACTTCTTCCGCTTCCGGCAAGACGGCGACTGTCGCCGTTGAGGTATGGACGCGGCCGCTCGCTTCCGTCTCCGGAACACGCTGCACACGGTGCGCCCCGTTCTCAAATTTCAAACGTGAATAAGCGCCTTTTCCTCTGATCATGAAAATGACTTCTTTGAAACCGCCCATGCCGGTCGTGTGCGCTTCGATGAGTTCCGTGCGCCACCCTTTCGATTCCGCGTAACGTGTGTACATGCGGTACAAATCGCCCGCAAAGAGCGCGGCTTCTTCACCGCCCGCCGCGGCGCGGATTTCCATGATGACGTTCTTTTCATCGTTCGGATCTTTCGGCAACAGCAATATTTTCAATTGTTCTTCCAACTGCTCTTTCTTTTCTTCCAACTCTTCGATTTCTAGTTTGACAAGGTCCAACATTTCTTCGTCGGATTCTTCGCGCAGCATCTTTTTTGCGTCTTCCAATTGTTCGACTGTCGCTTTATAGGAACGGTAAATCGCCACCGGTTCTTCCAATTCGGCTTGTTCTTTCGAATATTCGCGTAATTTGTTCGGGTCGGAAATGACCTCCTGGTCGCTCAACAGTTCATTCAGTTTCATATAGCGGTCTTCCAACGCTTGCAATCGTTCCAGCATTCGGTACACCTCGCAATTTCCGTCTCTTTTTAGTATACAATATTTCGATTCCGCTTCATACGTTCACCCGATTTAAAACAATAAAAAACAGGCAATATAATGCCTGGTTTTTTGCTAAAGTATGATCATTTGTGTTACATATTGTATCTTTTCTTGAAGCGTTCGATACGTCCGCCCTTGACTTCTTCACGCTGTTTGCCAGTGTAGAATGGGTGTGTATCTGAGCTGATTTCGACGCGAATGACCGGGTATTCTTTGCCATCTTCCCATTCCATCATTTCGTCTGACGTTCTCGTAGAACCGCTCAAAAACTTGTAGCCTGAGCCTGTATCGAGAAAGATGACTTTATGATACTCTGGATGAATATCTTTTTTCATGTTTCCACCTCTATTCTGTCCATAATGATCTTTATTCGAATTCGTTATCTTTTCTACACGTCTAAATATTATATCAGCATCGGGAAAGCATTTCAAGTATTATTGGTTGATAAGCTGTGATTCCGATTGGGAATTTGTCCCAAGCCGTCCGATCAAGGCGCCGTCTTGCGTCTGTTTTTCATTTCTTCATCGAGTTGTTGGAAAAACTCTTCGTTCGATTTTGTCGCGCGCAAACGGCGGATGAAACGTTCCGTGAAATCGTGCGAATCTTGCATCGTGCGTCGGATGAGCCACATTTTCTCCAACTGTTCCGGTGGCACGAGCAATTCTTCTTTCCGTGTTCCGGAGCGGAGGATGTCGATCGCCGGGAAAATTCTTCTTTCGGCGAGTGAACGGTCGAGATGCAATTCCATGTTGCCGGTCCCTTTAAACTCTTCATAGATGACATCGTCCATGCGTGAACCGGTGTCGACCAAGGCGGTTGCCAAAATCGTCAAGCTGCCGCCTTCTTCGATGTTGCGCGCCGCTCCGAAAAAGCGTTTCGGCCGGTGGAACGCGGCTGGATCGATACCCCCTGACAACGTTCTGCCGCTTGGAGGGATGACCAAGTTGTACGCGCGCGCAAGACGGGTCAAACTGTCCATCAATATGACGACGTCGCGCTTATGCTCCACGAGGCGCATCGCTCTTTCCAACACGAGTTCCGCCACGCGGATATGGCTTTCCGGCACTTCATCAAACGTCGAACTTACGACATCGACATCTTCATGGACGGAACGTTCGATATCCGTCACTTCTTCCGGACGCTCGTCAACGAGCAAGATGATGAGCTTCACTTCCGGATGATTGATCGAAATGGCATTGGCGATCTCTTTCAACAACATCGTTTTTCCGGCCTTCGGAGGGGCGACGATCAAGCCGCGCTGGCCGAAGCCGACCGGCGTCATGATGTCCATCATCCGCGTCGACAACAAGTGTGGTTCCGTTTCCAATTTCATTAAACGGTTCGGATAAATCGGCGTCAAAGCCGGGAAGTGCACGCGTTCTTTGGCGATTTCCGGGTCCTCGCCGTTTACGGCGTCGACGTGCAACAAGCCGTAGTAACGTTCATTCTCTTTTGGCGGGCGGACTTTTCCGGAAACTTTGTCGCCATTGCGCAAATCAAAACGGCGGATTTGTGACGCTGAAATGTAAATGTCTTCCGCGCTCGGGGAGTAGTTGATCGGGCGCAAAAACCCGAACCCTTCCGAAGGGATGATTTCCAAAATCCCGTCCATGAACAGATAGCCGTCTTTTTCCGCTTGTCCTTTCAAAATGGCGAAAATGAGCTCCCGTTTATTCAGTTTTGCGTAGTATGAAATTTTGAATTCACGCGCGAGCTGGTATAGTTCTTTCAGCGTAAGACTTTCCAAATATGAAATGGTCATTTCTTCGGACACGTAATATCACCTATTCTACCTATCTTTTTAAGGGTTTTATTGACATTTATAAACTTCCCGTTTGAAGCATCTCGTCAAGAAAGGTTATGTATGTGTAAGTTTTCACTTGTCAATCTATATGAAATCCATTGAGCAGGTTGGAGCGGTTGGGAGAAAAAAGGATGCATATGGAATAGAGGTTGAGATGAATCAAGTTTCGAAGCGAATTGGAGAGTGGAAAAACTTTTCTCAACGAACCGTCGATCTCAACCTCATCAAGTTAAACGCTTTAATAGCTTTATCATACATGCTTATTACATTATATGCAACCCTAATATGCGTTTATACGCATCATTCGTCTTTGAGGACAAAATGCGGCTTTTTCTTCAAGCTGTGCTTGCCGTCGATGAAACGGATCGTGCCGCTTTTATAGCGCATGACGACGCTTTGTGTGGTTGCGTGTTCGCCCTTGTATTGGACGCCTTTCAACAACTCGCCGTCCGTCACGCCCGTTGCGGCGAAGATCGCGTCGTCCCCTTTGCAGAAATCGTCCATGTAGAACACTTTGTTGATGTCTTCGATGCCCATTTTTTTGCATCGTTCGATCTCTTCCTGCGTTTGCGGTTGGAGCTGGCCTTGGATTTCACCGCCGAGGCATTTCAAGGCGACTGCCGCCAACACCCCTTCCGGTGCTCCGCCGATACCCATGAGCATGTCGACGCCTGTTTGGTCGAATGCGGTGTTGATGGCTCCGGCTACGTCACCGTCGGAAATCAACTTGATGCGTGCGCCTGTCGCTCGAATTTCCTCAATGAGCTGTTTGTGGCGCGGACGGTTCAACACGACGACGAGCACGTCTTCCACATCTTTGTTTTTCGCTTTGGCGACCGCTCTGATGTTGTCTTCAGTGGACGCGCGGATGTCGATTTTGCCGACCGCCTCCGGTCCGACCGCGATTTTTTTCATGTACATGTCAGGCGCATGCAGCAAATTGCCGCCATCTGCAATCGCGACGACGGACAACGCATTCCACGTGCCATTGGCAACGATGTTCGTCCCTTCGAGCGGGTCGACCGCCACGTCAACGAGAGGGCCGTCGCCTGTCCCCAATTTTTCCCCGATGTAAAGCATCGGCGCTTCGTCCATTTCCCCTTCGCCGATGACGACCGTCCCACGCATCGGTATCGTGTCGAACACGGTGCGCATCGCAGTCGTCGCCGCATCATCCGCTGCATCTTTTTGGCCTCTTCCCATCCAACGGGCGGATGCGAGTGCAGCCGCTTCGGTTACACGGACCAACTCCATTGATAAACTTCTTTCCACGTAAGTGATCTTCCCTTCAGCATAGTCGATGGACGTTTATTTCACGTTCATCTGTTCGATTTCCGTTTTGGTCATTTTCACTTTGCGGATATTGGCGCCGAGTTGGGCCAATTTTTCCGTCATATTCTCATAACCACGTTCGATATGTTCGACGCCGATGATTTCCGTTTTCCCTTTCGCCATGAGCCCGGCGATGACGAGTGCCGCCCCTGCGCGCAAGTCGGTCGCTCTCACTTGCGCCCCTTCTAGTTCAGCGGGGCCGTTGATGATGGCCGTATTGCCTTCCACTTTGATATCGGCGTTCATCCGTCTCAATTCATCGACATGTTTGAAACGGGCTTGGTAAATCGTATCGGTCACGATGCTCGTGCCTTCCGCTTTGGTCAGAAGTGCGGTGATCGGTTGCTGGAGGTCGGTCGGAAAACCAGGATAGACGAGCGTTTTTATGTTCACCGGCAACAATTTTTCACCAGGTCGGATGATGATTTGTTCGTCGTTTTGTTCGATTTCGACGCCTGCTTCGCGCAACTTTGCCAGCAGCGATTCCAAATGTTCAGGGATGACGTTGTCGATGATGACTTCTTCGCCTTGTGCAGCAGCCGCGATCGCATACGTGCCTGCTTCGATGCGATCGGGAATAATCGTATGAAGGCATCCGTGCAATTGATCCACTCCGTCGATGCGGATAATATCGGTTCCGGCGCCTTTGATTTTTGCTCCCATGTTCGTGAGCAATGTGGCAACGTCGATGATCTCCGGTTCTTTTGCGGCGTTTTCAATGATCGTCTGGCCTTTTGCCTTCACCGCCGCAAGCATGATGTTGATCGTTGCCCCGACACTGACGACGTCCAAATAGATGCGGGAGCCTTTCAGTTCATCCGCCTCCAAATAGAGGGAGCCTTTTTCATTCCGGACTTTCGCCCCCAGCGCTTGGAAGCCTTTGATATGTTGATCGATCGGACGCGGGCCCAAAAAGCAGCCGCCCGGAAGGCCGATCGCCGCCTTTTTGAATTTACCGAGCATTGCGCCCATGAAGTAATACGATGCCCTCAATTTTTTCACTTTTCCGTTCGGAAGAGGAATTGGAACAATGGTTGAAGGATCGATTTTGATCGTATGGGGCGAAGGTTTTTCAATGCCGGCACCGATGTCTTGCAAAATCGCTTCCAACGTATGGACATCGCTGATGTTGGGCAACCCTTCGATCGTCACGGTCGAATCCGCCAAAATAGACGCTGGAAGCAAAGCCACGGCACTGTTTTTCGCGCCGTTCACCCTTACGGTCCCTTTCAGTTTCCGGCCACCTTCTACGATTATTTTTTCCATAGACAACCCTCTCTTCAACGTCGATACGTCTATTTTACACTAACGTTGCATCATCCAACTACTCCTGAGCCTTTTTCCAATCAGCCAAAAATCGTTCAATCCCGATATCCGTAAGCGGATGTTTCACGAGTTGCTTCAACACGTTGAACGGGACAGTCGCGATGTGCGCGCCATTCAATGCCGCTTCGGTCACGTGCATCGGATGACGGATCGATGCGGCGATGATTTTTGTATTTATATCGGCTTGTTTGAAAATTTGTGAAATTGTTTTGATAAGTTCCATGCCGTCATGACCGATATCATCCAGTCTGCCCAAAAACGGCGATACGTATGTTGCTCCCGCACGCGCCGCCAACAGCGCCTGGTTCGCGCTGAAAATCAACGTGACATTCGTCTCGATCTTTTCGGCGCTCAACGTTTTGACCGCTTTTAACCCTTCCCAAGTCATCGGAACTTTCACGGTAATGTTGGGTGCGATTGCGGCCAGTTCTCGCGCTTCTTTGATCATGCCTTCTGCATCTTCCGAAATGACTTCGGCGCTCACGGAACCTTTTACGATGGCGGTGATTTCACGCAGCCGCTCGTGGAAATCGACCCCTTCTTTGGCAACGAGCGTCGGGTTCGTCGTCACCCCGTCCAAGATGCCGAGGTCGTTCGCTTCACGGATTTCGGCGATATTGGCCGTATCGATGAAAAACTTCACACTTTATCCCTCCAAAATCATCCGGCAGCGGATTACGCTTTGCCGGATGAGCCGAATTCGCGCATTTTTTGTTTGACCGTTTCTTTGATGGCGTCTCGTGATGGTCCTAGATATTTGCGCGGATCATACAATTCAGGGTTTTCCGCTAAAATTTGGCGTACGACCTTCGTCTGTTGGATCTGGTTTTCCGTGTTGACGTTGATTTTGGCCGTTCCGAGGGAAATGGCGCGTTGAATATCTTTCAACGGAATGCCTGTTCCGCCGTGCAATACGAGCGGCACCCCCGTCAAATTCATGATTTCTTCCATGCGGTCGAAGCCCAATTTTGGTTCACCTTTGTAAGGGCCGTGCACCGAACCTAAAGCTGGCGCAAAACAATCGACGTTCGTTTCGCGGACGAGACGCTCGCATTCTTCAGGGACTGCGTACATAGATTCTGCATCGGTCACGTCCAAATCGTCTTCCTGTCCGGCGATGCGACCCAATTCAGCTTCGACGGAAACGCCGTGGATATGCGCCAATTCAACGACTTTTTTCGTGTTTGCGATATTTTCTTCGAGCGGCAGATGTGAACCGTCATACATGACGGAAGTGAAACCTGCATGAATCGCTTCCGCGCACTTTCTGAAACTAGAGCCGTGGTCGAGGTGGATTGCCACCGGTACCGTTGTGCCGTACTCTTCCATCAACGCTTTCGTCATCGCCACAACGACTTTGAAGCCGCCCATGTAACGTGCTGCACCTTCGGATACACCGAGGATCACTGGGGATTTTTCTTCTTCCGCCGCTTGCAAAATCGCTTGTGCGTATTCCAAGTTGTTCACGTTGAACTGTCCTACCGCGTATTTGTTGTCTTTTGCCGTATTCAACATTTCTGTCATCGAAACTAACGCCATGAATAAACAGCTCCTTTATTGTATTCAAAAAATTCTCCCACAATAAGAATACCAAGTAGGTATTGGCCGTGCAACTCGTTCACCGTTTTTTCGCTCATATTTAATCCTATTTTAATATAGTCGGATACGTCCGTCATTTATTGTCGTATTTTCCGTTTGTCACTGCACCGATGAAGCTTTCCATAAGCGGATGGGCTTTCGTCGGACGCGATTTGAATTGCGGCATGAATTGGCATGCGACAAACCATGGATGGTCTTTGATTTCAACCGCTTCGATGATTTCTTCCTCCATGCTCCATGCCGAAAAGATGAATCCTGCATTTTCAAATTGTTCGCGGTATGTTTTGTTCAATTCGTAACGATGGCGATGCCTCTCCATGATCGTATCCGTCTTGTAAATGTCTTTGATTTTCGTGCCGTCTTTCAAAGCAATCGGTTCCGCGCCGAGGCGAAGCGTTCCGCCAAGGCGTCCGTTGTTTGATTTGCCATTTAACAGTTTGGTGATCGGATGCGGCGTGTTCTCGTCCACTTCGATCGTATGCGCCCCTTCCAGTCCCAATACGTTGCGCGCATATTCTACGGCTGCCAGTTGCATGCCGAGGCCAACGCCCAAAAACGGTTTTTTCGATTCGCGCGCGTAGCGGATGGCGGTGATTTTCCCTTCGATGCCGCGCGTGCCGAATCCGCCAGGGACGCAAATCCCGTCGACATCTTTCAATTCGTTTTCGACCGTGCCTTCCGTCAACAATTCCGCATCAACCCAATGGATGTCGATGTCGGTGTCATACGTGATGCCGGCATGTTTCAGCGCTTCGACAAGCGACAAGTATGCGTCCGGCAATTCGACGTATTTGCCGACGAGGCCGATTTTCACCGTTTTGGATAAATTGCGCACTTGTTGGACGAGTTTTTCCCAATCGTTCATGTCCGCTTCTCTTTGCGGCAAGCCTAAATGTTCGCAAACGAGGTCATCGAAGTGTTGTTCTTGCAATGAGAGTGGTACTTGGTAAAGTGTGTCGACGTCGCGCATTTCGATTACTGCTTCTTTTTTCACGTCGCTGAACAAGGAGATTTTCGCTTTCGTTTCTTCATCGATTGGCACTTCTGAACGAAGGACAATCGCATCAGGTTGGATTCCGAGCGAGCGTAATTCTTTGACGCTGTGCTGCGTCGGTTTCGTCTTCAATTCACTCGCCGCCTTAACGTATGGCACGAGGGTACAATGAATGTACATGACCCGTTCACGGCCGATGTCGTTTTTGATTTGGCGGATCGCTTCCAAAAACGGCAACGATTCAATGTCGCCGACCGTCCCGCCGATTTCGGTGATGACGACGTCACAGTTCGTCTCTTCGCCCGCTTTGTATATTTGTTCCTTGATTTCATTCGTGATGTGCGGGATGACTTGGACCGTCACACCTTTGTATGCACCTTCTCGTTCTTTGTTGATGACGCTTTGGTATATTTTTCCCGCGGAAATGTTGCTGTATTTATTTAAATTTTCATCGATGAATCGTTCGTAATGACCGACATCCAAATCCGTTTCTGCACCGTCTTCCGTGACGAACACTTCGCCGTGTTGGTAAGGGCTCATCGTCCCGGGATCGACGTTGATGTATGGGTCGAATTTTTGGATGGACACTTTCAGTCCGCGATTTTTCAACAGCCTCCCTAATGATGCTGCCGTTATTCCTTTACCCAAAGATGATACAACTCCGCCGGTCACAAAAATATACTTCGTCAATTTTTTACCCTCTTTCTTCTTTTCACTTTTTATGTAAAATAAGAAAGGCGTTTCCCTAAATGTATGGGGAAACGCACTTTTTTGTTCGACTTATTTGAAACGCCCAATAAAAATTTTACTCATATTCGAAGGAAAAGTCAAGGTTGCTTTTCCTACATTTTAAGAAACTTTTCCAATTAGAAATCAGTACATTTCCGTTGATGAAACGGTCGTCATGAGATGTTTTTTATGCGTAATCGTCCAAGTCGTCATACAGTTCTTGCATTGCCTCGTCATCGCCCAAGTCCAAATCGAGGTCATCCAATTCGTCATCATAATAGTCTTCTTCTTCATCGTAAAATTCATCGTCTTCGTCCAGCTCTTCCGCGTCGCGTCTGCGTTGTTCAGCCAATGATTTTTCGCTCGTCTGGTCGACCGGATACCAACGTTTCAAACCCCATAAATTGTTCCCTAACGTTGTGAACCGTCCATCCACATTCAAATCGGTATAAAAACGCGCCAATAAGTCCTCTTTTTGTTGTTCGGTGAAATTTTTATATTGAGCAACCATGTCGAATAAATCGCGAAAATCCATTTCTTTTTTTTGTTCGGATAAAATATGGATCGCCAATTCAATCATTGACATTTTATCGATTTGTTCCTGCGTAAATTTCTCAAGCCCCATACGCTTCACACACCTCTCTACAAGAAAAATGATCTACGACGATTGGATAAAAAAGCCTCTGATAATGGCATAGTATAACCATTCAGCATATTATAATCAAGCAACTTGATATTATAACTTATTTTTTGTTTTTGATAAAACTTTTTCATTTTATGCTCGTTTTCTAACGTCTGATGATGAGAAACTTCCTTATATTATAGTACATATTTTTTCAGTTTTATGATTCTGCTTATGCTATTTTTAAGATTTTTTGAACGGTGTGAGGGGGATGTCCCGGGGTCTCACATTTGTTATGGCTTTCTTTTGAGACTGCATAATGAGGGTTTAATTTAATTTAAGCGATCTTCCGTGTTTTTTCTTCATTGCACAGTTTAATTGACGTTTTCTTGCATTTTTTCTTTGCTTCTGGCTCATAAGATGGTTATATGAGACGATTCCAGCTGTTTTTTCCTGTTTGGCGGCTCATAGGACAGCTCTATGAGACGATTTCAGCTGTTTTTTCCTGTTTGGCGGCTTATAGAACGGCTCTATGAGACGATTTCAGCCGTTTTTTCCTGTTTTACGGCTCATAGAACGGCTCTATGAGACACTTATGGCTCTTTTTCATCATTTTTTGGCTTATAGAGTCCAGTTCAACTCCTTTTTACAAGAAACATGCTCTTTTAAAAAACAACCGAACCAAAAAGGCACAAATTGTCTCAACGATACAAATTGATAAGAACTTCCTCATACAAAAAAATCGAAGCTCAAGTGTTGCATTTACTTGAGCTTCGATGGATTTAACACAATATTACATGTTGCGACGATATTCGCCGCCGACTTCATACAATGCACGTGTAATCTGTCCCAAGCTTGCGACTTTCACTGTTTCCATGAGTTCTTCGAAAATGTTGCCATTGGAACGTGCAACGTCCTGCAAGCGGCGCAATGCTTCATCCACTTTGTCTTTGTTGCGCTCTTTGAATTCGTTCAAGTTTTTGATCTGCAATTCTTTCTCCTCTTTTGTCGCGCGTGCCAATTCCATGTTGTCGATTTCTTCTTCGACGTTCGGATTTGGATTGAGGAACGTATTTACACCGATGATCGGAAGTTCACCAGAATGTTTCAAGCTCTCATAGTACAACGATTCCTCTTGGATTTTGCTGCGTTGATATTGACGTTCCATTGCTCCGAGCACACCGCCACGGTCGTTTAAGCGTTCGAATTCTTTAAGCACTGCTTCTTCCACTAGGTCGGTCAATTCTTCGATGATGAACGAACCTTGCAATGGGTTTTCGTTCTTCATGAGTCCGAATTCTTTGTTGATGATGAGCTGGATTGCCATCGCACGGCGTACGGATTCTTCCGTCGGCGTTGTCACCGCTTCGTCGTAAGCGTTTGTGTGCAATGAGTTCGTATTGTCTTGCAAGGCGAGCAATGCTTGCAATGTCGTGCGGATGTCGTTGAAGTCCATTTCCTGTGCGTGCAATGAACGTCCGGATGTTTGAATATGGTACTTCAACTTCTGGCTGCGTTCGCTAGCACCGTATTTTTCACGCATGACGATTGCCCAAATTCTGCGTGCGACGCGGCCGATTACCGTATATTCCGGATCCAAGCCGTTTGAGAAGAAGAACGACAAGTTTGGTGCGAAATCGTCGATATGCATGCCGCGGCTCAAGTAGTATTCGACGTAAGTAAAGCCGTTCGCCAATGTGAATGCAAGCTGTGTGATCGGGTTGGCTCCAGCCTCGGCAATATGGTATCCGGAAATGGATACGGAATAGTAGTTGCGCACGTTATTGTCGATGAAGTATTGCTGGATGTCCCCCATCATGCGCAATGCAAATTCCGTTGAGAAAATGCACGTGTTTTGTCCTTGGTCTTCTTTCAAAATATCCGCTTGGACGGTTCCACGAACCACTTGGAGCGTTTCTTTTTTGATTTGTTCGTATTCTTCTTTTGTCGGCTCGCGGCCTTCTCTTTCTTTGAACTTCTCCACTTGTTGGTCGATGGCTGTGTTGAAGAAGAATGCAAGCATGATCGGTGCCGGTCCGTTGATCGTCATCGATACGGATGTATTAGGCGCCGTCAAATCGAAACCTTTGTACAATTTCTTCATGTCGTCGAGCGTACAGACGCTTACGCCGCTTTCACCGATTTTACCGTAAATGTCCGGTCTGTAATCCGGATCTTCCCCGTACAATGTGACGGAGTCAAATGCCGTTGACAACCGTTTAGCCGGTTGGTCTTTTGACAAATAGTGGAAACGTTTATTCGTACGTTCAGGCGTACCTTCCCCAGCAAACATGCGCGTCGGGTCTTCGCCTTTGCGTTTGAACGGGAAGACGCCCGCTGTATATGGGAATTCACCAGGAACGTTTTCACGCATCAACCACTTGACGCGGTCGCCCCAATCTTCATATTTCGGGAACGCGACTTTCGGAATTTTCGTGCCCGCCAAAGATTCGGATTTCAATTCGACCGTGAATTCTTTGTCGCGCACTTTGTAAGTGAACGTGTCGCTTTCATATTTTTCTTTCATTTCATCCCATTTTTCGAGCTTTTCTTTTGCTTCTGGGTCGAGTTTCTTTTCGTAAATTTCGATCAGTTCTTCAATCGCTTTGACCGCTTCTTTATCTTTTAATACATTTCTTGCACCGTGCAATTGATAAAGTTTGCGAGCGATTTCGCTCTGTTCTTCGACTTTCTTATGGTAATTGCGCACCGTTTCGCTGATTTCACGCAAATAGTTTATACGGTCCGGCGGAATGATCGCTTGGTGTTGTTCTTTAACTTCAACGACTGATTTCAATTTTTCCGGTTCGCCCCAATGGCCGTCTTCGTTGATTTTGTCGATGATTGCTTTAAATAATCTGTTTACACCCGGGTCGTTGAAACGGCTTGCGCTCGTGCCGAAGACCGGGAACGTTTCCGGATCTTTACCGAACAGTCCACGGCTGCGCTCATACTGTTTGCGGACTTGCTTCAACGCATCCAATGCGCCGCGCTGTTCGAATTTGTTGATCGCAATGAAGTCGGCAAAGTCGATCATGTCGATTTTCTCAAGCTGTGACGGAGCCCCGTATTCCGCGGTCATGACGTACATCGTCAAGTCCGTGATTTCGGTGATTTCCGCATCCCCTTGGCCGATTCCGCTCGTCTCGACGATAATCAAGTCGAAATCCGCTGCACGGACGACATCCAATACCGCTTTTGTCGCATTGGACAATTCCGTCTTTGAATCCCTCGTCGCCATTGAACGCATGTAGACGCGTTTATTGTTGATCGCGTTCATGCGGATACGGTCGCCGAGCAGCGCCCCGCCCGTTTTCCGTTTAGTCGGGTCAACCGAAATGATTGCGATCTTTTTATCTGGGAAGTGATGCAAAAAGCGTAAGACGAGTTCATCCGTCAATGAGCTTTTGCCCGCACCGCCCGTTCCGGTGATTCCGAGCACCGGCAAGTTCGGGTTGCTGTTTTTATGCAATTCTTCCAAAAGCGCTTGTTTCGCCGGATCATCGTCTTGCTTTTCGACATACGTGATGAGCCGCGCGATCGCTTGATGGTCGCCTTCACGCAATTTTTGCTTATCTTTTTCGATGTTGCGCGGTGGATCGAAATCGGACATTTTTAAAATTTCGTTGATCATCCCTTGCAATCCTAGTCTGCGGCCGTCTTCCGGAGAGAAAATCCAGGCGACGCCGTAATCGTGAAGTTCCTTGATTTCACGCGGAATGATGACGCCACCGCCGCCGCCGAAAACTTTGATGTGTTCGGCGCCTCTTTCTTTCAACAAATCAATCATATACTTGAAGTACTCCATATGGCCGCCTTGGTACGAAGAAACTGCAATCGCTTGCACATCTTCTTGGATTGCAGCGTTTACAACTTCTTCTACACTGCGGTTGTGACCAAGATGGATGACTTCCGCGCCACTGGCCTGCAAGATGCGTCGCATAATGTTGATCGCCGCATCGTGGCCGTCGAACAAGCTCGAAGCCGTAACGACACGTACGTGATGTTTCGGCTTATACACTTCGACTTGTTGAACTTGTTCTTCTTTCTTTTCCATTACCTTCACTTTCCTCAACTCCTTTTCTTTCGATTTTGTGATGCGCTTAAGGAAAGTTGCGTTGGGATGGCCGGGCATCCCAACGGACTATTGACTTTTCACTTCGTTGCGGTCAATGTTCAACGCCCGCAATACAAATTCAATCTGCATGTCGATGTATTCATCAAGGGTGAATTGCTTTTGCAGCGTCCAACGTCTGAAACTCCACATATGTCCTTGAACGAAAATGTTGTTTGCAATGAGCATCGCTTCTTTTTCATCAATGGTAGAAGGGACACTTGCCATGATCGCATCTTTGACCATATCGACCATCTCTAGCTCTCTTTCAAGAACTGCTTCGCGCTTTTCTTGCGGCAATGACTTGAGCTCTTGATAGAGAATCAAAATTTCTTCCTGCAGTTTATCGGTGAGTCGATAATACGAATCGATCACGCCGAGCAAGTTTTCGACCGATGGTTCTTTTACGTCGATCACTTCTTTTAGTTTGTCAAATACGTTTTTGTTTATGTTGTCAAATACGAGGAGCAACACGTCTTCTTTCGTCCGGACATATTCGTACAAAGTGCCGATGCTGAAACCGGATTCTTTCGCAATTTCCCGTGTCGTCGTTTTGGCGAAACCTTTTTGTTTGAACAATTTGATTGATGCTTTGACGATCTGGTTGCGCCGCTTTTCAATGAGAGAGCTGTCTTTCACAGAGGATATGATGGCATCCGACATATATGATATATCCCCTTTCTACCATTTATTTCGTCAATGCGCGGCCGATGACGAGACGTTGAATTTCGTTCGTTCCTTCGTAAATTTGGGTGATTTTTGCATCACGCATGTAACGTTCAACCGGATAATCTTTCGTGTAACCGTATCCTCCGAAAATTTGCACCGCTTCGACCGTTACGCGCATCGCCGTATCTCCGGCAAACAATTTGGCCATGGCGGACGCTTCACCGTATGGAAGCCCTTGGCTTTCCAACCATGCTGCACGATACGTCAAGAGACGGGCCGCTTCGACTTCTGTCGCCATGTCCGCCAACTTGAAGGAAATGCCTTGTTGGTGTGCGATCGGCTTGCCGAACTGCTCGCGTTCTTTCGCATAAGCGATCGCCGCATCGAGCGCGCCTTGGGCAATGCCCACCGCTTGTGCCGCGATACCGCTTCGTCCCCCATCGAGCGTCGTCATGGCGATTTTGAACCCTTCGCCTTCTTCGCCAAGCAAGTTTTCTTTCGGAATGCGGCAATTTTCAAAGATCAATTCTGTCGTAGGAGACGAACGAATGCCCAATTTTTTCTCTTTTTTGCCGAATGAGAAGCCTTCTGTCCCTTTTTCGACGATGAATGCGGAAATACCTCTATGTTTCGCATCTAGATCGGTTTTGGCGAAAACGACGTAAATGTCGGCAACGCCGCCGTTTGTGATCCAAACTTTGTTTCCGTTCAATACGTAATCATCGCCGTCTTTTTTCGCCGTCATTTTCATGCTTGCAACGTCGCTACCGGCACCAGGTTCAGAAAGTGCAAATGCACCAATCGCTGAGCCTTCTGCGAGACGGCGCAAATATTTTTGTTTTTGTTCTTCCGTGCCGTACTTGTAAATCGGCCAGCTAGCGAGCGACACGTGCGCGGAAAGCGTCACTCCCGTCGATGCGCAGACGCGGGACAATTCTTCGACCGCAATGACATAGCTGACATAGTCCATGCCGCTGCCGCCGTATTCTTCCGGCCATGGGATGCCAGTCAATCCTAGTTCGGCCATTTTGTCAAAAATTTCTCGATCGAAACGTTCTTCTTCGTCTCTTTCAGCGGCTGTCGGTTCTACTTCATTTACGGCGAAGTCGCGAACCATCGATTGCAACATTTTTTGTTCATCGGTCAATTCAAACTTCATCTTTCTTCCTCCAATACCCCATTATGATAAGATTTGCTTGGCGATCACGAGACGTTGGATCTCGTTGGTGCCTTCGTAAATTTCCGTCACCTTCGCATCGCGGAAATATCGTTCAACAGGGTAATCCTCCGTATAACCGTATCCACCGAAGACTTGTACGGCTTCAATCGCACATTTTCTCGCTGTTTGTGTCGCGTACATTTTCGCCATGGATGCTTCTTCCGGCTTGATTGTTCCTTCGTTCAACTTGTAGGCCGCACGATATACGAGAAGTCTTGCTGCTTCCACTTCTGTTGCCATGTCCGCCAATTTGAAGGAAATGCCTTGTTGATGTGCGATCGGTTTGCCGAACTGTTCCCTCTCTTTAGCATATTCAACCGCGGCGTTGAGCGACGCTTCGGCAATGCCAAGCCCTTGAGCAGCAATTCCAATTCTTCCTGCGTTCAAGTTGCCCATCGCAATCTTGAAGCCTTTGCCCTCTTCACCCAGCAAGTTCTCTTTCGGTACAATCGCATTTTCAAAGTTCAATGTAACCGTACTTGAGCCGTGGAGTCCCATTTTTTTCTCTGTTTTACCGATTGAAAATCCTGGTGTGTCCCTTTCGACGATGAAAGCGCTGATCCCTTTTGAGCCTGCTTCTTTGCCAGTACGTGCAAACGTGATGAAGATGTCTGCTTCGTTTCCGTTCGTGATGAATATTTTAGAACCGTTTAAGACGTAATGGTCACCCTTGTCCTCCGCGCGCAATTTAAGGCTTGCCGCATCAGAACCGGCAGAAGGTTCCGTCAAGGCGAACGCGCCCAAATATTCGCCTTTGGCAAGCTTCGGAACGTATTTTTGTTTCTGTTCTTCCGTTCCGAATTTCAAGATCGGCATCGTGCCCAACGTCGTATGGACGGACAAAATGACGCCGACCGTCGCGCTTACGCGGGACAATTCGTTGATGGCGATGATGTAGGAAACCAAGTCCATGCCGCTTCCGCCATACTCTTCCGGAATCGGGATGCCCATCAACCCGAGTTCTCCCATTTTTTTGATCGTCTCTTTCGGGAATTGATCTTCGTTCATCGCTGGAATTTCTTTTGCCACTTCATTTTCGGCGAATTCTCTCACCATTTTACGCATCATTTCTTGTTCTTCGGTAAATCTAAGATCCATCGTTCTCAAAACTTCCTTTCCAGTCAAAAATTCTTGATGTCACGATTCATGCTGCCACATTATTCATATACGTAGAATCCGCGGCCGGATTTTCTGCCGTACCAACCCGCTTGGACGTATTGACGCAATAACGGGCAAGGACGATATTTGCTGTCCCCGAATCCTTCGTACAACACTTCCATGATGTACAAGCAAGTATCAAGTCCGATGAAATCCGCCAATGTCAACGGTCCCATCGGGTGGTTCATGCCGAGTTTCATGACGGTATCGACGTCTTCAATCGATGCCACCCCTTCGTAGACCGTGTAAATCGCTTCGTTGATCATCGGCATCAAAATTCGGTTGGAAATGAATCCCGGGAAGTCTTTCGACTCGACACCCGTTTTGTACAATTTTTTCGTCATATCGGCGATGACTTCGTACGTTTCGTCGGATGTCTGCAATCCGCGGATGATTTCGACGAGTTTCATCACAGGCACCGGGTTCATGAAGTGCATGCCGATCACTTTTTCCGGACGGTTCGTCGCAGATGCGATGTCCGTGATCGGAAGCGATGATGTATTTGACGCCAAAATGGCATGTTCTGGCGCATTTGCATCCAATTTGCGGAAAATGTCTTTTTTCACGTCGATGTTTTCGACGACCGCTTCAATCGCCAAATCGATCTCTTTGGCTGAACCTTCCAAGTCGGTTGATTTCGTGATGCGGCTCAACACTGCGTTTTTCTCTTCTTCAGTCATGCGTTCTTTTTCGACGTTGCGACTGAGGAGTCGTTCAATATTGGAGACACCTCT
>JAAYTF010000100.1 GCA_012518125.1 Bacilli bacterium | reverse complement strand
GAGCTGAAAGTGCTGCGCAATTGTTTCACCGTCGGGAGCAAGTCTTTCAGCTTCATGAAGGCAAGCACGTCGTCACCGCCGGCATAGACGAGTTTCCCTTTTTTCGGTGGGCCGTTTTCATTCGACTTATCCCCGACGATCGTCGGCACTTTTTCTTTTGAAAAGACGGTGAGCCGACGGCTGAATTCTTTGTGGTAGCGTTCGTCCACTTTGTCAAAGCCGTCCAATAATTTCCCGTCATCGCCGTTGATCCATTTTCCCACGTCGTCGCCGTCCATCATGATGATGGCATAGTACGGATTGTTTTCTGTTGCGAAATCGACGACGGAAGGGAACGATTCGAACACATGATGTTCGTAAAAGATTTCCCGGGCGACGCGTTTTGTCAAACAAACGGCGCACAGCCGTTCGTTGTTTTTGATCCAAGAGCCGCTTTCTTCGCTTTTTTCTTGATATTTTGCCGCACGTTTCCGCCACGTCTGTTCGATGATCCGGCGCATTTGTCCGATGCGGTGGTGTTCGTCAATGTTCCCTTCATGGAGCGCTTCACGCATGCCGCACACGGTGCAAACGAGCCCGTCTTGCGGTTCGTCGCTGTATATGCGGTTGTTTTTTACGGAAGCGAGCCTCCGTTCGACCGTTTTGCGCACGTCGTTGTATGCTTTTGTTGTCGGATCCCATGCTTCAAACGCCCAAAATATTTCAAGCAACCCGTTCAATTGTTTTTCGATGAGCGCGTGCATATGTTCGTTGTCCCTTAAACCAGGGAACACGTTGTAAAACGCCCGTTTGCCAAGCAGGTGAAAGGCGGCTTTCGTCGTTTCCGTCAAATCGTCGCCGAATTGCCTCACCTCTTCATCCGAACTTGCCTCCAATCGGAGAAGGAACCGGTTCGGGAGGCTTGCGACCGGCGAAGGGTCGGCTTTATGTATTTGCAATTCCTCAAGTGTGATCGAAGGTGATATGAGTTGGACGTTGTACGTTTTTTGTTCCAAGGCACGTTCAATCGTTTTTTCCGTCAAATGGGACAGGAGGTAACTGCCGCTCCAAAAATCTTCCGTTTTCCTTGCAGCCGCGATGAAAGACTGCACGGGACCGATGCTGTATACGAACAAATACGTTTTCAATACGTAGCACCCACTTCCTCAAGGAACATTTTTTTCGCATTTTCATATACTGGATCGTTCGGGAATTTCGTGTTTTGAACTTCCGTCACGACGATGTAGTAATTTTCGCCGATTGGTTTCACCGATGCGATGAGCGGAGTCGCAAGTTTTTCCCCTTCTCCTTTGTATCCACTCGGTTTCGCCGCTTTTCTCCTACTGTTATTGATGTCCCCCAATGCCGGACCAAATTTCTTTTTCACATTTGAGCTTGTCTGGTTGATGGCGACCAAAGCTTCATGTGACGATTGGTAGCTGTCTCCTATGTATACGCCGAGCAAGCGCGGATGGTTGATGCGGTGATTGTTTCTCGCCGTGATGAGCCGATTGTTTTTATGTTCGACTGGTATATCGGAGACGGATGTGATCAACTGTTGGACATATGCCAGCCATTGTTCCGGCGTTTGAAACTTTTGGCCGTTCGTTATGTCGATCGAGCCGAATCCACGCCTGGACCGCATGCCAAAGCCGCCCAAGAGAAAACTTAATTTGGCATACGTGACCAATTTGTCGAAATAGGACTCGTCTTTTTTGAACGTTTGAAGATGGATGTTGAAAGAAGTGTTTTCCGGGATGCCTGCACTCTTTGCCGAATTTCCATTCCGGAAAGTCCGGTGCGGCCGCGTGCTGTATTCGTATTGGTCATCAGACGGAGGGGTGATGGAAACGAGCAGCTTCGATTTCAGCGAGACTGGATTCGTCCCACCAAACAAGTTTGTTTCTTTTTGAAACGTGGTTTTTGAAAGTTCCGGTTCGAGCGCGCGGAACCAGTAGCGGAACAGGCCGATGAAAGAAGTTGTACGCAGTTCAGCCGTATGTTTGTTGTCTTTTCCGTGCATCAAAAGCGGGGTGATGGTCTTGCAGTTGAACGTTTCGGAAATGACGGGTGATTTGCCGATGACTTCCTTCAGTTGCAATGCGATCACTTCCTAAAAAAATAGTTTCATAGAATGATGGAATGTTTTCGGTTCATGGAAACCAAGTCGAAAATGAAAGTCAGTGAAAACAAAAAAAGACTTCCAACATTTTACAACATGGATAAATTCACTATGAAATTGTCATATTTATGAAAGTTATAGGAAATTTTGTATTATTGTGCAACAAATACAATAGACTCTCAAAAAGACAGGTTTGAACTGGCTGAAAACAACGAATCCAAGATTTGATGCGTGTCGATGACGTTTTTCGCAAGTCATCATTTTCATCATAGACGATCATGTGCTATCATGGATGGTAAGTGACTGTGAACTTGCTTGCTTTTTGGATTTCGTTCATGTAATTTCGGAGCTGTTTCGTCACACGAAAAGCGTGTGGATCGAAATTAAACGCCTTTACCAGTTGGATGGTTGTCGCGCAGAAAGATGCGCGTGGATTGAAAATCCTCATTTCTAAAATCCATGAATGTTGGATATTTACAGTTACCGGTGCATGTCGGATGGCGTT
>JAAYTF010000099.1 GCA_012518125.1 Bacilli bacterium | reverse complement strand
TAGCCAATTGCAACCGAAATGCTATTTTTTGTGAAATGCGCTTTGCTTAAAAAGTCTCGCTGTTTAAAAGACTTAAAACAGTTGTATAAAAACTCTGAAAAGTTTGTGTCGTCCATGAAAGATTTGTCAACCGTTAAATCGCTTTTTATTAACGTAAACGGAAAACGGGTGACAGTAATCCCGGAGCCGAGTAGCAACACATTGAAGTGATTGGAAAGATTTTTTCTTTCTCCTTCCGATGTCTTTATATTTGGCGGATCTTGATCGACGATCGGATTTACCAGTCTGCCCTCTTTTATCGGTTGCGCGTTGTTTTGCTCCTTCGGCTGTTTCATGTTTGCTTCCTGCACCGTTTCGACGTCAATATGCCAATTCCTCCCTCCAATCGGAAACATCGCTGTTTAAAGGGACGGCATCGAACCGTTTGGACAACTTTTCATTGAATCAGTCGAAAATTTGCCATTTCTCAAGTTTCCAAACATTTTGTTGGACACAACATTTCAAAAATGCCAGCAATCCTTTCCATCCCACGATATCGGTAAGTTCAATGGTATATTTATTGTCGTGGAATATCGTCCTAATTTCCCATTCCCCTTAAACTTCCCCGCCATTTCATGTACAATAGATTACAATGAAATGGAAGAAGGGGGAATTTTTATGTCATTAAACAAATGGTTTGAAAAAGGCTTGGAAAAAGAGGCATACATGGCTAGGCTCGACCATCATAAAGAGTCGTTTCAGCATATTTACAATACGTTTGAAGTGCCGGAAGAAGATAAAGAGAAATTTAAAGCCATCGACGGAGTAAGGGCGATCGTGCTTGCGGCGGAATGGTGCGGCCATTGTATGATGGACATTCCGATATATTTGAACATCGCCGAAACAGCGGACATCGATACGCGCTTTTTGATCCGCGACGATAACTTGGAGTTGATGGATCAATATTTGACGAACGAAAAACGTTACATTCCGATTTTCATCTTCATCGACAAGGACGGCAATGAAATCGGCAAGTGGGGACCATGGGCGCCGGAAATCAACGAATTTACGAATGAATTGAAAAAAGACCTTCCAGACCGTGAATCAGAAGAATACGATGAAGCGTTCAAACAGTTCGTCAAACGTGTGAGCAAAGCTTTTTCCACGGATGAAAAACTGTGGGGCTACGTGTACAACGACATGAAAAAGACGATCCTCAATTTGAATTAAACGTAAAAATGAAACGGTAATAACATTTTTGGGGGAATTAAAGTGGCTTACATTACAATCGACGACCGCTATCTCAAGGACTTCACAACGGATGCGGAAATGGACGAATGGCAAGCATACGTGACAAAAGCGCACAACGAGTTGCACAATAAAACCGGTTTAGGGAGCGACTATCTCGGTTGGCTGGAATATCCGAACCTCATCCCAAACGATGAAATCGAGCGAATCAAAGCGGTTGCTGAGCAAATCAAACAACATAGTGAACTTTTTCTTGTCATCGGCGTCGGCGGCTCATACTTGGGTGCACGCGCAGCGATCGAGCTGCTTTCCCATACATTTTCGAACGAGCTTTCGAAAGAAAAAAGGAACGCGCCGAAAATCGTTTACGTCGGCCATCACTTGAGCGGGACGTATTTGCATGATTTATTCGATTTGTTGGATGAACATGACTTTTCCGTCAATGTCATTTCAAAAAGCGGCACGACGACCGAAACGGCAATCGCCTTTCGGATCATCAAACAATACATGAAAAACCGGTATGACGAAAGAGAACTGCGCAAACGAATTTTTGTGACGACCGGAAACGAACACGGCCCGCTCAAACAAATCGCGCGCAAAGAAAAATACGAAACATTTTCTATACCTGACGATATTGGCGGCCGCTACTCGGTGCTGACCGCCGTCGGGTTGCTTCCGATTGCGGTGAGCGGCATTCCGATCGATGAAATCATCGCCGGCGCGCAACAAGCGTATGAAGAAACAAAAGTCGACAATATTCGCAACAACCAAAGTTATTTTTATGCAACGTTGCGCAACATTTTTTACAACAAAGGAAAGAAAATTGAAATTTTCAGCACATACGAGCCTAGATGGCATTATTTCCAAGAATGGTGGAAACAACTGTATGGTGAAAGCGAAGGAAAAGACGGAAAAGGGATTTTCCCGGCGACGGCGACATTCACCACCGATCTTCACTCGCTCGGCCAATACATACAAGACGGCGAGCGGCACATCTTCCAGACGGTCCTTTTCGCCGATGAATTGAACAGAGACATCACCATTCCTTATGAAGAGGACGATGTCGAACGGTTAAATGATTTGGCTGAAAAGACGGTGCATTCGATCAATCAATCCGCCTTTGAAGGAGCGCTCATCGCCCACACGAAGGGCGGCGTGCCGAACATCATCATCCGTTCGCCAAAAGTCGACGCGTTCACTTACGGCTATCTGGTTTACTTTTTCCAAAAAGCATGCGCCATCAGCGGGTATTTGTTGCAGGTTAACCCGTTTGACCAACCCGGAGTCGAGGAATATAAAAAGCAAATGATGTCGATTATTTATAACAGATGATGAATGAATATGCATGATTTTTTAAAAAAAAAATAAAAAATATGTAAAAAATGTAGATTTCTCTGTTTAATTTTATGAATAATGGGTATAATAGTTAGTGTAAGACTTTCTCGTATTCCCCCTGTAAGCAAAGCACTCATGTGCTTTGCTTTTTTTTTCGCGCCGATTTACGAATCATGTATAATATGGTTAACTTTTCATTTAGGGGGTAAACTGCATGGACGAATTTAAAACGTTCATCAACCGCAAAAACACAAACTCGATGAAATGGGATCAAGTGAAACGGGTGTTCCAAACCGACGATGATGACGTGTTGCCGTTGTGGGTTGCGGATATGGATTTCCCAGCGCCGAAAGAAGTGAACGATGCATTGATAGAACGTGCGCGACATGGCATTTACGGCTACACGTTCATCGACGATTCGATCAAACAGAACGTGGCCAACTGGTTGCAAAAACGCCACGGATGGGACGTGGACATAAACTGGTTGACGTTCAGCCCCAGCGTCATCACAAGTTTATATAACGCGATTGTGACTTTCACCGAACCGGGCGACAACGTGTTGATCCAAACGCCGGTTTATACGCCGTTTTTCTCCGTCATCAAAGATTCCGGCAGGCAGCTCGTCGAAAATCCGCTTCGCTATGAAAACGGCACCTATCGGATGGATTTTGCCGACCTAGAAGAAAAATTCCGCCAAGGAACGAAAGCAATGGTTTTATGCTCCCCTCACAATCCGGTCGGGCGCGTGTGGAAAAAAGCCGAATTGGAAAAGCTCGCGGAACTCGCTTTGGCTTATGACGTGCTCATTTTGTCCGACGAAATTCACGCCGATTTGGTGTTCGAGCCGAATAAACATATTCCGATCGCGTCACTGTCCGAAGAAATGGCCAAACAAACGATTACGTTCATGTCGCCGACGAAAACGTTCAATTTGGCCGGACTGCATATTTCGTACATCGTCACGCCCGATCGGAAAAAGAAGATGGAAATGGAAAAATTGTTGGCGCTTCAAGGTTTCCGCATGTTGAACACGATGGGCATCATCGCGCTCAATGCGGCATATGAACACGGCGACCGTTGGCTCAATCGGTTGTTGGCGGTCATCGAAGAAAACAAAACATATGTCATCAACCGGCTTCCTATGGAAACGAACGGGAAGGTCGACGTCATCGATTCCGAGGGAACGTATTTATTATGGTTGGATTTCCGCAAATTAAACATGAGCGACAAAGCGCTGCACCGTTTTTTGGTCGAGGAGGCGAAAGTCGGCCTCAACGCCGGCTCCAGCTACGGCAAAGAAGGGGAACGTTTCATGCGCATCAACCTTGCGTGTCATAAAGAAACGTTGCAAGAAGCGATCGACCGGATCGTTCAAGCGGTGAACAAATTGCCTTAAATGGCAAAAGCCGTGAACTTTTAAAACAGTTCACGGCTTTAATTTATATGATTGGAGTGAAGGAAAACTAACTTAATTCGTTTTTTTGCTGTTCCTTGTTTTTAGGTTCATGCAAACGGTACTTTTCTTCGATCAACTTTTCTTCTTTCTTTGAATATTTGTAAAATAAATAAACGGCAACAATCGCGCCGATGACGAAAATTGTCAACGTGATAAACGCCGGAATATATTCCGATTTATCTTGCGGAAAGTACAAAAAATCCATTGACATCATCGATCACTTCCTTTTCATACCCATTATAACAAAAAACGAGCGATAGTGAAAACAAATGCACATATTTTGCACTTATTTAACAGTTTCGTTTATTTATTCCTTGGCAAATCATAAACAAGTCTAAAGATTGCGCTAGGTTTGAACACTGTTATAATAAATATAACAGAAAAATACCAATGTACTAATTAAGGAGTGTTACACGTCAATGACCGATTTGAAAATTGGCGATATCGTTGAAGCGACGTACAATTCCGGTACATATGTCGGCAAAATCGTCGCAGATAAAGGGAATTTTTGGCTCGTTGAAATTTTGGCCGTCTTGAAACACCCGATGCAGGGCGATTTGCACCATCCGGGCGAAGTGGAAGGCGTGGCATTTCACGAGCGAAAAGCGCTCGCTTTCCGTGAAAAAGCGAACGTCCGCAAGCGTTTCACGGAACGGTACGAAGGCGAGATCCCATCGTATGCCGAATCGTTGAAACATGCGGTGGAAACATATAAAAGTCAATTGCAAAAAGAAGATACGCCATTCAACAAACTTTCGTTGGAAAAAATTGCTGATTTGGAAAAATATTATTATCACAAAATATACGGTTAAAAGGTGGGGACACGAATGAGCATCCATATCGGTGCAAAAAAAGGGGAAATTGCCGAGACGATTTTGCTTCCAGGGGACCCGTTGCGGGCGAAATATATCGCCGAAACTTATTTGGATGACGTCATACAATATAACAAAGTTCGCGGCATGTACGGATTCACCGGTACGTACAAAGGAAAACGCATCTCCGTCCAAGGTTCGGGGATGGGCGTCCCTTCCATCTCGATTTACGTCAATGAGCTCATCAACGAATATGACGTAAAACATTTGATCCGCGTCGGCACGTGCGGCGGGATGGCGGATCACGTCAAAATCCGTGATATCGTCCTCGCGCAAGGAGCGACAACCGATTCGCAAATGAACCGGATGGTTTTCGGCGGCATCGATTATGCCCCTTTGGCCGATTTCAGCTTGCTGAAAACGGCCGTTGACAAGTGCGAAAAACACGGCATCAAGCCGCACATCGGAAACGTCTTTACGAGCGATTCGTTTTACCGTGAAAATGCGGAAGAAATCAATGGATTGCTCGTCCGCTACAACGTTTTGGCCGTCGAAATGGAAACAAGCGCGCTCTATACGTTGGCGGCAAAATATCGCCGCAAAGCGCTGTCGATCCTTACGGTGTCCGACCATGTCATGACCGGTGAACAAACGACGGCAGAAGAAAGGGAAAAAACGTTCCATGACATGATGGAAATTGCCTTGGAAACGGCGTTGGAAATCGGTGAATAACAATCTGATGTATGGTTGACGCTTTTCATGAAAAAAAGTTTATGATTGATAAGAAGGGTGATTTTTTTGACTCAATTGCTGCTCAACTTCCCATTGATATCCGCTGTAACAGCGATTGTCATTGCACAGCTCATCAAAGTGCCGATCCACCTCGTCTTCACAAAAGAGTTTCGGCCAGGACTCATTTTTGGAACGGGAAGTATGCCAAGCAGCCATTCAGCAGCCGTAAGTGCATTGACGACAGCGGTCGGAATCGTCGAAGGCGTCGATTCCATTCCTTTTGCGATCGCCTTTGTCTTCAGCATCATCACGATGTTCGATGCTTTGGGCATCCGCCGCGAAGCTGGAGAACACGCCGCCATACTGAATCAACTCGTCCGCGATTTTCAAACGTTCATCGATGAAGCTGCCCATTGGCATAAAAAAGAAGAATACGAGCGTATCCGCGAATTGAAAACGTTGTTGGGCCACAAGCCGATCGAAGTGCTCATCGGCGCGTTGACCGGCATTTTCATCGCGTTCATCGTGCACCAATTTTATTAAAACAAAAAGGCTTCTTCCAAGTCGAGAAGCCTTTTGTCGTTTTTTTCGCACGGTTATCATTTACGTATGATTACTCTTTTCTTTTGTTGATGATTTGTTCACGAAACACTTGCAGCGCTTCATTTTCGTTCAACGTTTTCAGTTCCTCTTCCGTAATGGAGCCATTCCCCTCTTTGATGACGTAAACTTCGACTTCTTTCTTGCCCCATTCTTTGTAGACGTCTTGTACGGTTTCAAAATATAAATCGATTTTATTGCCTTTGATCGCTCCGCCAATATCCGCCACGACGCCATAACCGTAACCGGGGATGTAAAGGATCGTACCGAGTGGGAACACCGATAAATCGGCGGCAATCGTCGAGTACAAATCCCGTTTCACTTTGACGCCGGAATACGTGATGCCGTAATGTGGATGTTCCGGCGTTTTTCCGGTCGATTCGTATCCTGCCGTGTAGCCGGTCGCGATCACTTTTTTGCGCGGATATTTGGAAAAGTCGATCGCCTCTTCGAGCGTCTTCGGCCCCTCTATTTCATTGCTTGATATATAAGTAGTTTTCGTAAGCTTGTTGAGAAGATGTTTCGCTTTTAATTTCAAATTTCGCTCTTTGAATTCATTCGTTTCATAGACCGCATCTTCACTCACGGCGAAACTTTCCATCACATCGAACATCGTCAAATTGGTGATTGCCGATAATGTGGCATAAAGCGCGTAAATGAAGAGCAACATAAACACTACTTTTTTCAAAAAAGAGAAAATGGACATAACAACACCCCTTTAGGATGTCATCATGTCCAATTTTTCCGCATAATATTCATATTTTCAGCTAAAACATTTGATAACCGCTTTTTCTGAGTTTTTTAATGACAATTCCCGAAACGATCGTACCGACAAAACCTGAACTCAATATCGTAATATCCGCCGCGGCAAGGGACGTCATCGTTTCATACACTTCCGTGAATGCTTCTTTTGTATGGATGAAATAGTCGCTTAGTTTATTATTCGACACGATGATCGATATGACGATCGGATAAAGGAATGCCATTAACCAAGTCGTGCGCAACAGCATGTTTAAAATAAATGCGATGCCAAAGAAGATGACGAAATATAACAACAATGATACGAAAAACTGAATCAATCGAAATTCCCCTCTCGTGTAAACAAAGAAAAAAGCAACCAGGTTGCCTTGCTCCCCTATCATTTTATAGATTGTCTCCATAAAAAGCAATGACAAACAATCGAACTTGCCATATACCC
>JAAYTF010000010.1 GCA_012518125.1 Bacilli bacterium | reverse complement strand
CTTTCGGCGGTTTGTAGTTGATGATTTTGATCAATTCGTTAGCCATTTCTTCTGCGGAGGGCTGGAAATCGTTGTTGATCCAATTGATGATTAGCCCCCAAACACCATACGCTTGATAGATGATCAAATAATCGTCCTTGCCTCCGAAAGCTTGATAGTGGATGTCGCTTTTATACAGTTGAATCATCGTGTGAATGATTTGATTTTGGAATCCAGGAATTCCATCACCATGTTTCCATAATGAATAAAAGTTTTTATGCTTCATAATGTAATCGAAAATGATGACGTCCGAAGGCTTCAACTCTGCGGGATTGATGAAGCTGGCATTGCGGTAAGGGTAACGGAAAGCATAAATTAGATCATTGATGATGTCATCACATAGTTCTTGGACCAGTTCATCTTTCGTTTCATAATGGCGATAAAATGTGGTGCGGTTATATTCCGCTTTATTTACGATATCGGTTACAGTGATTGCATGGTAAGGTTTTTCCTTCATCAACTCTAAAAAAGAATTTTTTAAATTGCGTTTCGTCCTTTTGATTCTCGGGTCATTTGGGTTGCGAAAGTCGTCCATAAAGTTATCACCTTTTCCGTAGTATACACAAATGCAACATTTTGCCATAAAAGTGTTGCCTATAGATACAAATATTGGAATTTTAATGATTGAAAACGTTGGCGGAACGATTACATTAAAAGGTAAAGGAAACGTTAATTACTGTTTGTTGTAAGCGTTGTCATGATTTTATTTTATCATGATACATTCAAATTGAAAAAGGATAGGAGGCGTTTGTTGATGAGGTTGAAAGACAAGGTGATCATTGTGACGGGCGGCGCGCGAGGGATGGGTGCAAGCCACGTCAAAAAACTTGCTGGTGAAGGTGCAAAAGTGGTGATCACGGATATTTTGGAAGAAGAAGGGGCGCGAATTGCCAAAGATCTCGGAAAAAACGCGATGTTCATCAAGCAAGATGTGACGGATATCGCCGATTGGAAGCATGTGGTTGAAAAAACGGAAGAGACGTTCGGACCGGTCAATGTCTTGGTGAACAATGCGGGAATTGACGTCCCTGAGCAAGATTTGGACAATTATTCGGAAGAAACGTACTTAAAGGTCATCGCTGTCAATCAACATTCCGTTTTTTACGGGATGAAATACGTTGTGCCTTCCATGAAAAAGGCAGGAGGCGGTTCAATTGTAAACATTTCTTCGTTGGCTGGGATCATCGGCGCTTATAAAAAGATTGCGTATACAGCTTCGAAATTTGCCGTGCGCGGGATGACAAAAGCCGCTGCAAAAGAGCTCGGTGAGTTTGGCATTCGTGTCAATTCCATCCATCCGGGGTTTATCCGGACACCGATGACGGAGCATTTGATTAACGATGAACTCGTGCAAATGTTCCCATTGCGGCGGGAAGGGCATCCGGAGGAAGTGTCGGACCTGGTTGTATTCCTCGCTTCGGATGAATCGAGTTATTGTACGGGAGCGGAGTTTGTGATTGATGGCGGAATGAATGCTTAATAAGTGCGGATAATAATAAAGTATTAATAATAAATTTCAAAGGGTGTGAGAGAAATGGGCAGATTGTCAGGTAAAGTGGCCATCATTACGGGTGCAGCGAGCGGAATGGGGCTTGCTGGGGCACAATTGTTTGCCAAGGAAGGAGCGAAAGTGGTCGCGGCAGATATTGCTGAAACTTTGGAAGAAAAAGTGGAGGAAATAGTGAAAGAAGGCGGCGAAGCGATTGCGGTAAAACTCGATGTGACAAAACCGGAGTCGTGGCAAGAAGTGGTCGATCGTACGATTGAAACATACGGTAAAATCGATGTCTTGGTGAACAATGCCGGGATTCATATACCAAAAGGAATATTGGAAGCAGAACTGGATGATTGGAATTTGGTCATGGCTGTCAATACTACGGGCGTTTGGCTAGGGATGAAAGCCGTCATACCCCACATGCAGAAAAATGGCGGTGGTTCAATCATCAACACCTCATCGATCGCGGCCATTGTCGGAGGCGTAGGCGACGGCGGAGGTGCGGCCTACAGTGCTTCCAAAGGAGCGGTAAGAGCATTGACAAAACATGCGGCGCAATGGTTTGGCGACGATAACATTCGTGTAAACTCTGTCCACCCGGGTGCCATCTTTACGGGTATGGCAAAAGCCGCAGGAATCACATCACGTGAAGAAATGGGAAAGCATTATGAAGGCAGATCAGCTTTGAAACCTTATGCCGGGGAACCGATGGATATTGCTTATGCCTATCTTTATTTGGCTTCCGAT
>JAAYTF010000098.1 GCA_012518125.1 Bacilli bacterium | reverse complement strand
TAGTCATCTGTACCATCACCGGCATTACGATCGTCATGTCCGGCAAATGGCAGGAAGGCGTCGATGCAGGCGTCTTGACAAGCGTCGCTTGGGAATCGTTCTTGGGCGGATTTGGACAGGTGCTCGTATCGCTCGGCATCATTTTCTTCGCTTCATCGACAATCATCGGCTGGGGCTATTACGGCGAGAAATGTTTCCAATATTTGATCGACAACCGTGCGGCAATCATGGGATATCGCATCATTTTCGTCTTGTTCATTTTCATCGGTGCGACAACTTCCCTCGATCTCATTTGGTCGCTGGCTGACGTATTGAACGGTCTCATGGCCTTCCCGAACTTGATCGGATTGCTCGGATTGTCCGGAGTCATCGTGGCGGAAACACGGAGAATCCAGGAAAAAATCAAAGAGGAAAAAGAGTTGAAAGCATCGTAATATCCATTAAAAAAACCGGATGGACATTTGATTCATCCGGCTTTTTTCATGCCTCTTTTCATCATGGACACGAGGAGAAAATTTATTGTACGGTTCACATTGCTTTTAAGCATATCTTTATACAATCGTGACAAAATAAGCTAGATTAATAGGTAAACATTCGTATCAACAACCGCTTTTTATGTCAATGAAAATGGGGTGTCAACTTGTCCTCGTTGGAAAATAGCATCTCCACTCTGGAAGAAATTGAAAAGTTATATAAACGGACGTTGAAGATTGTCGTCATTTCCCAAACATTCGGCGGCGCCGGTTTGGCTGCAGGAATCACCGTCGGTGCATTGATCGCTCAAGACATGCTCGGCTCCACAAGCTATGCCGGATTGCCGGCAGCATTGTTTACGTTGGGCTCCGCTTTGGCTGCCTATTTGGTTGGACGGATTTCCCAACAGCTTGGCCGACGACTCGGGCTTTCCTTCGGTTTTCTCGCCGGCGCTATCGGCGCCCTCGGCGTCATCATCGCCACCGTCATCCAAAACGCCTGGTTGTTGTTTTTCGCTTTGTTCATTTATGGCGCGGGGACGTCGACGAACTTGCAAGTCCGATATGCAGGCGCCGATCTCGCCAAACCGAAGCAGCGGGCTACAGCAATCAGCATCGCAATGGTGGCAACGACCCTTGGGGCGGTTTTCGGCCCGAACATGGTGACGCCGATGGGGAAAGTCGCCCAGCTGTTCAACATTCCACCGCTTGCCGGTCCGTTCATTTTGGCAGCTTTGGCGTATAGTCTTGCGGGAATGACGCTCTTTTTCTTTTTGAAGCCAGATCCATTCCTCGTGGCCAAAACGCTTGATGCGCAAAGGAAGCAAAAGCGAGCTTCAGCCACTTCCGAAAGCGAAATTGAATTTGACGGAACGCCAGAGCGCTCCGGGGCGATTGTCGGTGCACTCGTGCTCGTTTTATCGCACATCGTCATGGTTGCAATCATGACGATGACCCCGGTCCATATGCAAGAGCATGGCACTGGCTTGACGGCTGTAGGTGTCGTGATCGGCTTGCATATCGCGGCCATGTATTTGCCGTCCATCATCACCGGTCGTTTAGTCGATGCCATCGGACGAAGCAAAATGGTCATCGCCTCCGGTGTCACACTTGCCATTTCAGGGTTGATGGCCGCGTATGCTCCAGGCGGTTCGCTGTTTTGGATGGCATTTGCGCTCATTTTATTGGGGCTCGGTTGGAACTTCGGCTTGATCAGCGGGACGGCGATCATCGTCGATTCGACGACAATGGGCAATCGGGCCAAAACGCAAGGCGCCGCCGATGTGTTTGTCGCGCTGGGCGGCACGGCTGGCAGTTTGTTATCCGGCGTCATCGTCGCTCAATCAAGTTATGCCGTCTTAGGATTTTTGGGGACATATTTGTCGTTGTTATTATTCCCGCTCATCTACTGGACGCGAAAACAAAAATCCAGGCAAAAGGCGGCTTAAACATGAAGAGGCCGGGGAAAACGTTGTTCCCCAGCCTCTTTTTTATATTTCCATAATGCCGCCTTTTGATGCGTTGGTGACCAACTTGGAATATCGCGCCAACCAGCCGCTCTTTATTTTCGGCTCGAACGGCTTCAAGTTTTTGCGGCGTTTTTCCAACTCGTCGTCGGACACGTCGAGATGGATCGTCCGCTTGATCAAGTCGATTTCAATCGTGTCGCCGTTTTCGACTAGCGCAATCGGACCGCCTTCAGCCGCTTCCGGTGAAATGTGGCCGATGGCAATTCCGCGTGTAGCACCGCTGAAACGTCCATCCGTGATGAGCGCCACTTTCGTACCGAGTCCACGTCCGACGATCGCGGAAGTCGGCGCCAGCATTTCCGGCATGCCCGGACCACCTTTTGGTCCCTCGTAGCGGATGACGACGACGTGGCCTTCTCGTACAGTCCCGTCGTCAATCGCTTGTTGCGCTTCCTCTTGGGAATTGAAGACGATCGCTTCCCCTTTGAACGTCTTAATGGACGGATCGACCGCCCCCACTTTGATGACGGAACCTTGAGGGGCGAGATTGCCGTAAAGCACGGACAATCCCCCTACCGGGCTGTATGGATTGTCAATCGGACGGATGACATTTTCATCTTTGATTTCCGCATCGGCGACCAATTCACCGATCGTTTTGCCCGTGACGGTGATGCGTTCTGGATGGATGGCACCTTCAATTTTCGTCAACTCTTTAATGATGGCCGGAATGCCGCCGGCTCTGTTGACATCGTCCATCGAAATGTGCGATGCTGGCATGATTTTTGCCAAGTAAGGCACTTTTTCTGCGATTCGGTTAATATCTTCCAAATCGTATTCAATGCCAGCTTCGTTCGCAATCGCCAACGTATGCAAGACCGTATTCGTCGAACCTCCCATCGCCATGTCAAGCGCGAACGCATCGTCGATCGCTTCTTTCGTGATGATGTCGCGCGGTCTGATGTCTTCTTTCACCATGCGGATCAAGTGATGCGCCGCTTCGCGGATCAAATCGTAACGTTCTTCGCTCGTCGCAACGATCGTCGCGTTGCCAGGGATGGTCATCCCCAAAATTTCCATCAAGCTGTTCATCGAGTTCGCTGTGAACATTCCGGAACATGAGCCGCAAGTCGGACATGCGTTCATTTCAATGTCCAAAAATTCCTCCTCGGAAATTTTACCCGCTTTCACTGCACCGACACCCTCAAACACGTCCGTCAAAGACAACGGATCGCCTTTTGAGCTGCGACCGGCTTCCATCGGTCCGCCGGAGACGAAAATGGAGGGCACGTTCGTGCGGACTGCCGCCATGAGCATGCCCGGCGTGATTTTGTCACAGTTCGGAATGTAAAAGACGCCGTCGAACCAATGCGCATTGATCATCGTCTCCGCCGCATCGGCAATGAGCTCCCGGCTCGGCAATGAATAGCGCATGCCGATATGCCCCATCGCGATTCCGTCGTCCACACCGATCGTGTTGAATTCGAACGGGATGCCGCCCGCTTCAATGATCGCTTCTTTGACGACTTCGGCAAATTTGTTTAAGTGGACGTGGCCTGGGATAATTTCAACGAACGAGTTGCAAATGCCGATGAATGGTTTATCCAAATCTTTCGGTTTCACTTTCCCCGTTGCATAAAGCAAGCTGCGGTGAGGGGCTCTATCGAGTCCCACTTTGATCATATCACTTCTCATCGATACACTCACACCTTCATCATTTTAAAAGATTAAAAGATTAAAAGATTTGTTTAATTCATTGTAAACGTTACGTTGTATACTGTCAATATGGTTGTATGACATGTCTCGCTTTTTATCGCCCTTTTTCCGCTTCGATCAAATCGACGTGGAAAATTTCCGGACCTGTCGGCGTCAAACTGCCCCCTTGCGGTTCGACGCTCACTTTTAAATATTTCAATGAACGGAT
>JAAYTF010000097.1 GCA_012518125.1 Bacilli bacterium | reverse complement strand
TCCATCACATTGCGAAACATGACCGGTTCCGCGCGTGAACCGACTAAAATGTGGCCTTTGCGCGGAATGATCGGAATGTCGATGCCGAGCATTTTCCCGATAAACGACGCCCAAACTCCGGCGGCGTTCACCACTTTTTCGGCACGGAACACTCCGTTCGTCGTCTCGATCACAAAATCAGCTTCTTTTTTCAACGCCGTCACTTCCGTGTGCGTATGGACGGCTAGCCCGAATTGTTTCGCTTTATGAATCAACGCATAACAAAACATGTACGGACTAATCAACGAATCCGTTTCACTGACGAGTCCTCCGGGGATGTCATCCGCGAAAAACGGCGATTCGTCGCGGATATCTTTCGCGTCCAGCACGTTGAACTTCAGCCCGGCTTCTTGCTGGATTTTCACCCATTCGACAGCCGCTTCCATCTCTTCGTCGTTGTCGCAAACCAAGATGCTTCCATGCGCCCGGTATTCAAAAGGCATTTCCAACGTTTTGCTCAATTCAGCAATCAATTTTTGGCTCACCATCGACATTTCGCTTTCGAAACCAGGGTCTTTGTCGACATTTGACACGTTGCCGTCGCAACGGGAACTCGTCCCGCTCGCAATGTCATTTTTTTCAATTAACACCGTTTTCAAACCTGCTTCGCTCAAATAGTAGGCTGTCGCGCTACCGACGATCCCGCCGCCGATCACGGCGACTTCGAAATGTTGCGTCATCGCCTTGCCTCCTTTTTTAACAGGCAAACATTTTTTCGCCTCGGCCTGAAAATATTTTTCCAAACGAGTAAATATATAGTTTATTTGTGTTATCATATACGTAAACGAGCTGAACTTTTATTAATATTATATTACCTTAATGTTTGGAGGGCATACAAGTGCGAGATGTCATCATTTGCCGATGTGAAGAAGTCACATTAAGCCAACTGGAAGAAATCATCAAACATCACGACCCTTCCGCAAGAGAATTGAAACTTCGCACGAGAGCAGGCATGGGGATTTGCGGCGGGAAAACGTGCCGGCCGCTTTTGGACAAAGTTTTGCAAAAGTTGACGGATAAACCGCCGACGGATGACATTCCGTTGAAAGTGCAGCCGCCTGTCAGACCGACATCGCTCGCGCAATTGGGGGGATCCGGCGATGAAACGTAATCGCATCATCGAACATCCGATTTTGGATCAATTGGAAGAGCGGAAAACGGTCACCTTTCAATTCGACGGAAAAACATTGACCGGATATGAACGCGACACGATCGCGTCTGCACTTTTAGCCAACGGAATCCGCACGTTGCGCCGGCATGAACATTCCGGTGCACCTAGGGGAATATATTGCAATATCGGGCATTGTTTCGAATGTAGAGTAACCGTCAACGGAACGCCGAACGTCCGCGCGTGCATCACGCCGATCGAAGAAAATATGATCGTCGAAAGCGGAAAACAACTTCCATCACCGTTAAATCCTAACAACGAACATGTGCCGAAAACGTATCGTGAATATATGGAAATGAAAGATGGTGAAAACTGATGCAAAAGCATGATGCCGTCATCATCGGAGCCGGACCTGCCGGACTGAACGCGGCCATTGCGCTGCGCAAGCATGATTTGAATGTACTCGTCATCGATGAATTTCCGCATTTGGGCGGACGTTTGCTCGGCCAGCTGCATGAAGAGCCGAACGGCGAATGGTGGAACGGGATAAAAGAAGCGGAAAAGCTCGTCAACGAGGCGAAAGCGTTGAACACTGAAATGTTGACAAACGTTTCGGTCCATCATATTCAGCGTAAGGACGGGGCATTCGTCGTCCATACGAACCGCAAAAATTACGAAGCTAAAAACGTGCTCATCGCAACCGGAGCGGCGGAAACGGCCAATCCCATCCCCGGTTGGACGTTGCCCGGGGTGATGACGATCGGTGCGGCACAAGTGATGACGAATGTTCATCGCGTTCGCGTCGGCGAAAAAGGAATCGTCATCGGTGTTAACGTTCTCGCTGCAGCGATTGCGCGAGAATTGCTGTTGGCCGGAATCCGCTTACATAGTTTGGCCCTCCCAATCAACAACGCGGTCACCGACGAACAAAGCCATCCGAAAATGGTGATGGAACGTCTTTCCCGCATCGCCCACTTGGCGCCATCCCCACTCCTTCGCTTCGGGGGCAAATTTGCCAAATATAAATGGGCGCAAAACATTGCCGTCTCCTTTTATCCGAAAAAAGGGATCAACATGTGGGATGTGCCGATCCATTTACGAAAAGCGGTGAAAGAAATTAACGGAACGGAACAAGTGGAATCGGTGACGATGGTCGACATTACGAAAGATGGAGAAATCATTCCGGGAACGGAAGAGGAAATTCCGGTCGACTTCGTTTGCATCGCCGGCGGATTGTATCCGCTTGCGGAACTCGCGGCCGTTGTCGGTGTACCGTTCAAATACGTCGAACCGCTTGGCGGCCACGTCCCTGTCCATAACGAAAAAATGGAAACGCCGGTGGAAGGGGTATACGTCGCTGGCAACATCACCGGCATCGAAAGTGCAAAAGTTGCACGGGCCCAAGGAAAAGTCGCCGGGCTTTCCATCGCGTTTCGGATGAAAAAAGATGCAGCGATTCAAAAGGAAATCGAAAAAGCGATGGACGAAGTGAAAACGACGCGAGATAACGCGACCATCCAATTCCATCCGGAAATTGCACGGGGAAGAGATGATATTCATGCACAATTCAACAAGTATCTAAACGGTTAAGCATCCGCTTCATTTATGCTATGATGATGGTACACGAAGGAAAAAAGTGAACAAAGGTGTAGAAATGATGTCAGAAACACAGCTTGACCAAAATAAAAGCATCGTATTCATTGGCTTTATGGGCGTCGGAAAAACGACGATTGCAAAACTCGTCGCCAAACGATTGAATCGAAGAATGATCGATATTGACAAAGAAATCGAAAAAAAGTTTCAGATGCCGACGACCGAAATTTTCAAACGTTACGGCGAACCTTTTTTCCGCAAACAAGAAAAAGAGATGACGCTCCATTATTGCAAACAGCCGAACCTCGTCATTTCATTGGGCGGAGGGGCGTTTTTGCAAGATGACATCAAACGGTTTTGTTTAGCGCATAATATCGTCATCTTCCTCGACATCGGGTTTGATGCGTGGAAAAAACGCATGCCGCGGTTAGTCGCCACACGGCCGCTTTTGCAGCAGAAAACGCTCGATGAAATGAAAGAATTGTATATGGCGAGACAAAAAATATATCAACATCACCATATTCGCATCAAAACCGACTCGCTAAGGTCGAAAGATGCGGCGGACATCATCGTGAAACGATTGGAATCATACGTAACCAAAACGTAAAAAAGGGCTTTATCGCCCTTTTTCTTTTTTCAACTTGTAAAGCGCAGGCCGACAGCGCCGATGATGATGAGCGACAGGAACAAGATCCGTTTCAAGTTGAGCGGTTCTTTAAAAAAAATGATACCGACGATGACAGCGCCTGTCGCGCCGAGTCCAGTCCATACGGCGTAAGCGATCGAAAGCGGAATCTCTTTCATCGCGAGCGCCAGAAAGAAAAAACCGAACGTGAAAGTGACGACGACCAAAAACAAACGTACGAGATTCTTTTTTTCATTGTACAAATTGATCGCGGCCATTCCGAAAATTTCCCCGAAACTGGCCAAAAACAAATAAAACCACGCCAACGTTAATCGCTCCTTTTAACGTTTCTCCCCGCTCGTCCGTTTTTCTTCCGACGTCAGCTGCAAACCGACGACGCCGCCAATGATCAAACCGATGAATATCGCCTTCTGCCATGTAAACGTTGTCTCAAGCAGCCAAAAATCGATGATGGCGATCATCGCCGCCCCCGAACCGGTAAATACGGCGTAAACCGTTCCGGATGGCAACGTTTCGACCGCTTTAATAATGAAATAAAAACTTAACACAATCGCAACAACCGTAATCGACCACGTAAGGACGTTCGTCGCGTATTTTAAACCCAACACCCAGACGATTTCAATGACGGCTGCCAAAAAAACGTAAATCCAGCCCATGTATTCCCCTCTTTTCTCTGCATATAAAGAAAAAGATAAAATCGCGCAGATTTTATCTTTTCCTTCGGCTATTATTCTTTTGATAAAGACTTGATGATCGGCAAAATTTCTCGCAGGCGGCTCACTTCGTACGTCGGCACGACTTCTTCAATTTCTCTGTTGTCATGGTTGATCCAAATCGAATCGATGCCGAATTTTGAAGCACCTAAAATGTCGGTCATCGGATTGTCGCCGACCATGATGACTTCGTTTTTTTCAACTCCGTCCAATAAGCTCAACGCATAATTGAACAGTTCCGTGCTCGGCTTTCCGTGGCCGAATTCGCCCGAAATGACGATATGCTCAAAATATGGTGCCAGTTCAGGCGACAACGACAATTTCGTTTTTTGCAAATGTGGCGATCCGTTCGTCAACATGAGCAGGCGGTATTTCCCTTTCAATGCATCGAGCACTTCGATCGTCTCTTCAAACAAGTAAACATGTTTTTTCCTTTCTTCCGGGAAAATTTTCGCCAACTCTTCCGCCAATTGTTCGTCCTCGATGTCCAACGCCTGCAACCCTTCAAACCAGGCGCGTTTTCGATAATCCGGGACGATTTCCCTCAATTTCGCGAAGTTTTCGCCTTCATCCAGAAATTCGCCCCACATCGCTTCAAAAACGCCGATGCCGATGTCCTTGACGAAATCGTACGTCTCATATGTAGGATATAAACGTTCCGCACTTTTGCGGACTTCCTTTTCCAATTGTCTCGGATCGATGTTGTATTTTTCCAACACTCTATTGCAAGTCGCTTTGAATGCTTCACTAACGCTTTTCGAATCCCAAAGCAACGTATCATCCAAATCGAAAAAAATCGCTTTTAACATGCTTACATCCCTCAAATTTTATTCATGTTCTTTATTATCTTAACTGTCTTTCACATAAATGTCTATATGGAAACCTTCCATCTTTCGGTTGTAAACAACCGGATGATGCATCGATGCTTCTTGCGCTCAAAGTTTCCTAATTTACGGTCCATTTTTACTACTTTTTTCTCACCAAATCTAAGTCTACAATACATTTTATAAAATATTTCAATATATATGAAATGATTTTACATATTTGTCACGAGTTCGTCATAAAAAGCTCACAAATTCACAGATGGGCGCTTTACACGGAGCCAATCTGTTTATAAAATGAAAACGTCTGATTATAATGAGAATAACAACGTTTCACCATCCTAATACGCGTACAAACGATGAAAGGAAGAGAAGAATGAAAATTGCGCGCTTGCTTTTAATCGGCCTCATCGCCATTTTTCTTGCTGCATGCAACAACGAATCAAAACAAGGTGCCCATGATGGAAACGGCGGCGGACTCGGCAACGTCGGAGAATTTTCCGCCATCACCCAATCCGGAGAAGAATTTAACGTTACCGATTTGAAAGGCAGTTGGTGGGTTGCCGACTTCATTTTCACAAATTGTACAACCGTATGTTTGCCGATGACAGCGAATATGGCGAAATTGCAACAAATGTTGGAAGACGAAGGACTTGACGATGTCAAACTCGTTTCATTCTCCGTCGACCCCGACCGCGACACGCCCGAAGTATTGACCGCCTATGGGGAAGAATACGGCGCTGATTTTAACAGATGGTATTTCTTGACGGGATACGAATTTGACGAAATCATGAACTATTCCGTTGAAACGTTCAAAAACTGGGTCGCTCCACCGCCAGAGGGCAGTGACCAAGTCGAACACGGAACTTCCTTTTTCTTGGTCGACCCGGAAGGAAACATCGTCAGCCATTATAGCGGCACCCAATCGGATCAAATGCAAACGATCGTCGACGACTTGAAAAAATTTCAATAAATAAAGCAGCTCTTATCCGTTTTCAGGATAAGAGCTTTTTCACTTTTCTGGTAGGCGCGTCTTTTCTACGTACGAGATACATTTTCACATTCGGCGCTTCTTTTGGCATCGTTTTGATAACGGGCATTTCGTTTTGACACGCGCTGATTGGATATGTAACACTTACTCATAAAAAATGACGACAACTGTGGCAATCTTTTTCATCCTTGTTTTCAGTAGCGTTGTCATCCATATAAAATTAAATGGCGCGCCCGAGAGGACTCGAACCCCCGACACCTAGAACCGGAATCTAGTGCTCTATCCAACTGAGCTACGGGCGCGCGTGCAAAAATAATTATACCGTTTCCGTCACTATAATACAACATTTTAATTTTTGCGCAACCATTTTCTAATTATATAGTAACTTCTCCTTTGTGTAAAGGCAATCGTTAGTTATTTACTTTACCTGTCAATGTACGTTATAATTTTCTTAACATATGTTTCATCGATTGACTAAAAAAGTTAACGAAAGGTTATAATGAACGATAGATTTTGAACCGAAATATTTGACCTTTCTTGACCAAAGCGGTATGATGAGCATAGTACCAAGTTTCTTGTGAACATTTGTGAAGGAAAAGGAGGAAATCGAATTGGTTTTAGTCCCAACGGTCATTGAACAAACGAACCGCGGCGAACGAGCTTACGACATTTATTCGCGTTTATTGAAAGACCGCATCATCATGCTGGGAAGTCCGATTGACGATCACGTCGCAAACTCCATCGTTGCGCAGCTGTTGTTTTTGGAAGCCGAAGATCCGACGAAAGACATTTCATTGTATATCAACTCGCCTGGAGGTTCCATTACCGCAGGTATGGCGATTTACGACACGATGCAATACATCAAGGCGGACGTATCGACGATTTGCATCGGCATGGCGGCATCCATGGGGGCCTTTTTGCTTGCGGCCGGAGCGAAAGGAAAACGGTTTGCTTTGCCGAACAGTGAAGTGATGATCCACCAGCCGCTCGGCGGCACGCAAGGACAAGCTTCCGACATCGAAATTCATGCGAAACGGATCCTTCGCATGCGTGAACGCTTGAACCAAATTTTATCGGAAAGAACGGGCCAGCCGCTCGATGTTATCGAAGCGGATACGGACCGCGACAATTTCATGACGGCGCAGCAAGCGGTCGAATACGGTTTGATCGACGGCATTTTGGAACGTAAAGATTAATGAACATAGTGGCTGGGGCAAAACGGACGGTTTGGATGCCCCAGCCATTTCCTTTGGTTAAATGTGAAATATCGACCGCAAGTATCCATTCAAAAACAATCCGAACGGGTCCAACTCGCTGCGGATCGCCAAAAACGCGTCCATTTTAGGATACAGCTGTTTCAATTGATCATATGTCAACGAATGCATTTTCCCCCAATGCGGCCTGCCGTTGTAGTGCAAAAATATTTCCTCGGCGGCATCAAAATAATGATGCAATTCCATCCCTTTGTACATATGGATGCCGATGTACGCGGAATCTCTTTCATACGATGGGCTGAGCCAAATCGAATCGCCTTTGACGTAGCGGCATTCGACCGGAAAATGAACGGCGATGTTTTGCTTTTGCAACATGTCGTCCAATTCGCGGATGACCGCTTCCATATGTTCTTCCGGCACGGCATATTCCATCTCGTTGAATTTGACGAGCCGCGGCGTGGCATATTGCAAATGACTTTTGTTGTACGATTCGCCGACCGGGACGCCCCAAGCGGATATTTGACTGACGAGTTTCGCCGTTTTCGGCGCGTTACGGCTCATCTCCGACAACAAGTAAAACAGGCCGTTTTCCATGACGACTTTGCTCATGAACCGGTTGCTGAACGAAGCCGCTTTTTCGTCCGCTTCGTTCAACGTCTTCACTTGAATCACATCCGTGTAAGGGAACCAGAAAAATTCAACGTTGCGGTTCGCCTCTTTTAACGCATTCAGTTGTTGAAAGCCTTCTTCCAATGAAAGACGATAATTTTTGGCAAATAAAACATATTGCGGCACGACTTTTAACGTCACTTTCACAATGATCCCCAACATTCCGAGCGATACACGGGCCGCTTCAAAATACGCATCGTTTTGTTCGCGGCCAATCTCCAGCAACTCGCCATGGGCGGTAAGGAGCGTCAATTTTTCGACCTGGTTCGGGATGCTTTGAAAACGGATTCCGGTGCCGTGCGTTCCTGTGCTGATGGCGCCTGCGATCGACTGTTCGTTGATGTCGCCCAGGTTTTCGAGCGCATAGCCTCGTTCATCTAGCAGGCGACTGACATCTTTCAACCTCGTCCCGGCCCAAAACGTGACGAGCCGGTTTTCGTGGTCGATTGCGTCAATGCCGTTCAAATGATCTAACGAAACCAGTACTTCATCGGTCGCCGCCAACGGTGTAAATGAATGGCCCGCGCCGACGACGCGGAGCGTACAGTTGTTTTCGCGGCATTCTTTTACAAGTGCAATTAATTGCCCTAACGTTTTCGGCCGGACGATTCTTTTCGGTTTGGCGACGACCGATTCCGACCAGTTTTTCCATACCGCATTCTGTTTTATAGAAAACATTTCCCATCACCCCGGTATGTCGTAAATTTGTCGACCACGCGGCCGTTTTGGATAATATGTATAAAACGGAATCGTTCGCACAATTCGCCCGCTTTGCTGTGGCGCAAAATAATCGGATCGCCGATGTTTAACGGAATCGGTCCTTTATATACGACGGGCGTTTGCACTTCGCCGGCGCCTTCATTTTTTGTCAGTTTTGCCCCTTTTGGCAAATGAATTTCCGGAAGCTTGTCTTTGCCGGAAGCTCCGGAGGCGACGTATCCGCCACCTAAACAAGTAAACACATGTTTTTCAGGAATCCGGGTAATTTCAATGGCGAAACCGACAGCAGGGTATAATTGAAAATCGTTGTATTTGTCAAACAGGTGTGAATTAAAAAATCCGGAGCCGACGGTCAATTCGGTGACGGAGCCTTCTTCCCTTGTCGTCACCATGCTTCCCGTGCCGCCGCCGTTCATAAACCGGACGGATACGCCGTATTTTTGAAGCGCTTTCATTATTTCGGACCGCTTTTCTTTTATCTCTTTCAAAGACCGTCTTTTCAAAAATCGGACGATTTGATTCCGCAATCGTTGTCCGGGATCATTGTCGACGACGCCAGCTATTTGTGCTTCGTAGCCGATCAACCCGTCAAGTTGGATGTAAGGCGATTCGATGACCCGTTCGAGCACTTGCGTAAAATCTTCAACGGTCCGGATGGGCGAGCGATACACACCGAAATGCAATCCAGGAAATTGCGACGATAAATCGATGTCGATCGCGGCCAAAAAGACGCCATTTTCCGCCTTTGCGATTTCTTCCAAACGTTCGATATGCATGACGCTGTCGATTGTCACGGTGATGGTCGCTCCTTCTTTTACAAGACGCAAGACATTTCGCAATGGTGTTTCATCCCATGTCGGATAGGCAATGAACAAATCGTCGAAACCTTGTTCGTATAAATAAATCGCTTCGTCCGCAGTAAAACACATGATGCCTTGAAAACGATCGGAATAATTCATGATCATTTTCATGACATTCACGCTGCGAATCGACTTGCTGGCAATGCGGATGTTTTTGTTGCCGGACAATTCCAAAATCGTTTCGATGTTTTTTTCCAACGACTCCATGTGCAAATAGGCGCAAGGTTTTGGCACTTCCATCAGCGCTTCCCGGATTTCTTCGTACGTGTACATCGCTGAATCACTCGCTTTCAAAGAAAAAATGAAACGACGTAAATTCGAAACTAAAACCCTTTCTCGCTGCTTATGAATGAAACCAATGAGTTCAAGGCGATTTCTTCGTCCGGTCCTTCTGCAATGAGCGTTACCGTTTCACCGTTCGTAATTGCGAGGCTCATCAAACCCATGATGCTCTTCGCATTGACCCGTTTGCCGTCTTTTTCCAAAAACAACTCTGAAGAAAAGCGGTTCGCTTCCTGCACAAATCGTGCCGCTGTCCTTGCCTGCAGTCCGTCTTTTAAGACGACGTCCAATGTTTTTTCAACCATATAAACCATCCCTTCCTTATGTTTGTGAGTAAATTTAAGTCATTATAACATTTGAGGAAAGAAAGTGGAATAGTCCTACAGTTACAACAATTATAACCATTCAACGTGAAACATGCACACGCCCGCTACGACTGAAGCGAGCGTGCAATTTCTTCGATTTTTTTCAAGCGATGGTTCACGCCGGACTTGGACAATTCTCCTGAAGGGATCAATTTTCCAAGTTCTTGCAACGTCACATCAGGATGTTCAAGCCGAACCTTGGCAATTTCCCTTAGCCGCTCCGGCAAATAATCCAAACCGACCGTCCGTTCGATGAATTTAATATTTTCCACTTGGCGGACGGAAGCGCTGATCGTTTTATTCAAATTGGCAGTTTCACAGTTGACGATCCGGTTGACGGAATTTCGCATGTCACGGACGATCCTAGCGTCTTCAAATTTGAACAGCGCTTTGTTTGCTCCGATGAGGCGGAGAAAATCGGCGATGCGGTTCGCTTCTTTCATGTAAACGATATAGCCGTTCCTTCGCTGCAATTCTTTTGCCCGGAGCGAATACATGTTCATCAGTTGACATAAAATGTGGTTGTGGTCTTGGTCGAGGTTGAAAATTTCCAAATGGTACGACGATGTTTCAGGGTTGTTGATCGAGCCCCGCGCGATAAACGCCCCACGCAAATAGGCTCGTCTCATTTCATCCGTCGATAACGTCTCGAGTAGATTCGTTTGCTCAAAGCCATCATCTTCGTGTTCAATTTCCAAATTTTCCAACAGTTCATTCACTTTTTCCCGTAAGCGCACAATATAAATGTTGTTCTTTTTCAAACGCATTTTTTTGCGGACGACGATTTCAATCGGTCCCGGAAAAACATTCCTTAAAAGCGTGTAAATCCTCCTCGCGATGGCGGCGCTTTCCGTCTGTATGTCCAAGCTCGTATCCTGTCCGTTGGTGGAAATGAGCCCATTCATGCGGATGATGGCGGCAAGCTCCGCTTTCATCGCCTCGTGATCGCTTTCCATCATGATAAGCTCTTTTTTCACATCCGAACTAAACGACATGTTCAATCAACCCTTTATTCGTTGTCATGATCAACCAATCGATAAATCAACTTCGCCACTTTCTTGTAATTGTGCCGAACGAATGGCACCGATTCATCAAATAGTTCATCTTCGATGATTTCAATATTCATTTTCGCCAATTCTTCCCGATCTATTTTGACGGGATACGCTCTTTCTTTTTCGTACGCCAACGCCAATTCTTCTTTGATGGGGCTATTGTTTACGATGATGATATCAATGATTTCCTCTCCGACGTGTCGATGAATCGCCTTTACATGATCGGAAGCGGTGTAATCGTTCGTCTCGCCGCGCTGTGTCATCATATTGCAAACATATACGATCGGCGCTTTTGCCTTTTTAAGCGCATTTGCGACATCTCGAATGATCAAATTCGGCATGATGCTCGTATATAAACTGCCCGGCGAGATGACGATGAGATCAGCTTCCGACAACGCTTTGACGACATCCTTGTTCGCTTTGATACGGTTCGGGGTGATAAAGACCCGCTTTATTTTTTTGTTTTTGCACGGGATGTTCGACTCCCCGGAAACGATCGTTCCATCTTCCATTTCCGCATGCAGCCTCACCGACTCGTTGACGACCGGCAAAATGTCCGCTTTTACATTGAACAGTTGCGCCACCTTTTTGACCGCTTCGGTGAAATCGCGTGTAATTTCGTTCGTTGCCACGAGGAGCAAGTTCCCCAACGAATGGCCTTTCAACCCGTTGTTGCCAGAAATGCGGTATTGGAACAATTCGTACAAATCTTCATCGACATTCGACAAGGCTGCGATGACATTGCGTATATCACCAGGCGCCGGCACATCGATTGTTTCGCGGATGCGGCCGGTGCTTCCCCCATCATCCGCAACCGTAACGACTGCCGTCAAATTGATCGGGTATTCCTTCAATCCCTTTAACAAAACGGGCATGCCCGTTCCCCCGCCTAGGACGACAACATTTGGTTTATCTTTCACAACCATGTCATTGTACCTCTCTTTTGTTCAAATCTCTGTGTGTGACGTACGTATCGTATTCATCGGAAAGCTCTTTGGCGAAATATTCACTTAACGCAACCGAACGATGCTGCCCTCCTGTGCAGCCGATGGCAATGACAGTTTGCGATTTTCCCTCGTTTTTATATTGCGGAATGATAAAACGGAACAAATCGAGCAATTTTTCGTTGAATTTTTGCGTGTTCGGCCAACTGAATACGTAATTGGCCACTTCTTCATCCAAGCCGGTCATGGAACGCATTTTTTCAATATAATAAGGATTTGGCAAAAAACGGACATCAAAAACCAAATCCGCATCCAAAGGAATGCCATGCTTGAATCCGAACGACACAAAGTGGACGCTGAACACGGATCGTTTGTCGTCGCTGTAGTTCGCATGGATCAATTCACGGAGCTGTTTCGGTTTGATGTTTGACGTGTCGATAATTTTTTGGGCGCGCCCCCGCAATTCATCCAACAATTCACGCTCGCGTTTGATTCCGCTGAGTGGCAATCCCGATTTCGCCAACGGATGTGAACGGCGCGTTTCTTTAAAACGGCGCACGAGCGTTTCATCTTTTGCGTCCAAAAAAATGATATGTTCTTCGATCCAATCTTCTTCATTGATGTAGTCGAGCACTTCGTACAGTTTATCGAAAAATTCCCGGCTCCTTAAATCAATAACCAACGCCGCTTTACTGAGCGTATTGGCTGATTCCTTCATCAGCTCCAAAAATTTCGGGATTAATGTTGGTGGTAAATTGTCTACACAGTAGTATCCTAAGTCTTCAAAACTTTGAACGGCTACCGTTTTGCCGGCTCCAGACATCCCGGTGATAATGATCAAACGAATTTTGCCAACTGTCATTGCCTTCCCTCCGCAACATTCTCGTCACGCCACGAACGTACGTAAACCATGTTTGCTTATATTTATTCAATTCGTTAATTTCATTATACATGAAAGAGAATGCCGCAACAAAAATAGCCGTAAAAAAAGAGCACAGGTCTTGTGCCTGTGCAAAGAACTATTTATATAAGGGGGTCAATTAGTTATTTTATATTATAAACAAATTTTGTTGCTAATTCGTTACAAAATGATTAAATGAAATTAACGTTTTACTTGACCGTCTCCGGCAACGATTCAATGTATTTGATCGCCGCTTCGGCCGCAATGCTTCCGTCGCCTGTCGCGGTGACGATTTGACGGAGCTCTTTTTCACGCACGTCACCTGCGGCAAAAATGCCTGGAACTTTCGTTTCCATGTTTTCATTTGTCGGAATGTAGCCGTCTTCGTTTACGATGCCGAGCGATTTGAACGGTTCACTCAATGGATCCGTTCCGATGTAAATGAAAACCCCGTCCGTTTCAAACTCTTTCGTTTCGCCCGTTTTGACGTTTTTGAGCGTCAATGAGCTCACTTTGCCGTCTTTTCCATTGATTTTTTCGACGACCGTATCCCAAATGAATTCAATTTTTTCATTTTGAAAAGCGCGTTCTTGCAAAATTTTTTGCGCACGCAGCTGATCGCGGCGATGGATGATCGTCACTTTTTTGGCGAAACGCGTCAAATACATTCCTTCTTCGACAGCCGAGTCTCCGCCGCCGATCACCGCAATTTCTCGGTCCCGGAAGAACGCGCCGTCACAAACCGCGCAATATGACACGCCGCGGCCGGCATATTCTTCTTCGCCCGGTACCCCGAGTTTACGGTGTTCCGCACCTGTGGCGATGATGACCGCTTTTGCTTTATATGTCTTGTCGCCAGTGATTACTTCTTTGTAATCACCGTGATCTTTCACTTCTTTTACATCACCGAAAGCATATTTGGCACCGAATTTTTGTGAATGTTCAAACATCTTGTTCGCCAAATCCGGACCGAGAATGCTGTCGAAGCCAGGATAGTTTTCTACCGCTTCCGTATCAGACATTTGTCCACCCGGAACGCCACGTTCCAACATTAATGTATTTAAATTTGCCCTTGATGCATACACCGCTGCAGTCATTCCCGCAGGACCAGCGCCGATGATGATGACATCATAAAAGTGCTCACTCATAAAATCGCTTCCTTTCTTTGAAATTTGCTCACATGGGTATCCCGTAAACATTCTATATATAGCTTATAGGAATGCACCTTGCGCGTCTATATATTTGCTCAAATCTGAACATGCGCCCATCATTCCGTCATCGTGGCATCCCCGACGGGCAGACGGCCCGCCGTTTCTTTCAAAGCATCGTGTTTTTCCCGGATGATCCGCATCGGATTGCCACCGACGAAAGCACCTGCAGGAACATCCCGATTGACGAGCGTCGCTGCCGAAACGACCGCCCCATCACCGATCGTTACACCAGGCAAAATCGTTGTGTTGGCGCCGATCATGACGTCATTCCCTATCGTCACATCACCGAGACGGTATTCCTTTATTAAATATTCATGCGCCAAAATCGTCGTATTATAACCGATGATGCAGTTGTCGCCGACGGTGATTCGTTCAGGGAACATGATGTCCGGCATGACCATGAAGGCAAACGCGGTGTTTTTTCCGACTTTCATATTGAGGAAGGTGCGGTATAACCAATTTTTGAACCGAAGCGAAGGGGAATAGCGGGCGATTTGAATGACAATCACATTTTTAACCACTTTAAAAAACGGGACCGTTTTATATATTTGCCATAATGAATTCGGTCCGGAAATTTTGTATCGTTCTGTTCTTCTGCTCATCGCGCTACCCCTACTATCGTCAATAAATCGGTCATATCATCTAAAATATAGGTTGGGTTAAATTTCTTTAAATATTCTTTCCCACGCAGGCTCCAAGCGACCCCCGCCGTTTTCGTGCCGGCTTTGTTCCCGGCCACGATGTCATGATAATTGTCGCCGACCATGATCGCCGTTTCCGGTTCGGCGTCCAAACGTTCCAGCGCTTTCTTCACCGGTTCCGGATGCGGTTTCGGATGAATGACGTCATCAATCGTCACGATCGTATCGAAATACGGGCCGATACCGGTGATTTCCATGCCAAGTTCGACGCCTTCGCGCATTTTTGCGGTGACAACACCCAGCTCGAATCCTTTTTCCTTTAACACTTCCAACGTTTCTTTCACATTCGGGAACAATTTGACGTATTGTTCGTGGTACTTATGATTATGTTCCCGATACGTTCGAATCATGTCATCCGCCAGTTCGGGGTTTAGTTTCGAAAATGTTTGCGCTAACGGTGGCCCATTGAACTGCATGATTTCCTCTTTTGAAAACGAATAGCCAAATTTCTTGAATGTATAAGCAAACGAATGGTATATGAGCTCGTTCGTGTCGACCAATGTTCCATCAAAATCAAACAAAATCGTTTTTATCATCATATGAATCCGATCTACCCTTTCCATCCACGATTGTCCTGATCAATTAATCGAGATAACGCTCTTATACATTCATCACTTTTCGGCGGTAAATGATGAGAAACAACGCAACAATAATCAATACGACCGATAATAGCTGCGCTTGGCGAACGATGCCAAACAACATCAAACTGTCCGTCCGCATCCCTTCGATGAAAAAGCGGCCGACGGAGTAAAGCATGAGATAACTCAAAAACACTTCCCCGCGCAACGGATTGTATTTGCGCAATACAATCAAACCGACGAACACGAGGATGTTCCAAACCGACTCATACAAAAATGTCGGATGGTATAACACGCCGTCGATGCACATTTGCTTGACGATAAAATCGGGCAAATATTGCATGAAGTTTTCGTAAAATGCTTCCGAAACCGGGCCGCCATGGGCTTCTTGGTTCATGAAGTTCCCCCAGCGCCCGATCGCTTGACCTAAGATGATGCTGGGAGCGGCGATATCGGCTAGTTTCCAAAAGGAAATGTTTCTTACACGGCTAAAGACGATTGCCGTCAAAATCGCACCGATCAATGCGCCGTGGATCGCGATGCCGCCTTCCCAGACGGCGATCAATTTCCATAACGGTTCGCCCCGGTACCGTTCCCACTCAAAAGTCACATAATATATCCGCGCAAAAAGGATCGCAATCGGCGCCGCCCAAATCAGCAAGTCCATCGGGATATCTTTTTTCATCCCGACTCGTTCCGCTTCTTTCGTCGCCAAATATAAACCGATGAAAATGCCTGTTGCGATGATGACCCCGTACCAATATATCGTGATCGGACCGAGGCTCAAAAACACACGATCCAACGCTTCCCCTTGACAAACCAAATTTGACCACTCCCAAACCGAACGAATGAATTAAAAATAATTGTTTTCGCTTTTGTTTTGAATCATCGTCGTCAGTTGTTCCGAGAAATGTTCCGCCGCATTGACGCCCATCCGTTTCAAGCGGAAGTTCATGGCAGCCACTTCGATGATGACCGCCAAGTTCCTGCCAGGTTTGACAGGAATCGTCGCTTTCGGCAATGTCACATCCATGATCGTCATCGTCTCTTCTTCAATGCCGAGGCGTTCGTATTGTTTGTTTTCATCCCACGCTTCGAGTTGGATGACGTAAGAAATCCGTTTGTCACGGATGACGGCTCCCGCGCCGAACAACGTCATGACGTTCAAAATGCCGAGGCCGCGGATTTCCAACAAATGTTCGATCAATGGAGGTGCATTGCCAATCAACGTGTCGTAATCTTCTTGACGAATTTCCACACTGTCATCGGCGACCAAGCGGTGGCCCCGTTTGACGAGCTCCAAGGCCGTTTCACTTTTCCCGACGCCACTTTTACCCATGATCAGGACGCCGACGCCGTATATATCGACCAACACACCATGAACAGCCGTCGTCGGTGCATATTTGGATCCTAGAAAGTTCGTGATCCGGACGATGACCCGGTTTGTCGTCCGCGGCGACTTCATGAGCGGCACACCCGCTTCGTTGGCCGCTTCGATCAGTACGTCCGGAATATCGAGCCAATTGGTGACGATGATGCCCGGTGTAACGTCCGTACACAATCTGCGGGCCCGATCGCGCTGTTCTTCCGGCGACAGACGTTTAAAATAGTTCATTTCCGTTTTGCCGATGATTTGAATTCTTTCTTTCGGATAATATTCGAAAAAACCTGTCATTTCAAAGCCAGGTCGCGAAATGTCATTGGACAAAATTTCCCGGTGAATGCCGCTTGCGCCTGCCACGAGCGTCAAGTTGAAATTGTCGAGCAAGTCTTTCGTTCTAACTACAGGCACTTGCCATACCTCCAAGTCCGTATTGTCAAAAATTTGTTGAAACGTCTTTTTTAATTTATATTACCTATAATTAATGTATTTTTCTATCAATTTCATCATCCGTGACAAAGCGCGGCTTTAAATAGAAAAAGATGGAAAGTACGTTCCATCTATCTAACGTCAGTCCTCAAATTGCCAAATGAAAAATCTTTCTTTGCCGAGTCGCGTCTTCAAACCTTTGATGAATTCACTTTCGCTTTTGTCGCTGTTTTCCAATTGTTTCAGCAATCCTTCCGCTTGCGAGCGATGTTTTAAAATCGCCTCCAATTTGTAGTCGAAATGTTCACCGAGCTCGATGACGACGTCCGGTTCACCCAACACTTTTTCAAAATCGCGCGTGATGGCTGCCGCCCAAATGGTAGGCCGTTTTTCCTTCGGCATCATGCGTACCGCTTCGATCGTTCCCGCAGCCAGTGCATTATGGTCGGGATGTACGCCGTGGCCGGGATAATGTGTGATGACCAATGACGGTTCGATGTCCTCCAGTTCTTTCTTCACGCGTTTTGCGACGGTTTCCAACGGTTCAAATTCGATCGTTTTGTCGCGGAAACCTAATAATCGGTAGTCGATATCCAAAAATGCACATGCTTCTTCCAATTCTTTTTTTCTTATTTGCGGCAGCGTCTCCCGGTTTGCAAACGGGGGCGTCCCCATATTTCGGCCCATTTCGCCCAACGTGCCGCAAAGGTAAGTGACCGGCACTCCTTGGCTGCGGAATTTCCGGATCGTACCGGCTGCACCGAACGATTCGTCGTCCGGATGCGGATAAACGATGACGACGTGTGTATGTTTCTCCATGCTGATCCCCCCATCAAAAACGATTTCTCTATTTAAAAGGCGTTTCACTGATTTGCAGTGCGACCATTAAACGGCCGTCCGGATCGTGTCCGGCGAGCAACAGTTGCTCTCCTTCATGGAGTTCCCAATCCGTCAATCCTTCGGCATAAATCCAGCCCAACTCCGTCTTCAAACCGACGCGATAACTGCCGGCATCGCCTTTGATGACCGCATTCGTATATTTCACTTTCGCATTGCGGATATAGGCTCCGACGTTTACGCCTTTGTTGCCGAAATGACTCGCATACGCCCCGTTCGTCGTCTCCAAATGCACGTAAACATCTTTGTTTTTGAACCGATTCAATTCGGCTTGAACTTTCTCCCGTTCAATCGCTTTCAATCCGCTTCTCCCCCCCAGTACACCAATCTCCTGATGAAATGAAACGTTCTGGAAATTTAACCATTTAATTTATTGTAATGAAAATACGAAAGCAATGGAAACGATTTGCTTAAAAACAAGAGAAGTGATAAATAAGCTCCCTTGCCTATTTATCACTTTTCCAAAAAACGGCTCATTATGTCATAGTCAGATGAGCTCTTTTTCTTTCATTCTTGTGCGGTCGCGTTCCAAAATCTTTTTCAAAAATTTGCCCGTATACGATTGTTCGACTTGCGCCACTTCTTCCGGAGTTCCTGTCGCTATCACCGTTCCGCCGCCTTCCCCTCCTTCAGGCCCAAGGTCGATGATGTAATCGGCGCATTTGATGACGTCCAAATTATGTTCGATGACGACGACCGTATCCCCGTTGTCGACCAGTCGCTGCAAGACGGACAACAATCGTTTGATGTCATCTGTGTGCAGCCCGGTCGTCGGCTCATCAAGAATATACAACGTTTTTCCCGTCGAACGTTTATGCAGTTCGCTCGCAAGTTTCACCCTTTGCGCTTCGCCGCCAGACAAAGTCGTTGCCGGCTGTCCAAGTTTCATATAACCGAGGCCGACATCGACGAGCGTTTGCAATTTCCGTTTGATGCGAGGAATGTTGCTGAAAAATTCCAACGCTTCTTCGGCGCGCATATCGAGTACATCCGCGATATTTTTCCCTTTGAACTTGATGTCCAACGTTTCTCGGTTGTAGCGTTTTCCATGGCACACTTCGCACGGCACGTAGACGTCCGGCAAAAAGTGCATTTCGATTTTGATGATTCCATCGCCGCGGCACGCTTCACATCGGCCGCCTTTGACGTTGAAGCTGAAGCGGCCTTTTTTGTAGCCGCGCATTTTCGCATCGTTCGTTTGCGCGAACACTTCTCGGATGTCATCGAACACGCCCGTGTATGTGGCCGGGTTGGAACGAGGTGTCCGACCAATCGGCGCCTGGTTGATGTCGATCACTTTATCGATATGTTCCAGCCCTTTTATTTCTTCATGTTCTCCAGGGCGATGTTTGCCGCGGTACAAATGTTTTGCCACTGCTTTATATAAGATTTCATTGACGAGCGTGCTTTTCCCCGAACCGGAAACGCCCGTGACGACCGTAAACACGCCGATCGGGAATTTGACGTCGATATCTTTCAAATTGTTTTCCCTAGCCCCGACAATTTCAATGAAACGGCCATCCGGCTTTCTCCTTTCAAGTGGAAGTGGAATGAATTTTTTGCCGGACAAATAGTTCCCGGTGAGCGAGGCTTCCATTTGCATCACTTGTTCCGGCGTGCCGCTCGCCACCACTTCGCCGCCGTGATCGCCTGCGCCGGGGCCGATGTCGATGATCCAATCGGCCGCCAACATCGTGTCTTCGTCGTGTTCAACGACGATCAACGTATTGTCCAAATCTCGCATATTTTGCAAGGTGGCAATCAACAAGTTGTTGTCACGCTGATGCAGGCCGATCGACGGCTCGTCCAATACGTACAAAACGCCGGTCAGG
>JAAYTF010000096.1 GCA_012518125.1 Bacilli bacterium | reverse complement strand
GCTGCTAATGGATCCTTTGTAAAACCTGGCATTTTAATTGAAAGAGATGGAAAAACATATTTCCAAGCACAAGTAACAAGTTGGAACATGATTGAATCATTAACTTATAACGGGAAAAATGTGAAAATCGTTTCTGAAAATAAAAAGCAAAACTCTGCAGTTATTGAAATGGAAATCACCGGTGATTTATCTGACGAAATTTTACTAGGGATGTCGCTTTATTATGGTAGCCAGCCTGTATCACACAATGCTCGTTTGATTTTATATCCGGACAGTAAGAAACTAATTGAAAACGATGATGACGTAGACTTTGGATCAGGTGGAAAAGGCGGTCAAACACCTCTAATTCCAAGTGGTGGAAGTGGTACGAAAGGTCAACCAAGTGCTGCAGAAAAGTCTGATAAAATACAGGCTGACCGCGTATTCAAATTCAACTACGTCATTTATAAAGCAGATGCAAATGAACCTTCAGCTGCAGATCAGTTCTTCGTAAAACCTGGATACTTACTCGAGAAAAACGGCAAGCAATATATCCAGTTGTATATCAACGGCTGGAACTTTATGAACTGGCTCAAATTAAAAGAAACCAACAAACATGTTGACGTTGTAAAAGTCGAGGGTAATAGAGCGTTAATCCAGTTCGAATACAACGGAGATTTATCAAAAGAAATTTGGCTTGTCATGAATTTGACAGTTCCAGGGGTTTACGACAAAGAAACGTATGAAGCACGCATGGTCATTGATCAAGCTTCAATCGAAGAAATCGATCCAGAAGGTCATTACATCCACTTGGCAAAACCTGACTTCGGCGATCCAGAGAAAGATGAAAAAGCTGGAGCGAAAAACACAACAAACAACCCTAAAACAGGCGATACGTCACAAGTGTTGTTCTACACGGTTCTCTTAATCGCATCTCTCATTGCGCTTGTCTATCAAGTGAGAAAACAACTGGCAACATCAGCATAAGGACAAGATTTGGGCGAGTCTTACTGTACGTACAGTAAGACTCCCTTTCTTGTACATGAAATTTTTTAAAATCGTTAACAGGGAAAAAGTTTCATGGGCACGTGAACAAAGGGAGGTTTCATGTTGCGAAATATAAAACTGCTGGCGATCCTCATCGCTTCACTAATTTTCATCATCGGCTGCAGTTCTGACGCCAGCTCGGATGAACCGAAACAAACCGAAGAAGCAAACCGGGAGGCAACGCAGGAACAAGAAGAGGTAAACGGTGAGGAAGAAGAACATCGCATCATTTCGACAACGGTTGCAATCACGGAAATCATGGATGCGCTTGATTTGGATTTGGTTGGTGTGCCGACGACTTACAAAGAATTGGCGCCACGTTATCAAGGGTTGCCGGATGTCGGCCGTGCAGACCAGCCGGATATGGAGATCATCAAATCGCTCAATCCGACAGATGTGTTATCGGTGACGACGCTCCGGACCGATGTGGAAGATTACTACAAACAGACGAACACACCGATCACATTTTTGGATTTGGAAAGTGTCGACGGGATGTTGGAGTCGATTTTATACTTGGGCGAGAAGTATGATAGAATGGAAAAAGCGGAAGAGATTGTGGCGAAATTTGAAGAACAGATGAAAGAAATCGAAGAAATGACGAAAGATAAAGAGCCGCCGAAAGTGCTCATTTTGCTCGGTGTTCCGGGAAGTTACCTCGTAGCGACGGAAAACTCGTACCTCGGCGATTTGGCACGACGTGCGGGTGCGATCAACGTGTTTCCTGGTGAAGACGGGGTGGAGTATCAATCGGCCAACCCGGAATATTTGCAGCAAGCGAATGCCGATGTCATTTTGCGTGCGGCACACGGCATGCCGGATGAAGTGGTGAAAATGTTCGACAAAGAGTTCAAAGAGAACGACATTTGGAAACATTTTGATGCGGTAAAAAATGGACGAGTCTACGATTTGGAAGAGACATTGTTCGGTACGACGGCCAATTTGGCTGCGTATGATGCGCTTTTGCATTTAGTGGATATTTTATATGAAGATGCAGAATAATGGTTCGAAGCGCTCGTTCGTTTTGCGGCATGCCCAAAAGAGGAGCAGTCAGTAAACTAGGGATTTGTAGTGAGGGAATTGCATGAACAAAAAAATCGTTAGTATGCTCATTGTCTTAATATTACTTCCACTTGCCATCATCTATTCAGCAACAACTGGCAGCATCGACGTAACAGCGTGGGAACTGGTGAAAGGTCTATTTACCGGTGCAGATGAAAACGTCAATATCATCAAAGATTTGCGTTTTCCACGGATCATCATTTCGTTGTTCGCCGGTGCGGCGCTCGCCGTTTCGGGTGTGCTGTTGCAATCGGTGATGCGAAATCCGCTCGCTGAACCGGGGATCATCGGCGTTTCTTCAGGTTCGGCGTTTGTGACGCTCGTTGTGCTCACCTTTTTCCCCACTTTATTTTTCTTTACGCCGCTGCTTGCGTTCATCGGTGGGGCTCTCGCATTTTTGCTGGTTTATTCTCTTTCATGGAAATCGGGCTTGAATCCGTTAAGGATGATTTTGATCGGTGTGGCGATCAATGCGGTGTTCACCGGTTTCAGTGAACTGTTGATGTCGAGCAATGCCAGCAGCATGATGCAAAGTGTGTCGGTGACGCATTCGACGCTGACGATGAAAACGTGGAACGATGTGCAAATCATTGTCATCTACGGGTCGCTCGGTTTGTTGGTTGCGTTTTTCCTTAATGCATGGGCAAACCATTTGTCGCTTTCTGATGCGACGCTCCATAATTTGGGTTTTCGTGTGAACCTTGCCCGTTTTGTCATTTCCGTTGTGGCCGTGTTGCTTGCTTCGATTGCGACGGCGGTGGCGGGCATGTTTACGTTTGTCGGGCTTTTGGTTCCACACATCGGCCGGACGCTCGTCGGCAGCGACCATAAGTGGCTCATTCCGTTCTCGACGCTGGCAGGTGCGCTGCTCATTTTAATTGCGGATACGATCGGCCGGACCATCATGGCGCCGCTTGAAGTGCCGGCATCGATCATCATGGCGATTATCGGCGGACCATTTCTCATATTCTTGTTAAGAAAGAGTGATCGGATTTATGGACATTAAAAATGTGACGTTTGCTTATCAAGATGGAATTGTCCGGGTGAAAGATGTCAGTTTTTCCATTGCTAAAGGGAAAATCACGACGATCATCGGTCCGAACGGTTCGGGGAAGTCGACTTTGATGAGCCTGCTTACGAACAACAACAAGCCGCAATCCGGTCACATTTACCTTGAGGGGAAAGACTTGAACGAATATCGACCGAAAGAACTCGCCAAAACGTTGGCGGTCGTGCACCAATACAATGTCGCCCCCCGCGATATGACGGTGGAAAAACTTGTCTACTATGGGCGGCTGCCATACAAGAAGATGTTTCAGCAAGATCGAAGCGAAGATGCCGAAATCGTTCAATGGGCGCTCAAGGTGACGGGGCTTTACGAGCGACGTCATATGTTGATTGAAAATTTGTCCGGTGGGCAGCAGCAACGGGCATGGATTGCGATGGCGCTTGCGCAAAAGACGCCATATTTGCTGTTGGATGAGCCGACATCGAATTTGGACATTTATTATCAGTACGATATTTTGAATTTGGTGAAACAGTTGCGTGACGAACAAGGGTTGACGATCGTCATGGTCTTGCACGACATCAATCAGGCGATCCAGTTCAGCGATGCGATCATCGCGATGAAAGATGGCGAGATTGTCGCTCAAGGCGATCCGAAAGAAATTGTGACGAAAGAATTGATGCAAGAAGTCTACGGCGTCGATGTCGTGATCAAAGAGGATGAAGATATTGGCATGTACATGGTTCCTCTTGGAGTGTAACTGTTTGCGTGCCGCATAGAGGTGGGAACATGGGAGAAAAGAAGAAAAAGCAACAAAGTGCGTTAAGCATTTGGCTTTCCCGTTTGATCACGGTGGTCAGTTTGGGCGTGTTCATCTATGCAGCATACAATTTGGGCGACATTTTGTTCGATTATTACAAAAACCGCAAGTTGATGGACGAGATGCAAGATTTATATTACGAAGCGGAAGAAGACGACAGCTCGGATGGTTCGATCCGTCCCGGTTTTTTGCCGCTTTTGGAAATGAATGAGGATGTCGTCGGCTGGATCACGATTGAAGGGACGCGGATCGATTATCCGATTTTGCAAGCCGAAGACAACACCCACTATTTGACACGCAATTTTTATCATGAAGAATCACGTGCCGGAAGCATTTACATGGATTACCGCAACGACATCCGTTTGGAAAATGAAAAGAACGTCGTGCTTTATGGCCATCGGATGCGTGACGGGACGATGTTTGAGAACTTGACGAAGTTTTTGGACAAAGAATTTTTCGAAACGCATCGTTACATCGAATTCGATACGTTGTACGACAGTTATGTTGGGGAAATTTTTGCCGTTTATCATACGTTGACCTCGTTCAACTACATTCAGACGCGTTTTGATGACAAGGAAGAATTCGGTGAGCTCCTTGCACAAATTTATGACACGACGCTTTATACGCATGAAGACGTCGTCGTCACCGAAGACGATATGATTTTGACGTTGTCGACTTGCGACTACAAGTTGGACCCTGAAGAAGGGCGGCTTGTCGTCCAGGCGAAATTGACGAAACGAAATTCATAACATGACGGGCGCATGCCTGTTATTTTTTTTTGTGAAAATCGTTTTCTTTGATATGATAATATGAGACATGATGCAAAGGGGGAGATTTGATGTTTTACCGTTACAAAAACCATGTTCCACAAGTTCATGAAACCGCTTTCGTTGCGGATGGGGCAAAAATCATCGGCAACGTGAAAATCGGTGCGTATTCAAACATTTGGTACAACGCGGTTTTGCGCGGGGATGAAGGGCCGATTGAAATCGGCAATCAAGTGAGCATCCAGGAAAATGTGACATGCCACCTTTATGAAGGTTTCCCGCTCATCGTGGAAGATGATGTCATCGTTGGGCATAATGCGATCATTCATGGCTGTCATATCAAAAAAGGTGCGCTCATCGGGATGGGGGCGACTGTATTGGACGGTGCGGTGATCGGGGAAAATTCCATCATCGGGGCAAATGCATTGGTGCCTTCCGGGAAAGTCATCCCACCGAATTCGCTCGTCCTTGGCAGTCCGGCAAAAGTGGTGCGGGAAATCAACGATAAAGACCGGGAACTGTTAAGGATGTCTGTCGAAACGTACGTACGAAACGCCAAAGACTACAATAATCCGGAAATTTACGAACCGTTGTCTCGTGAAGATGTGAATAAACGCGGGGATTAAACTTATTTATTTCAAGATGGATAAGTTTTTTGTTCGCTATGATGTAAAAAATGCACTTCGATAACATTTTGACAAACTGAAGGGGGATGGCAAATGGCAGAAGATTGGAAAGCGGCTTGGCAGCCGATGATCGATGCGGTCGGCAAAGATTTCAGCGACGGGAAACCGATCGAAGGGGCGGATGTGGTGGGAAAAGGGCTCATCCGTCGCTATTTAGAGCCGCTCGAGTTTGATTGTGCGTTGCATTACGATGAAGAAACGGCGAAACAGCACGGCTACAAGACGATCATCGCCCCATACAGCAGTTTGATCACTTGGGCCCAGCCGGCTTATTGGATTCCGGGGAAACCGCTCTTTACGTCGGATGACCGGGATGCGCAGCCGACGAATTCGCCGGTTAGCGACCCGGCGGCAAATATCGATCTCATGCCGGAAACGTCCCATTATTTTGCGACGAATATCGAAGTCGATTATTTGCGGCCGATTTACGTCGGCGACCGCTTGAGCAAAGTCGGGCTCATCTTGCGTTCTTGCATCCCGAAAGAAACGAGCGTGGGGAAAGGTGCATTCATGATTTGGGAATCGGATATCGTAAACCAAGATGGTGAAAAAGTGGCGGTGTATCGGATTGAAACGTACAGCTACAATCCGCACGAATCGTAAGGAGGTTGTGTCATGCGCGAAAAGCAAGAGCGTTATTGGGAAGATGTCCAAGAAGGGGATGAACTGCCTTCTTTGCAATTCCCGCTTTCCGTTTACAGGCTCGTCATGGCGGCAAGCGCGAACCAGGATTTCAACTCGATTCATCACAATTCGGAGTATGCGAAGAAAACCGGCGCCCCAGATATGTATGCGAACAACATTTTTCTGCAAGGGATGTGGGAGCGCACCGTCCGGGAATATATCGGGAATGCCGGCGTGATTAAAAGTTTGCGCAATTTCCGGATGCGTTCGTTCAATACCGTCGGCGACACGGTCGTCACAAAAGGGAAAGTGAAGCGGAAATGGATTGAGGATGGGGAGCATTTCATCGAAATTGAGATGGTATCGGAAAATGCAAAAGGCATCTCCGTCGGGCCTGGCTCGATCATCGCCACGCTGCCGTCGAAACGTGCATAAAAATATCCGTACTCGGTGCGGATATTTTTTTATGCGGTGGAATCGTGCTATACTAAATGCATAAAAACAAGAAACGGAGTGTCAGTGGATGCAGTCGCTTTTTTCGCGTGGAAAAGTGCCATTGATTTGTGTACCGGTCACGGCAAAGACGAAAGAAGAATTGGAAGAGCAGCTGGAAGTCGTCGTCGAAAAGGCGCCGGATTTGATTGAATGGCGCGCGGATTTTTTTGAGAAATTGAATGATACGGAACTCGTGATCGAGGCCATTCATGACATAAAAGAAAAAACTGCGGTTCCGCTTCTGTTTACGATCCGTTCGGAAAAAGAAGGCGGCGAGGCGATTTCATTGACGGAAGCGGAAAAAGTTGAGCTAATCAGCGTGATTGCCGAAAAGACGAACATCGATTTTATCGATTATGAAGTGAAAAATGATCGGGCGCATGTCGAAAAGGTGCGCGATATGACGAAGAAAAATGACGTCGGACTCATTCTTTCTTTTCATGATTTCACTAAAACGCCTTCGGAAAACGAACTTTTGAAAATCGCGTCATTAATGGAGTTTTACGGAGCGGACGTGGCGAAGCTTGCCGTCATGCCACAGGAAAAAGACGATGTTTATCGTTTGCTAAACGCAACAAAAACGATCGATGAATTGTTGGACATTCCGGTCATCACGATGTCGATGGGAAAACTCGGTGTGATGAGCCGGATCATCGGCTGGTTATACGGTTCGCGGCTCACGTTTGCGGTCGGGGTGGAACGCTCGGCGCCGGGACAAGTGCCGATTGAGAAGTTGAGGGAAGCGATCGAAGCGGTGCAGCAAATTTCGGATTGAATGGTTACATAACAAAAGTGCGAAATCAAGCGTCGATTTCGCACTTTTTTGTTTGAAGGATATGTTGAATGCTATGGCGGATTTTTAGCCGATTCGGCGATAACAATGTCACGCTCAAACGTTTGACCGCCCACTTGGCGGCTGTTAGTCGAAGGAGCCGCTTATTCGTCCGTCACTTGTTCGCGACAAACGTCTTTATTTATTGATTTGACCGTTTTGTGAGGCGGAATATGTTAAACGTTTCCTTCCGGCGCTTTGATCAAACCGAGAAACAGGATCGTTTCCGACTCTTCGTCATAGATGGCAAAGATAAACGGCCGGTTGACGTGCATATGGAACGTCGTGTCCTCTTCCAACGTTGAAGTCAAACGGATTTCCGCCGAAGTCACGGCGGCAGCTTCCGTCCCATCCTCATCCACCTCGATGAACGTTTTCTGCTTCACTTCGCTCAAATAGACGTCCGCTTCCGGCGGGACCATGTTCGTAAAGTCCGCTTGGTCGGTGAACGCTTCTTTGATGCCGAGTTGTTGAAGCGGTCCGTTTAAGATGGCTTCGTATTCCAATCTGAATTTCGGCAAATGGATGGTGCCTTCTCGTTCCGTGAAGCTTTCTTGCCACTTTTTCCAAGTTGCTTCGGACAATTCGTTGACAAGTTCATCAACGGCCACGTTGTCTCTCGGCAAAAACACTTGCATGTTCATCTTGCCATCGCCGTATGGAAGTTTCACCGCTTGCAACGTGTCCGTTTCAAAATATGCCAGTTCTTCGTGGAGGATCATGAAAGGGAGCTCTATTTCGCCGTTTTCCGTAAAAAACAGCTCGTCGAATGTCTGATCTTTGTTGAATGCATATTGCCACGTGCCGTTGAAGTACAATGCGTTTATGATGTATGCAAGCAAATCTTCCGGAAGGGGAGATTCGACGATTTCATCGATGAGGCCGTTCGTTTCATTGTTCACCCAATCGTTGATTCGCTTGGCGGAAGAAGGGTCGTGGACATCAATTGCATCGATTTCAGCAGCGAAATAATCGTTCATTGTTTTGCTGAAATCATCGTTGAAAGAAAACGCGTCGTTCAGCCAAAGCGAGTTGGCGATTTTCACTTCGATTTTTTCCTCTTTTTGATGGAGCATGTCCATCAGTGCGCGGGCCGCTTCGTTCACTTCCTTTTCCGTTAAACCGTCGACATTCAACGCGTTTTCAATTTCTGTACGTGTATTTCCGTCCGTTCCGTTATAAACCATCAACATGACGAGCAATGCACTTGTCGGTGAAATGAATATGTTGCCATTTTCGTCCGGTTCAACTTGCTTTAAAAGGGAAAAGCCGATGGCGTCGTTTGCTTTTGTGATGTTGGAAAAGGAACCGATTTCCGTGCTTTCTACGTCGTTTGAACATGATGTCAAGAGAAAGGAAAGCGTGGCGATGATGAACCATATCAGTCGTTTTTTGAGCGGGGATTTCGTTTTGTTTTTTGCGGGCTGCACTGCCTGCACCTCCGAAATTATCGATTTTTAATGCCTTTATTATAGCACACGAATGAAAAAGGGAACATCCGTCATTCCATTATCGTCGATTGAAGCTTTCCGTATTCATCAGGAACGTATTATTGTGTTTTTGCATACACTAATGCGACTGTATGGGAGGAATGTGAAATGATGCAAAAGGTTCCTTTGCCTGTGATGGTCCGGACGCGGGTGGAACGGGAACGGAATGCAATTTTTTATATACCCGAAATTTTCGGCCACTGGCACCCGTACGTGGAGCGGGAGATCAATTGGCACATGTATGATGCTGTCAGGCGGCTTGCCAAACAACAATGCAAAGAACAGGACGTGGAAGATTTTTCGGAGATGATCAGTACGTATGAAATCAAAACGAATGAACGGAATGTACTGAGTGTGACGTTTACGAATTATGCATATGCGGAAGGGCATGCGCACGGATTGACGTTGATGGATGCGTTGACGTTTGATGTCATTACCGGAAAACGATATCATTTGAATGAGCTGTTTAAACCGCATGCAAACTATGTCGATGTGCTGACGAGAAAAGTGAATGAACAAATAAAAGAGCGTGACATTCCGACGTTGAAGAACAAGGTGAGCGTCAATCGCCGACAACCGTTTTACATTGCGGACCTATCCCTCGTCCTGTTTTATCCGCTGTACGCCATCACCCCTTATTATTACGGGATTCCACGTTTTCCGATTTCGGTGTTTGAACTGCAGGCGATCGTCGATGATAAAAGTCCGCTTGGCCGCATGTTGCCTACGTAAATGAAACAACCACTAAAGTAAGACGAACTTTAGTGGTTGTTTACGTTTATTAAAATGTTATCGTATCCGGTATTCTCCCTTGTAACGGATTCATTTGCTCAATCGCATAGCCGACATTTAAAATCGTTTTTTCATCGAACGGTTTGCCGACGATTTGGATGCCGATCGGCAAGTGCCCTTTGAAGCCGCACGGAACGGAAAGTGCAGGCAGGCCAGTGATGTTGAACGGTCCGGTAAAACGGATGATATGATCGAGCACGCCCACTTCTTCACCGTTCAATTCGACAGTGTCGGCGCCGATTTTTGGCGTCTGAATCGGCAATGTCGGCGTGATGAGTACATCAATGTTTTCAAATACGTTCTGGAAGTCTTGTTTTAAATGGCGGCGGATTTGTTGTGCATGGATATAATCGACTGCAGAAGGCAATTCGCCCAAGTCGAACAAGAATTGCAAATCTTCACCGAAGTCTTCAGGACGATTTAAGTGGTTTTGCTGGTGGATTGCCGCCGGTTCTGAGATGATGGTCGTCATGACAGCCCATTCCGAAAATTGGAGTGATGGGATGTCCACTTCTTGAATGCGCGCCCCTTCTTTTTCCAGCTGTCTGATTTTGTTGCGCACGGCTTGTTCGATATCTTTGTCCACATTATTGAAGAAATATTCTTCGTTGATGCCGATCACCAAATCTTTTACATCCCCGGTGATGACGTCCAAATATTGATCGACTGGCACGTTCACCGTCGTGGAGTCTTTCGGATCGTAACCGGCGATGACCTCCAAGAGTGCTGCGGCATCTTTCACCGTTTTTGTCATTGGGCCGATATGGTCCAATGTCCAGGCAAGCGGGAATGAACCGTAATTGCTCACTCGGCCATACGTCTGTTTCAGCCCGACGATGCCGTTGGTTGCTGCCGGGATGCGCACCGAGCCTCCCGTGTCGGTACCTAGTGTTGCCATTGTCGTATGGGCAATGAGTGCAGCGCCGGAACCTCCGCTTGATCCGCCTGGGATATATTCCAAATCCCATGGATTGCGGCAAGGACCGTAATGCGGGTTGTTCGTCGTCGCTCCCCAAGCGTATTCGTGCATGTTCAATTTTCCGATGATGATGGCTCCTGCTTCGTTCAATTTGTCGATGACCGTTGCATTGTAGCTTGGTACGAAATCGCGGTGTATTTTTGATGCCATTGTCGTCACTTCGCCTTTGATGTATATGTTGTCTTTGATTCCCATCGGGATGCCGTGATAAATCCCGCGATAGTTGCCGTTTATGATTTCTTGTTCAGCTTTTTTGGCGTCTTCAAGCGCTTTTTCACGACGGAAACTGATATAGGCGTTGATTTTTTCATCGTTTTTTTCGGCATGATCCAATACGGCTTTCGTCAGCTCAACGGGAGAAATGTCTTTATTTTCGATGAGAGGGGCGATTTCCGTGACTGATTTGGTGATCCATTCTTTACTCAATGCGGTCACCTCCAGGGATGTTTGTCAGTCCGACTTTGTTTTCTTTCAAGTAGTCGATGTTGATGGCATTTTTGGCTTCTTTAAGCTTTTTCCATTGTAGTTCGAGTGCTTCAACATGTGCCTCATTCACTTTAAAACCTTTGTTTTCTAGAATTTGCCGAGCGGTTAACATACTTCTTCTCCTTTCCCTTTTGCGTCTTGTTATTACACAACTATATGAAGGGAAAAATGAAAGATGACTAGATTCGCATGGAATTTAAAGAATGGACCGTGATTCATGGGAAAAATGTTGTTGTGTGAAAGATTTCGATATGCGGAAATTTTTCTATTCGAATATTTTCATGCATGGGGCGATTTTAGCCTTCGAACGTTTTTGGTTGGGATTATGGCAGTTACGAAATATCAGCTGATGTAGCTGTCAGTCGTATGTGATTGGGTAATAAAGGTGTTCTATGGGAAGGTTTTCGCACGATGAGTTCGTAAAAAGGTTCATGGAAGTGTTCTATGAGCCGATTTTGCGTGAAAATGGTTGGGAAACGGTTCATAGAGTCGTTCTATGAGCCGTTTTTGCGTGAAAATGGTTAAGAATTGGTTCATAGAGCCTTTCTATGAGCCGATTTTGCGTGAAAAAGGTTGTGAAACGGTTCATAGAGCCTTTCTATGAGCCGTTTTTGCATGAAAATGGTTGAGAACAGGTTCATAGAAGTGTTCTATGAGCCGCTTTTTCGTGAAAATGGTTGTGAAACGGTTCATAGAGCCGTTCTATAAGCCGGTTTTGCATGAAAATGGTTGTGAAACGGTTCATAGAGTCGTTCTATGAGCCGATTTTGCATGAAAATGGTTGGGAAACGGTTCATAGAGACGTTCTATAAGCCGATTTTTCGTG
>JAAYTF010000095.1 GCA_012518125.1 Bacilli bacterium | reverse complement strand
TTTCGCCAAAATTTGGTCGCGCGAGGGAAATTTGCTTGCCACGACGACGCAGGTGGTTTATTACAAAGATTAGTTTTTTCATCTCTTGTAACAGTTTTATTGCACCTATCCTTGTAGGTGCTTTTTTTATTTGCGAATCGAATCGTATCGCAAGAATTGGATTGCTCATTACAATGAAGTTTGTGCTGCTTCCTATCCATGGAAATTCATCCGCATTCAAAGCGAATCAAGCAACGTTGCCAATTCCTTTCGCGATGGGTATAAAGAATTCGATTAAAGGTCGGAACAAATGACGACGACGCATTAAACGTTCAACAAAATCAGTGGTGCCGTCACCGAGATGGACAATGCTTTTTGCTCGGCGGCTCGGATGAATCTTGTCGTAGCATCGATGTTTCACGGAAAATCATGTAACAAGCTGAAAGTAACCGTATCGTTAAAAAACATGTTCACCAAACCATTTAGGAAAAGTCCGTTTATAACCGATTAAGTTGATTTTTTTATTTGGTTAATTTAATATATACAACGGACCTATTGAACAACGACTATAGTACTATTATCTATGGATTGGGCGGGCTCCATTCACGTACAAAGACCTATGTCGAATGTGTCGACAATTGTGAATGTTTTAACATAAATGAACATATGGTGGAAACAGACAAAGGATTATTGAAGTTTACATATGTTTGCCAGCGCCGCGGATTTCTCCGCTTTAACTTTTGGTTTCATTTGTCTTTCGAATTGGATTCAATAAAAAATTTCAAACAAGTTCGTCTTGAAGGGAGTCTTGGAAGTGACATAGTTCGAAGAAGGAGCATCCGAGTAGTCATGGGAATTGTTACGGTATAGGTTGACGTTCTATCATTCAAAGAACGAATATTGAAATCGGTTGGAGGATCAAAGTATGAAAAAAATATCGCATCGAATGCTTCTATTCATTTTATTGCCCACATTATTGTTTTTCGTCGGCAACGTGGCATACGTTTCCTTAACATTATACAACCAAGCGGAAAAAGAAGCGGAAGCACTGCTCAAAGCAAATGGTCAAACGTTGTCCGAACAAATGAAAATCCAAGTGGAAAAGCCTTTGGAACAAGCAGAGACGATATCGTTGACTTTTCAGAGCATCATCGAAAGCGGCGGCAAGCCTGACCGCGAGGAAGCAAAAGCGATGCTCAAACGAGTTTTGGAATCGAACGATGCTTACATAAGCGTTTGGATGTTTTGGGAAGAAAACGCGTTTGACGGAAAAGACGCAGAGCATAAATTTGACCCTGGACATGATGAGACGGGAAGATTCATACCGAGCTGGTCGCGCAAAGCTGAAGATGATTTCGTGCTGGCGCCGGTGAGGGGTTACGATGTCGAAGGGGAAATGAAAGACAACATCGACCACGTACTGGCTACCGGGGAAAAAACGATTTTTGAACCGTTCCAATATAGAATAGATGGAAAAGATTTCGTCATGACATCAATCGTTGCCCCTGTCGTTGTGGATGGCAAAACAGTCGGCATGACCGGAATTGACATCACTTTGGATCAGATTGACGAATACGTCAGTTCATTCACGTTTTACGACAGTGGTTTTGCCGGATTGATGTCGGGTGAGTGGAACGTCCTTTCACACCAGATGAAAGATATCATCGGCCAAAATTATTTCGAAGCAACAGGGGCAAAAGCGAGCAAAGAAAATGAGCTCATCCAAGAAGCGATCAAAAATGGTGAAAATTATTTGACGATCGGATATTCCAACGCCTTGTCGACCGACGTTTACCGTTTGTTCACACCGGTTCAGTTTGACGGGGTGAAGACGCCTTGGAGCGCTTTTGTCCAAGCGCCGGTGAACGAAGTGTTGAAAGAAACGAAGACAACGACGTTAATGGTCGTTGTGGTCAGCTTAGCCGTGATTGTTTTATTGACGGTGATCATTGTCGTGGTGACAAGACAAATCGTCGGACCGATCCAACAAGTTGTGGCGCAGATGGAGCATATTTCACGCGGCGACTTGAGCAATGAGATGCTGAAAGTGAAGACGAAAGATGAAACGGGTAAGCTCGCTAATTCGTTGAACCAAATGCAAGCATCGCTGCGGAAACTCATCGGCAACGTTGCCAATGCATCAACTACGATTGCCAAAAACAGTGAAGAGTTGACCCAATCGGCGAATGAAGTGAGCGAAGGCGCTGAACAGATGGTGACGACAATGCAAGAATTGGCGGCAGGTTCGGAAACGCAAGCGAACCGTGCAAGTGACTTGGCGATGACGATGAATGTTTTCAGCTCAAAAATTGAAGATGCGGACAATGAAGTGAAGCAAATCCGGGAATCTTCACAGCACGTGTTGGAGATGACGCAACAAGGCACGCATTTGATGGAAAAATCGAAAACACAAATGGAATTCATCGATCAAATCGTCAATGCCGCGGTCGAAAAAGTGGAAGGGCTCGATTCACAAGCGCAAGAAATTTCTCAATTGGTTCAAGTGATTCACAACATCGCCGAACAGACGAATTTGCTGGCGTTAAATGCCACGATCGAAGCGGCAAGAGCAGGGGAATACGGCCAAGGTTTTGCGGTCGTTGCCAATGAAGTGCGCAAACTTGCCGAAGAATCGGCGCGTTCCGTGGAAAACATCACGGAAATCGTCTCCCGTATCCAAAACGAATCAAGCTCGGTCGCAAGTTCGCTGCGCGATGGATACAAAGAAGTGGAACAAGGCACGGTGCAAATTGCGACGACAAACGAAACGTTCAACGAAATCAGCAATTCCGTGACGGAGATGATCGATAAAATCCATCATATTTCCGAACTTTTGGCGGACATTGTCGCCAACAGCCAGGAAATGAACAAAGCGATCGAAGATATCGCGGCGATTTCCGAAGAATCGGCTGCAGGGGTGGAAGAGACGACGGCGATGACGGAACAGACGAACGCCGCGATGGAAGATGTCGCGCAGAGTTCGACGGAATTGGCCAAATTGGCGGAAGAGTTGAACTTGCTGGTTGAGCAATTCAAACTTAAATAATTGATAATACGGGGATTTGGCAAACAAAAATGGCCGGTGCAGCAAACGCCGGCCCTTTCTATATTTAGCGGACTGATATGGATGTTCCGGGAATTTTCACGTAATCTAGACGCATGATATTTTCTTTAATTGAGTGAAAATGAATGTGGACAGTATAAGGTGAAATCGTTTTTTCGAAAAAAGGTTCATATTGGGGACCAGTTGATAAGCATCAGGGTCAAAAATGTCTTTCATGAAGCCGCCAAAGTGGGGTGCAAAAAAATTTTTAACGTTGAAGAGGCAATAAAAAAAGCTTAACCCTCCGAAGGATTAAGCTTTGCAATATGGAGCATACCGGGCTCGAA
>JAAYTF010000185.1 GCA_012518125.1 Bacilli bacterium | reverse complement strand
CGCCGTTTCATCAATCCCTTCGTACGTCAAACAATTGCTTGAAGCGGATGACGTGTCGATTTTCATCTTCACGATTTTCTTCTTTATTTTTCACTATTTGATCGTTCTCATCATCATCTTTGCTTTGATTTCGCTCATCGCCGCAATGTTTTTTATCATGACGAAATTGGCGAAACGGAAGTTGCATTATGCGATCCTTTGGAAAATGAGCGCCGGAGCATCGACGATTCCATTTCTTCTATATACGATTTTCGCCTTCTTTTACGAAGTGGAATCCATCTTTTTGACGCTATCCATTTTGTTCATCCTCATCATCGGCGTAAAAATCATTTTCATCTATCCGAAACGGCGTGATGAAAAAATTTCCAAATAAAGGTAAAATAAAAATTCCTTTTCAAGTTTGACACGTTGAAAAGGAATTTTTTTCATGTTCATTAGTCTTGTACATATGGCAACAGTGCCATTTGACGAGCACGTTTGATTGCTTTTGTAAGTTTGCGCTGATATTTGGCTGAAGTTCCTGTCACACGGCGTGGCAAAATTTTGCCGCGCTCCGAAATGAAGCGTTTCAGCAACTCGACATCTTTATAATCAATGTGCGTAATTCCGTTCGCTGTGAAATAGCACACTTTACGACGCTTATTACGACGTCTCATCCGAATCCCTCCTTATTGCCATTTTGAAAAAAACCGTCCATTTATTTTCATTTTTACAAATTCATCATTTCGTTATGTTTTTCTCTTTTTCCGATGTGTATGGTGTATGTGCATTAATATATATTAAAGAATAATGTTGTAATTGTCAATAAGAATGGCTGTTAGGGACGCATGCATATAAAGTTGAAGCGTTTTCTCGAAGCCCTTGTATTCCCTGCGTGAATGCGTTACACTAAAAAATACAAAACAAAAAAGCAATAAGCTACAGGGGGAGCCATGTGCTGAGAGTGGACGAACATTTTGTCCAGACCCTTCGAACCTGTTAGTTAGTACTAGCGTAGGGATTGTAGCTTTTCAGATGGTTGAATAGCGATGTGAACGGGATTCGTATGCCATCGAAAAGCTCCCCTCACATTGCTTTTTTGTATTTATATGAATAAAAGGGGGAGTTCTATATGCGTTCGACGCGTACATTGTTTATCATCGAAGTCGCTATTTTAACCGCTTTGGCACTCGTTTTGGACTTGATTCCTTTCTTGAAATTTAAATTGTGGGCCCAAGGAGGCTCCATTTCCTTCGCCATGATCCCGGTATTCATCGTCGCCTTCCGTTGGGGGTTAAAAGGCGGCCTATTGTCCGGATTGTTATGGGGCATATTGCAAATTGCTACAGGTGACGCATATATTCTCAACTTTTGGCAAGGCTTAATCGACTATGGATTCGCCTTTACGCTTCTTGGGCTTGCCGGAATTGTCTCTAAACAAGTTCATGAAGCTGTGAAAGAGAATCAAGTTAGTAAAATCATTCAATATGTTGTCATTGGTGTTTTAATCGGTGGATTCGGTCGCTTTATTTCTCATTTTTTAGCAGGAACGATTTTCTTTGCTGATGCTGCACCGGAAGGGCAAGCAGCTTGGCTTTATTCACTTATTTATAATATGTCGTATATGATTCCTGCACTCATCATTGCAATGATTGTGATTGGATTTTTATTTGCTAAACAACCTCGTTTATTGATGCGCTCAGTTTCATAATTTTTAACGTTCACATCGCAAAAGAAGCATGTTGGGGTTGGGACATTTTCCAAGTAGACTCAATTTGTCTCAACCTCTATTTTTGTTTTTCGAATAAATTCAAAATCCATGACACGTTAACAAAATTTGTTCATGTTTGTCCTAGATTATAATTTTAATGGTCATTTTGAAGCTGTTCTAATTTAAAATATCTTCGATCACGTTTCTATTTGACATTTTTAGACCGATTTGAGGTTTATATTGTTTATGGCAAACTAAAAATGCATTGTTTGGCCACCAATTTATGTAGGTTCATAGAATAAAAAAACCACTTGCCAACATTCCTTAAATACACTACCCTCCTAGTTGGATGAACTATTTCAACGG
>JAAYTF010000009.1 GCA_012518125.1 Bacilli bacterium | reverse complement strand
TCAGCAAAAGAATCGAGTACGACCGGCAAGAGCGTGATGAATACAGCCCCTAAAATCGATCCGAGCACACTTCCCAATCCACCGACGAGGATCATCGCCAAATACTCGATGGAAACGTGTGTGCTATACAATTCAGGGCTTACGATCATCGTGTAATGCGCCATCAACGCCCCGGCAATCCCTACGAAAAATGAGCTGATCGCAAACGCCAACACTTTATATTTGAACAAGTTGATTCCCATAATTTGCGCAGCGACGTCATGATCGCGCACTGCAAGAAACGCGCGTCCTGTCCGGGTACGGACTAAATTCGTCGCATAATACACGGTAATGAGCAATATGACGACGGTTAAATAGTAGTAACTCGTATTCGATGAAAAAGTGAAGTCACCGATCGATGGCCGGCTTAACACGATTCCCGCCGTTCCACCCGTCAAGCTGTCCCATCGGCTGATGACAAACAAGATGACGACTTGTGCGGCAAGTGTGGCGATTGCCAAATATAGTCCTTTCAAACGCAATGACGGAATGCCGAACAAACTGCCGATTAAAGCTGTCATCAGTCCGGCAATCGGCAATGCCACCCAAAAACTGAGTCCCACTGTTGTCGTCAAAATCGCCGATGTATAACCGCCGACTCCCAAAAACGCTCCGACCCCGATCGAAATCTGGCCGGTATACCCGGTGAGTATATTTAATCCGATCGCTCCGATTGATGCGATCGCGCATAACGTAAGCAACCCGACGACGTAGTTGGACACAAACAGCGGCGCCAACAATACGAGGGCGATCAACAAATAAACTCGTAACCTTTCATACGGTGTGCGCAACGCCCGCATATCTGCAGCGTAACTCGTTTTATAATGGCCGCTTTCTAGTACGAATGGATTCCGCATGTTCCTACACCCTTTCTATGCCACGTTTTCCAAACAAACCGTGAGGCTTCAACATCAAGATGAGAAGTACAATGATGAACGGTACGACTTCTTTCAATCCTCCACCTACGAGCGGATCGAGATAACCGCCCGCCAAGTTTTGGATGATCCCGATCAAGAAACCTCCGACAATCGCCCCTGCAACGCTGTCCAAACCACCTAAAATGACGACTGGCAGCACCGTCAATCCGATGACGGCGATTTGGGCGTTGACACCGTTAATATGTCCGAGCAACACACCGCCAACAGATGCAACGACTGAGGCAATGATCCAAGTGACCGCGTATACAGTTTTTACACTCATGCCCATCGTCATCGCAGCCTGTTGATCATCGGCGCTAGCACGCATCGCAATGCCGAGTTTTGAGAATTTAAAGAAGATTGAAAATATGACCAACAAAATGATGACGATGATAAACGACCAAAGATACACTGGTTGGATGATGATTTCCCCGATTCGGATCGGCGTCGTTGGAAACACTTGTGGGAATGAACGGTTTTGATGCCCCCAAATCATGTGCACCGCACCGCCTAACAAACTCGACAAGCCGATTGTGGCCATGATCACCGAGATGACGGGAGCAGTGCGCAATGGCCCAAGGACGACTCGTTCAACGACGAACCCTAACAGTCCGCTCAAGACAAGCGTCAAAATCATGGCCGCCCAAAACGGCAATTGAAGCACGGTCGTCAACGTCAATGCGATGTATGCTCCGATCATGACAAACTCACCATTCGCCAAGTTGAGCACGTCGCTTGCACGATAAATCAATACGAACCCTAATGCGACGAGGCCATAAATGCTGCCGACGACCACTCCTGTGATGACCATCTGTATGAAAAACGTCATCGTCTATGCTACCTCCTTTGCTTTCACCGTGACTTCCAACACTTTTAGCTTCTGTTTTTGGGCATCTTTTCCATTCGTTATTTCAATCTCGATTTCTCTTGCATCGGAATACATTTCATCGATCAACTGTTTGTATTTGTCCGCGATAAATTTGCGTCTCACTTTCAACGTCCTTGTCAATTCACCATCATCGGCAGTAAATGGCTTTGTTAATATGACAAACTTTTTCACGTGATATTCCTTCGGCAGTTTTTGCATGAGACGGTTCACTTCTGATTCAATGAGTTCCATCACTTTCTTTCGCTGCGCCAATTCAGCGTAAGTCGTGTAGCCGACGCCATGGTCATCCGCCCATCTGCCGACATTCGTCCTGTCGATGTTTAAGATCGCAGTCAAATATGGACGGTCATGACCAAATACGATCGCCTCTTGAATGTAAGGGCTTACTTTCAATTTATTTTCCACTTTCGATGGATACACTTCGTCCCCTTGTTGTGTGACGATCACATTTTCAATCCGATCAAGGATGACGAGATCTCCATTATCCGCAATATAACCGCAATCACCCAACGAAAACCATCCATCTTCTACTTCTGCTTGATGTTCATCGTGCAAATACCGAGCGAACGCTTGCTCATTTTTAATGAATATTTCACCATTTTCGCCGATCTTCACCTCGGTCCCCGGCAATGGTTTTCCAGAACTTTCGTAAATGATTTCATTGTCGCGATGTACAAATGCGATCCCCGTCAATTCTGTCCCGCCGTATGTCTGCTTCAAATTTACTCCTAAACTGTGAAAGAAATGGAAGGCTTCTTTGTTGAGCGTAGCACCTGCTATGTAAACCCTTTTTAACCTTGCCAGTCCAAAGTGATCGCGTATCGCACTGAAAATGAGAAAATCCCCCAATGTATTCATGAACCACTTCCAACCGGAAAGTTTTTCTCCGTTTAATGCAGCGACCGCATATTCATCACCGTACTTTTTGAACGTGTTGTAAAGAAATTTTTTCAGTCTGGATGCTGTGCTCATTCGTGAAGTTATGTTTGACATCAATGTTTGAAACACTCTTGGTGGAGCTAACATCGTATGAGGGCCAATTTCTCGCAAGTCGTTTAAAACGGTGCTCGGTCTTTCTGGAAAATTAACGATATTCCCGGCATGCAACGGTATAACGACAGTCATCACTTGCTCGTGAATCCATGCGAGCGGCAAGAATGATAGATAGTCGTCCTTTTCGGTGACCGGATCGACTTCGAGCAAGTTTTGCGCCGCTTTGATCAAGTTTTTATGCGTCAACATGATCCCTTTCGGATCGCCCGTTGCACCTGCGCTGTAAGCGATGATGGCGATATCTTCGCTCGTAATGCCGTCAATTGCTTTATGTAAAAAACCTTGTTCGTTTTTTAATAACGCCTCTGCTTTTTTCATCGCATCTTCCCAGAAGACTAACTTCGGATGTTGATAGTGCCGCATCCCTTGAGGATTGTAATATACGATATGTTCGACGAATGGGATTTCCCCTTCGATTTCCAGCAGTTTGTCCACTTGTTCCTGGTCTTCTACGACGACGACCCGGGCTTGTGTATCGTTCAAGTAGTATGAAATTTGACTAGGCAACGATTCTTGATAGATGCCGACTGAAATCGCTCCCAACGCTTGTGTCGCCATTTCCGTTATGAGCCATTGCGGCCGATTTTCACCAATTAGCGCGACTCGATCGCCTTTTTGCACGTTGAATTGTTTCGCCAAGGCAATCGCCATTTTCTCCACTTCGTGGTAGTAATCTTTCCAAGTTAATTCATTCCATATGCCTAAATCTTTTTGCCGCAAAGCCACTTTATCCGGCGTCGATGCATATTTTTCAGCCAAAAGTTTCGGCAGTGTCATCTGAGAAGTCATCCAATCTCCCCTCTTTTCTCTAACTGACCTTTTGTTCACCGATGTAAGCTTTAATGACATCTTCATTTTTCTGTATTTCTTCCGGTGTCCCGAAACCGATTTGTCTTCCGAAATCCAATACGGCGATATGATGCGACAAGTTCATGACGACACCTAAATCGTGTTCGATCAACAATACGGTGATGTCTTGCATTTCATGCATATCCAAAATGATTCGAGCCAACATTTCTTTTTCGATGTTGTTCATCCCCGCCATCGGTTCGTCCAACAAGATGAGTTCCGGCTGTAGTGCAAGCGCCCGTCCGATTTCAACTCTCTTTTGCAAACCGTATGGCAATGTGCCGACCGGCTCGTTACGTATATCTTGCAAATCCAAAAATTCGATCACCTTTTCAATTTCTTTCCGGTGTTCAACTTCTTCGCGCGCGGCTTTGCCAAAATATAAGCCACCGCTTAGAAAACCGGATTTCATTAACGTATGTCTGCCCAATTTCAAGTTATCAAGTACCGACATATGTGAGAATAGAGCGATATTTTGGAATGTTCTTGCAATTCCCAAATTAGTTCGGTGATAAGGTTTCATTTTAAGAAGTTCTTGTCCTTTGTAACGAATTGAACCTGAAGTAGGTTTATACAATCCACTGATACAGTTTAACATACTTGTTTTTCCAGCCCCGTTTGGACCAATTAAAGAAAAAATTTCACCTTTTCTTACGTAAAAACTGACATCATCTAGTGCTTTTACCCCACCGAACTGCAAGGAAACGCTTTCAATCTCAAGCAATTTTTCCACTTTTGCACCCCCTTGGCTCTAAACTTTTGCTAAATAATGGTTTGAAAGCGCTTTTATCAAAGCGTTATAAAAAATTATATTATGAATTTGACTTTTGTCAACAAAAATCTGTTATATAATAAAACGTTGTTTTCGCATCCCTTATTTCTTACCTATTTCAACTTGATGACGATCCGTATTCGTCATTTTTATTTCCGATAAAAATAGTATATATTATATGAATTCATTGAGTTGTCTCCTAATTTCGTCGCTTCTATGCGGCTACAATTTTACTTTAAAATTTTAACGAGCTAAATTATTTTGTCAAGACTTTTTTACAAAATTTGATATTTCTGTAGCTAAACCGACAGCTCCGGTGGTTTTGCAATCGTTGTAACAGCTGAGCGATTTGACTATAACAGTAGCATTAATTCTTGACAACTTTTATGTAAGCGCTATAATTATTTCTTAAAAGAACCAAGGAATTCTCAATTGTCTGAAACTTCAAAGTTGTCTTTTTGGTAAAATGCTCTATAATTTTAGTTGAAGTAGCGAACATGTTGATCGTTCGTTTTATTTTTCCTGGAGGATTGAATGACATTCAACAAAGTTTCCTGTTGCGCTATCTTTGTTTCGCCCATTTCATATAAACGACCGTTTTTCATCTGCTAAATGTATGGGCTTTCATTTCCTTTTGTCGTTTCGCTGTTTGTTTCGGTTCATAATGTAAACGCTTTAATTACGGTTGCACTTTGATTATTTATCAAATTGATTCAATAAAAATATTTATTGGAGGGGAATGTACATATGGGAGATCAAGGCATTTTACAAGTGGTAAAAAGCAGCAGCTTAGTTTATCCCGATGAAGCGAAAAGCAAACAGACGGAAATCGGCAGCCAAGAAGCTTTTCAAAAACTGTTGAAGGAGTCTCATGAAGATCCTGTCGGTTTTTGGGACAGCGTCGCCCAAGAATTGGAATGGTATGAACCATGGACAGAAACGTTGGAGGGTGACCTCCCTGATTTCAAATGGTTCGTAAACGG
>JAAYTF010000008.1 GCA_012518125.1 Bacilli bacterium | reverse complement strand
TTCAATGATGACGCAGGCGATCAAAGGCAAGAAAGTCGAAGAAGCCCTTAAAATGGCGCAAGAATTTTCCCGTATGATGTTGGGCGAAGATTACGATATCACCGTTTTTGGGATGGATGATATTGAAGCGTTGAAAGGTGTTGCGAATTTCCCTGCCAGAATCAAATGTGCGACGCTGGCATGGAAAGCTGTGGAAAAGGTGAAAGACAAATAAAGACTGTCATTTACCTAAGTCGACAATTTGACATAAGGAGGTTATAACCGTGGAAGAATTACATGGTATTGGCACCGATTATAAATACGGTTTTAAGGAACGCGACATTTCCGTATTCCGTACGGAACGCGGATTGACACGGGAAGTTGTCGAACAAATTTCCCGTATCAAAGAAGAACCGGAATGGATGTTGGAAACACGCTTAAAAGCTCTCGATATATTTTACAGCAAACCGATGCCGCAATGGGGCGGCGATTTAAGCGAATTGGATTTTGATGACATCGTTTATTATGTCAAGCCTTCCGAAAGACAAGGCAGAACTTGGGATGAAGTGCCGGAAGAAATCAAACGTACATTCGACCGCCTTGGCATCCCTGAAGCGGAACAAAAATATTTGGCGGGAGTCACGGCACAATACGAATCCGAAGTCGTTTATAAAAGTCTGGAAGAAGACTTGGAGAAAATGGGTATCATTTTCACGGACACCGATACGGCATTGAAGGAGCATGAAGACATCTTCAAAGAATATTTCGGCAAGCTCGTCCCGGCTTCAGACAACAAATTTGCCGCTTTGAACACGGCGGTTTGGTCAGGTGGTTCATTCATTTACGTGCCGCCGGGAGTGGAAGCGAAAGCGCCGCTTCAAGCATATTTCCGCATCAACATTGAAAACATGGGACAATTTGAAAGAACGTTGATTATCGTTGATGAAGGTGCTTCGGTCCATTATGTTGAAGGATGTACGGCACCGATTTATTCAACGGACTCGCTCCATGCCGCTGTCGTTGAAATTTTCGTCAAGCGAAATGCGACATGTCGCTATACAACGATCCAAAACTGGTCGAAAAACGTCTACAACTTGGTCACAAAACGTGCGACGGTCGAAGAAGGCGGAACGATGGAGTGGATCGACGGCAACATGGGTTCGAAACTTACGATGAAATATCCATCGATCATTTTGCGTGGTGAAGGTGCAAAAGGTGTAACGATATCTGTAGCGCTTGCCGGAGAAGGCCAGCACCAAGATGCGGGTGCAAAAATGTATCATTTGGCGCCAAATACATCTTCATCCATCGTATCGAAGTCGATTTCAAAAGATGGTGGAAAAGTGACATACCGTGGAATCGTCCATTTCGGAAAGAAAGCCGACGGCGCACGTGCAAACATCGAGTGTGATACGTTAATCCTTGACGACTTGTCAACTTCCGATACACTTCCATACAACGAAATCAACAACGACAATATTTCATTGGAACACGAAGCGCGAGTCTCCAAAGTGTCTGAAGAGCAGCTCTTCTATTTGATGAGCCGTGGACTTTCAGAACAAGAAGCCACGGACATGATTGTCATGGGCTTCATCGAGCCTTTCACGCGCGAGTTGCCGATGGAGTATGCGGTGGAAATGAACCGTTTGATCAGCCTCGAAATGGAAGGATCTATCGGTTAAACGATATGACAGACAGCCTCTTGCCATAACAAACGTTAACGGCAAGAGGTTTTTTGTTGTGAAATGACTTAGCTTGACAATGTGTTTGAATAGTTAGATAATTTATGTAATTAATAGACAAAATTTAATAAAGGTGGGAAGAATATGGGAAATGAAGTGAATGTGACGTACGATTGGAAACAGATCGTAAAAGATTTGAACGATTTGTTAAGGCTACGCTCCATTCCCGTCGGCATGAAGTTGTATTCGACAAAGGAAGAAATGGAAGCGGTTCCAAGGATTCGCCGCCCGAAAAAACGTCATCTGTTGGACCAAATCGTCGCGCAATCCGTTCGGCTCGGCTTTACGATCGGGGTGACGGCTGACGATTTGGCGATGAAACAGTGCGGCGCCATCGCCGGGCTGATGTCGCAAGACGATGAATGGCTCAAAGGGGAGCCGATGGCTGGCGTATGGTTCGATACGGAGGAAGACGCGGCGAAACACCAACAAAGTTTGGACGTCGTGCCGTATGGCAAGTATGAAGCCTTGGCCATATCACCATTGGAAGCGAATCGCATCAAAGATCCCGACATATGCATTTTTTATGGTACACCTGGTCAAATGATCATTTTCATCAACGGTTTGCAGTGGGAAGGCTTCAAAAAATTCGAATGGAGCGTCGTCGGCGAAAGTGCCTGTGCAGATTCATGGGGCCGAGCATTGAAAACAGGAGAGCCGAGTTTGGCGATACCATGTTACGCCGAAAGACGTTACGGAGGAGTTTTGGATGAAGAAATGGTGATGGCCATCACACCGAAAGACCTCTTAAAGGCCATCGAAGGGATGAAGCAATTGTCCCGCAACGGATTGCGTTATCCGATTCCTCCATATGGAATACAAGTCGACCCGAGAGAAACGTTAGAGCCGATTTATCCTGAGTGGGTACAAAAAGATTAATGACATACATAAATATGTAAACCCTTGCAATCGTTAAAAAAGTAACGATTTTGCAAGGGTTTAATTTTTGGGTCGAATTGGTTCGGTGTCGTTTCGTCGGTAAAATGAAATACGTTCCATTTTATTCGGTTCTCGAAATATACGAAAAAAATGTAGAAGTTTTAAATAAACACCTTTTTCTGATTGAAAATTGCTGGTAAAGGCACGAGCGCTTTTCCTGCATGTTTTTTCAACCTTTATCCATTCATTTCGGGAAAATCAGCCATTTTCCAACAACTTCATTAGTCGTCAATTCCCATATTTAAAGACTTCTCATGAACATAATTTCCTAATGGTTGAAACCGATGCGCATTCCATTTGGAAAATTGGCTTAAGAAAGTAAGGGAGATTTGCCAAAAAATCTCTTAATTTCTCTTTAAAAATTATTGACTTTTAAAGTGGCGTGATGATACAATATTTTTCAAATGAAACACGTTCCATATTTTCGTTTTTTTTAAGATCAGAGCTGAAAGCACTTACAGCAAAGACGGCATTTATTAAAAACTTTGATAATAGAATACTAGGAATAATTTGTCTGAGGCACTAAGTTACATTCGATTGCATTCTATGCAACTATTTTATTACACTTTTCATAAATTTGGAATAGGTTTTATTTTAGATGCCCAAAGAATTTAAGCAGAGGAAAGGAAGGTCGGATATGTCTTACATCTGGGAAGATGCATTGACGGAAGTTGACAAACTCGTAATCGAAAAGGGGGGTTACGGACAACGGCGCGGCTTTGGGAACAAACCTGCGTTTGTCATCATCGATGCACAGTACAATTACGTCGGTGCGGATAAGCCGATCGAAGAACAACTCGATGAATGGCCGAGCGGCGGCGGAGAGAAAGCATGGCGGGCGATTGAAAACATTCAAAAACTGAAAAAAGAAGCCGAAGAAGCAAACATTCCCGTCATCTATACGCGCAACGTTCAAAAGAAAACGATCAACTTTGATTCCTTTGCCGTAAAAGCGAAACGCGACAACACAAAATACCTCGACGACAGCCCGGCATCACAAATTGTAAAAGAACTCGAACCGACAGAAAGAGATTTAGTTGTCGATAAAAGTTATGCAAGTGCTTTCTTTGGAACGCCGCTCATCAGCTACCTGATAAAATTAGGCGTCGATACGTTGATTGTAGTTGGCGGATCTTCCAGTGGTTGTGTGAGGGCGACTGCAGTCGACGCCGTAACGAGAAACTTCAACGTCGCTGTAGTTGAAGACTGTACATATGATCGCATCGAATTGTCCCATAAAGCTGCTTTGCTCGATTTATGGATGAAATATTGCGACGTGGTCAAATCTGAGGAAGTGAGCGAATATTTTGCTTCATTGAAACAATCTTCCCATTAAGGAGTTGTAAGCGATGAAAGTGGACTTGCTGATAAAAAATGGAAATGTCGTGTTCCCGAAGGAAGGCGTCCGGAAAGTTAACATCGGAGTTGACGGAGAAAAAATCGTCGGCATTTTCGATCCGGAAATGAAGGTGGAAGCGAATGAAACGTTGGACGTCACAGGGTTGTACGTCATGCCCGGCGTCATCGATGCCCATCAACATTTGGGCATCTACAACTCGGTCGAAGAAGATTTCCGCGATACGAAACAACATGCCGTCGGCGGAATTACTACGGTGGTCAACTACGACCGCCAGCCGGTGAGCTATTTGGAGTTTTTTCCGAAAGTGCGCCAAATTGGCGAAGAAAATAGTTACATCGATTTTTCATACAGTTTAGGAATTTTAACGGAACAACATATCGACGAATTGGAAGAAGTCGTCAAAACGTTCGGTTTAACGTCGTTCAAGTTTTTCCGCAATTACGAAAGACGTTTGAATGACATTTTCAAAATTGATAACGGCATCAATTTATCGTCGATGGATTTGATGCGCATATTGGAAAAAATGAAAGAGATTTCACCGAAATTGATATTGGGCGTCCATTGCGAAAATATGGACATCAACCGTGCATTGACTGCGGAATTAATGCAACAGGATGTAGACGACACGTTGGCAACTTGGTCGAAAACGAGCCCTGGTTATGCGGAAGCCGAATCGCTGCTTAGCACGTTGTATTTAAACCATATCGTCGGCGGAAACATTTTTGCGGTGCACATTTCATCAGGTGCAAGCGTCGACGTATTGGAGAAAGTGCCTTGGCTTCTCGAAACGGGCGTAACGATAGAAACTTGTCCGCATTATTTGACGTTGACCGAGGAATCGGAGACGGGATTGCACGCAAAAGTGGGGCCGCCAATCCATTCGAAATGGGATCAAGATAGATTGTGGGAAGGCATCGAAAAAGGCCTCATCAATGCAATCGGGACCGACCACGTGCCTAACAGCAGAAACGTGAAATTTGCAACCGGGGAAGGCGTTTGGGATGCAAAATTCGGCTTCCCGGGAGCTGGAGCGCTGCTTCCGTTGATGATCACGGAAGGACATAAAAAGCGGGGTATTCCGTTGGAACGAATTGCACAAATAACGTCTTACCAAATTGCGAAAGCATTTAATTTGGAAGAAAAAGGTAAAATCGAAGTCGGAGCCGATGCGGACTTTGCCATCGTCGATTTGGAAACGACGAAAACGATCACACCAGAATTGATGCACGCACAATCCGATTATTCCGTTTATGAAGGAATGGAAACGGTCGGTTGGCCGGTTTACACGATCAACCGCGGAGAAATCATCGTAAAAGATGGACAACCGACGAAAGAGTTAGGAAGAGGCAAATACATTAGACGATCAATTTAACAACAACTTTCATGAAAGCTATGAAAATTGTTGTTCAAAAAAAGAAAAGTGATAGTTTCCAAGAACAATAAAAATGGAGAAGGGGGATAGAGAAAGGCATACGATTCAATGATTTTCACGAGATTTATTTATGAACTCAATTTAAAAAACATAAGGGGGATTTTTATGAAAAGGTTAAGTTTACTGCTGTTTGCGCTGTTTTTTGCGCTCATTTTAGCAGCGTGTGGAGAATCGAAAGACAATTTTAGAGAGACAGATTCACAGCAAGATGAAGCGACGGAAGAAACGAGTGGCAGCGAACAAGTAGACGTCATTAAAATCGGTTCTTTGCATCCGCTCACAGGTCCACAAGCATCTGAAGGACAAGAGATGCGCGATGCGATTCAACTTGCGATTGATGAAGTCAATGAAAACGGTGGCATCAAGTCATTGGGTGGAGCGAAAGTTGAATTGATTGACAGCGACAGCGAAAACAACCCAGAAAAAGGTATTGCCGAAGTACAAACGATGGCGAACGCCGGCGTAGTCGGAATCATTGGGCCATATACGACAGCGGTTGCGTTAGCGGCTACGCAAGAAGCGGAAAGAATCGGCGTGCCATTCATCGTTGACGTCGGATCGGCGGATGCCATCACGGAACGCGGCTTTAAATACACTTTCCGAATCCAGCCGCCAGCAAGCAAATTCCCTGAAGCATTCTTGAAATATGTACCACAATTGAACGAAGAATACGGAGTCGAATTGAAGACGGTCATTAACGCACACGAAGATTCAGACTTCGGAACGGGCATGGCAAACGTACTGAAAGAAAATGCAGCAGCTGCAGGCCTTGAAGTGTTGGATACGTTGCCACACCCATTCGATACAGCTGATTTATCATCCGATGTAAACAAAATCAAAGCACAAAATCCAGATATCGTCTCAGCGACGACGTACTTAAACGACGGTCAATTGCTCGTTGAAACGTTGATCGGTGCAAACGTTAAACCGAAAGCGATCATCGGTATGGCTAGCGGAGCGTTCAGCAACGCGAAATTTATCCGCGAACAAACAGACATCAACCAATACATCATGGACGTAAACTACGCAATGAACCCGAACAGCGAACTGACAGAAGAAGTGAAAAAGAAATATGAAGAAAAATACAACAAAGGTTTAGGTCCAAACGCAGCGATTTCCTATACGGCGGCTAAAGTGCTGTTGGATGCAATTGAAAGAGCAGGTTCAACAGATCGCGACAAAATCCGTGAAGCAATTGCAGAAACTCGTTTGACTGACCACATTTTGGCGCAAGAAGAAATTGTGTTTGACGAAACAGGACAAAACGTCAACGCTCAGCCTGTTGTCAACCAAATCATCGATGGCCGTTCTTACGTGGTCATGCCTGAACCATATAAAGAAAGAGATGCCGTCTACCCTTTACCTTAATTCCATAAGTGTGACACTATAGCGAAGATGCACAAGCTATTGTGCATCTTCGCAATCTATAATCGAAATTACACATAACCATGACGTTTTAACTTACATAAAGGTTCAACCAAGTTAAAAAAGGGGGTAAACAACATGTCGCTATGGTTATTCATCCAGTCATTGATCGACGGCCTGTTAATGGGTGGGATATACAGCATCATGGCCATCGGGCTTACGCTCATCTTCGGAGTAATGGGAATCATCAACTTTGCCCAAGGAGCCCTCATGATGCTCGGCATGTACGTTACATATTGGGCGTTCACATTGGCTGGCATTGACCCGTATTTGTCACTGCCGTTGAGCGCTATAGCATTGTTCATCTTGGGAGCATTGATTCAAAAAGGTGTTTTGGAACGGGTCATGGACGCGCCGGACCATAACATTTTGTTGATCACGTTCGGGATTATGATGATCATTGAAAATACGGCTTTGGTGCTATTCAGTCCGGATTTCCGTTCCATCACGGTACCATGGCTGAGCGAAACGATCAAAATGGGCGATTATGTCGTCAGCAAGCCGAAACTGATCGCTTTCTTCATTTCAATGAGTGTTGCCTTGCTCTTATATTGGTTCTTACAAAAATCATATTTAGGAAAAGCGATTCGCGGTACAGCGAACAACAAAATCGGCGCAGCATTGGTTGGAATTAAATCGAAACGGATCAATTACATAACGTTCGGTTTAGGAGCAGCAATCGCTGCGATTGCAGGTTCGTTGATGACCCCGATCATTTCCATTTCTCCATCGATCGGCCATACATTCATCTTGAAAACGTTCGTCGTCGTCGTATTGGGCGGATTGGGCAACGTATTGGGCGCATTTGTCGGTGGATTGATCATCGGTGTCAGCGAAGCTTTAGCAGGAGCCGCTTTCTCAGGTACGTTAAACGAATTGGTCATCTATGTCATTTTCGTACTGATACTCATCTTCAGACCTAAAGGAATTTTCGGAGGTGGTTCCTAATGAAGAAGAAATGGGTGCTCATCGGATTGTTGCTCGTTTTTTTATTCACATTTCCATTGTACAGCACCAACTATTTACTGCACATCGGAATCATTACATTGATGTTTGCATTTGCGAGCCAAGCATGGAACATCATTAGCGGCTATTCCGGGCAATTTTCATTCGGACATGCGGCATTTTTTGGGGTCGGTGCATATACGTCGACGGTATTATTGGTTGAATATAATGTAAACCCTTGGATCGGCATGTTTATCGGCGCGATCATCGCGGCGGCGATCGCATTCGTATTAGGGTTTTTGACATTCCGTTACAAACTGAAAGGTGCTTATTTTTCTTTGACAACTTTGGCGTTTGCAGAAATTTTGCGAGTCTTTGTCAAAAACACGGATTTCTTCAGAAAAACGATGGGAATTATGATTCCGCTCGATATCAATCCGTTTTGGTACCAATTCCAAACACGCGTCGGATATTATTATACCATTTTGATTTTAACGATCATCATTACCGTGATCGTTTACCTCATCAGCAGATCGAGACTCGGTTTCAATTTGATTGCAATACGTGAAAACGAAGATGCGGCGCAATCGTTGGGTGTCCGTACGTTCAAAAACAAAATGATTGCGATTACGTTGAGCGGGGGCTTGACCGCATTTGCTGGAACGTTTTACGCGCAATATTTATTGTTCGTAAAACCGGAGACGGTGTTTGCTTCCGACATTTCCGTTTCAATTTTGATGCCGGCAATCGTCGGGGGCGTCGGTACGGTTGCAGGTCCGATCGTCGGATCGTTCATCGTTACACCTTTGGGAGAACTTACGAGTCAGATGTTCAGCAATTTGGCCGGAACCAACTTGATCGCTTACGGCGTGATCATCATCATCATCATTTTGTTTATGCCGGAAGGGGTCGTTGGACGTTACCACGATTGGGTTAATCGCCGCAAAAAAGGAAACAAGGAAACCCAAGAACAAAAAGAAAGTGTCACGTCTTAAAAAGGAAAAAAGGGGGGTACTTGAAATGACGTTGTTAAAACTGGAACATGTCACAAAACGGTTCGCGGGCTTGGTGGCTGTAAATGATGTGTCCTTCTCGGTCGACAAAGGGGAAATCGTCGGTATCATCGGTCCGAACGGTGCGGGGAAAACCACGCTTTTCCATACGATCAGCGGATACCACGTCGCCGATGAAGGGGTGATCGAATACAAGAGGAAAAATATCCGTGGATTGAAACCGGAAATCATTTGTGAGCACGGAATTGCCAGAACGTTTCAAATCGTACAGCCTTTCGGCAATTTGACGTTGTTGGAAAATGTCATCGTCGGCGCGTTTAACCGCCATAAAAAATACAGCGAAGCAAAAGCGGTGGCAATGGAAATGCTGGAGTTTGTCGGCATGAAAAAAAGGGCCGACGTACGGATGAAAGACTTGACATTTCCGGAACAAAAGAAAGTGGAGTTGGCTAGAGCGCTCGCGACAGAACCTGAATTGTTGTTCCTCGATGAAATCATGTCAGGATTAAACCCGACGGAAGTTCAAGAAATGATTGAAATCATCAAGGAAATTCGCGACCGCGGCATTACGATCATGTTCATCGAACATTTAATGGCTGCTGTCATGTCGTTGTCGGAACGCATCATCGTCATGCACCATGGTGAAGTGTTGGCAATCGGCAAACCGGAAGAAGTAAAAGAAAACCCTGCGGTCATCGAGGCTTACTTGGGAGGGGCTGTCTGATGTTAAAAGTTGAAAACTTACAATCTGGCTACGGTCAAATTCAAGTGTTGCGCGACGTATCGTTGGAAGTGAAAGAAGGAGAAATCGTCTCTTTGCTCGGTGCAAATGGCGCGGGGAAAACGACGACATTGAGGACGATTTCCGGATTGATCAAAGCTTGGAGCGGCACGGTCAAATTCAACGACGTGCTGATCACGAATGAGCCGCCAGATTTCATCGTTCGCAGAGGTCTCATTCAAGTGCCGGAAGGACGGCAGCTGTTTACCGATATGACGGTGCTTGAAAACTTGGAATTGGGTGCGTACACTCCAAGTGCAAGAAAAAATTTAAAGAAAAACTTAGAATATTGTTTTGAATTGTTCCCGATTTTGAAAGAACGGATCAAACAGCCTGTCGGAACGATGTCGGGCGGACAACAGCAAATGGTCGCCATCGCGCGTGGTTTGATGTCTGAACCGAAACTGTTGATTTTGGATGAACCGTCCATTGGTTTGTCGCCGTTACTTACGGAACAAGTGTTTGATACCATCAAAGAGATCAGCAAGACCGGAATTTCCATTTTGCTCGTTGAACAAAACGTGGAACAGGCATTGTCGTTTTCGGATCGAGGCTACGTACTTGAAAACGGCAGCATCGTATTGGAAGGAACGTCCGACGAGCTATTGGCGAATGAAGATTTGCGCAAAGCTTATCTAGGGATGTAACGGCTTGAAAATAGGAACATTGGAGCGTGGGTTTGCATGGGTCGCAAAGAAGAGTTGATGAAACGGACGATTGAGCTGGCGATTTCTGCCATCGAAAAAGGCAACACCCCGTTTGGAGCGATCGTCGTAAAAGACGGGGAAATTATCGCCGAAGCGGCAAATGAAACGACAAGCAGCACGGATCCGACTGCGCACGCGGAATTGTCGGCGATCCGCAAAGCGGCGAAAACATTGGGGAGAAATGATCTCTCGGATTGTGAGTTGTATGCAAGCGGAGAACCATGTACGATGTGTTTGAGTGCCATTTATTACACCGGTATCAAAAAAGTTTACGTTGCATATTTTCAAGACGAGGCGAACAAGTACGGTTTAGGCAATCCATACGTCCGCGAACAGATCAAACTGTCGAATGAAGAACGAGACATCAAGTATATCCCGTTGTTGCCGGAAGGCGTCAAACATCCGTACGAATGTTGGAAGAACAACAACTGAGAACTACATCCATGACTGTCACACATTTAAATTGACAGTCATTTTTTATTTTTGTATGGCATCTTTTAACCAAATGAACTGAGCACTTAACGTCGTATAGTTTCGTTAAGTGCTCAGTTTCCCCATTACAGTTTGTAGGTTTTATGTTTTTTCAAATAATTTTCCAAACCATTTTCATTCAATATATCGACCATGACTTGCGGCATTTTTGTCCCGTAAAATGTTTTGCCATTCGTTTTGTTGTGGACTGTTCCGGTCGTAATATCGACTTCCAATTCGTCGCCAGGCTGGATGTCATATTCCGGCAGTTCGATGACCGCTAAGCCGATGTTGATTGCATTGCGGAAAAAGATCCTTGCAAAATAATGGGCGATGACGACGGATACGCCGGACGTTTTAATCGCCAATGGCGCTTGTTCACGAGATGACCCGCATCCGAAATTGTCGCCCGCGACGAGAATATCCCCTTTTTGCACTTTTTTGCTGAATTCGGGATCCAAGTCTTCCAAAACGTGATCGGCGAGCTGCTGCAAATCCAATGTTTTTGTATATTTCCCCGGAATGATGCGGTCCGTGTCGATGTTATCGCCATATACGTGCGCTTTGCCGACGAATTTCATTTAGTTTCCCTCCTCATCCAAGACTTTTTGCGGATTGACGATTTCTCCGTTTAGCGCCGCAGCGGCAACAAATGATGGCGAACCTAGGTAAATGTTCGAATTTGGGTTGCCCATTCTGCCGCGGAAATTCCGGTTCGTTGAAGAGGCGATGTTTTCGTTGTTTCCCGGCACACCTAAATGCGTGCCGACGCATGGTCCGCATCCGGATGGGAGGAATGTCGCACCCGCTTCCGTCAAAATTTGCGCGGTACCATCTTTTACTGCCTCCAAATAAACTTTTCTCGATGCTGGCGCGATGAGGAAGCGGACGTTCGGATGGATCTTTTTCCCTTTTAAAATTTTGGCCGCTTCGTGCAAATCTTCCAATCTTCCATTTGTACAACTGCCGATGAATGCCTGTTGAATCGGAACGCCTTCAAATTCGGAAATTGGTTTTACATTATCTGGTGAATGTGGTCCGGCGACTCGCGGTTCAATTTCCGACACATCAATTGAAATGACTTTTGCATATTTCGCGCCTTCATCTGGCGTGATTGGTTCAAATTCGTATGGAAGTTCCAAGCCGGCCATATCAACGAGCCCAGCTTTTCCGCCCATCTCGATCACCATGTTGGCAAGTGTCATGCGACTGTCTAATGACATCGCTTTCACAGCTTCGCCGGTGAATTCGATCGCTTGATATGTAGCGCCTTCAATGCCGAGTAGGCCGACCAAATGCAAAATGATGTCTTTTGCATAGACTCCCGCTTGCAATTCGCCGTTTAATTCGACTTTGATCGTATCCGGAACTTTGACCCAAGTGCTTCCTGTCAACATCGCACCCGCCAAATCGGTGGAACCGACGCCAGTCGCAAAAGCGCCGAGCGCTCCATACGTGCAAGTGTGCGAGTCGGCACCCAAAACGATTTGCCCCGGTTTTACGTGATGGTTTTCGACCATCAATTGGTGACAAATCCCAGCACCGATGTCGTATAATTTTATGTTTTGTTCTTTGGCAAACTCGCGCATTAAATCGTGCAAAACCGCAATCGCTTGGTTAGGCGGTGGTGAAGCGTGGTCGATGACGAGGACCATCTTTTCAGGATCCCATACTTTTTCTCCGCCCATCCGTTTAAACGCTTGAATCGTTAGCGGTGCTGTCGTGTCGGTTGCCATGACCATGTCGACATCGACGACTGCCATTTCGCCTCGATACACTTTTTTGCCTGCATGATTGGAAATGATTTTTTCAACAATTGTTTGAGGCATGATATTCACCCTTTCTTGATTACGTTTTATAAAATGGAACTTATTCCAATTTTAATAGATTACTTATTATTTTAGAGAATAACCAAAGTTATGTCAATACGAAAAACTTATTCAAACCTATAATAGTATAAGCGTACTTGCAATGTATCCACCATCTAAATGATAGTTGACACAGGGAGATTTTGGCGGTAAAATAAAAAATAAATGAAACGCATTCCATCTTTGTGAACGAAACATGATGATCATGAAGAATTTTTTTCGACAAAGATGAAAGCGTCATCAATCATCAACGATGAAACAGCCTAGGAAGGTGGTGTGGTCGGGTTTAATGGAACACCTTGCAACGTTTGCCAAACAGTTTTCGCTCGAGCAAGTTCCAAATGAAGTGATTGAACGGGCGAAATGGATGCTGCTCGATTCCATCGCGGCGATCGCATACGGCAACCAACATCCAAACATCGTCCGACTCATGAACCGTTTGGAAAATAAAGCTGAGATGAATAAAGCAAACGGTGCCCCAGTCGTCGGGACCGACAAAAGTTTGGATGAACAACATGCCGCTTTTGTCAATGCCGTCGCAATGGTTTCTTATGAATTGGATGAAGGGAATCCGAAAGCGAAAGGACATCCGGCGGCGCATTTTTTGCCGGCATTGTTAGCGATGGCGATCACGAAAAGACTCTCGGGCAAAACGTTTTTGGAAGCATTTCTCCTGAACTATGAAATCAGTGCAAGACTCGGTGCAAGTTTGCGCTTGAACGAGAAGATTCATCCGCACGGGAACTGGGGCGTTTTTGGTAACGGTTTCGGTGTGGGGAAGCTTTTCGATTGGGATGAAACCGATATGCTGAATGGGGCGTTTATTAGTTCGAGTTTTGCCTTTCCTACTTTATGGAAATCGGTTTTGGAGGGGCATGAAGTGCGCAACGTCATCATCGGTTTAAACAATTTACATACTACCTTGTTGCCTGATCTCGTTCACGCTGGCTACTCGGCATCGGCAAGCACGCTCAGCGAACTGTACACCGGCGTGTTGGCTGAAGGATATGAAGAAATGGCGGATGATTTGGGCGACACTTATTACATCATGCACAGCTATTTTAAATTTTACAGTTATTGCCGCTTTTGCCATGCGCCGATCGATGCCGTGTTGGCATTGGCGAAGGACATCCCGCTCAATGAAATAAAAAAGATCACGGTGAAAACGTACGGATTGGCGGCAAGGCTGGATGGAAAAGACATCGAAAACGAATTCAGCGGCAAGTTCTCCATTCCGTATGCAATCGCATCCGAATTATACGAATTTTACAAACTAAAAGAGGCGCTGGCGGTTGAACGGCAAACATTCGTTAAAGACATGATGCAGCGGATTTTCGTTTACGAAGACGAGACGTATACGAAATTGCAAAGCGTAAAAAGAATGACGGCTGTTGCAATCACGTTACATGATGGAACCGTCATCGAAAAAGAAGTCGACCGAGCCAAAGGAGACGCCGATGAAGAAGCGCTCGAACAAAAAATCATCGATAAAAGCAAGATGTATTTGCAGTCGATTTTCGGCGAGCAAAAAACGAATGCCATCATCGAAATGCTTTTGAATATCGAATTTGTATCAAACTTAGCGGATTTACAATATACGCTTACAAAATGATTGACATTAAAGGAGATGTTGCCAATGTGGGATGCAGAGGTGGACGTAGTCGTAGCTGGAGCGGGCGGCGCAGGATTAGTGGCAGCATTAGCGGCGGCACAAAAAGGATTGCAAGTTGCTCTATTTGAAAAGACAGATCACATTTTAGGAAACACGGCAGCAAGTGCCGGAATGATTCCGGCCGCAGGAACTCGCTTTCAAAAAGAACTGGGAATCGACGAGACGCCAGAGGACATGGCGGAAGACATTTTGAAAAAAAACCATTATGAGAGCGACAGGGATTTGACGTTGGCGGTTTGCAGGGCTTCGGCTCCATTGATCGAGTGGATGCATGACGATTTGAACATCGAGTTGAGTCTCGTCACGGAATTCAAATATCCCGGCCACAGCAATTTCCGCATGCACGCACCGCCTTCGCGCTCGGGATTGGAGCTGGTGAAACGCCTCCGCCAAAACGTCTCGAAATTCGACAACATCTTTTTGATGATGAAAACGCCCGTCGTCGATTTGCTCACGAACGAACAAAATGAAGTCATCGGGGTCGTGGCGGAGTCAAGCGAAGGAAAACAACGGATTAAGGCGAAAAAAGTCATCTTGGCGACCAACGGTTTCGGCGGCAATAAACGGATGGTCGAAAAATACATTCCAGAAATCAAAGATGCTCTTTATTTCGGATACGAAGCGAACACCGGTGAAGGCATCGAAATGGCAGTCAATATCGGCGCGGATGTGTCAAACATGACGGCATATCAAGGGCATTCTGCCGTCAATGAAGGTTCCGGCATTTTGGTCACATGGGGAACGATCATGATGGGAGGATTCATGGTCAACCGGAACGGCAAACGTTTCGCCGACGAAACGGTCGGCTATTCGGAATTTGCCGTCGAATTGTTGAAACAAGATGGAAAACACGGATATATCATTTTCGACCAAGACATTTACGACGAACTGTTATCGCATGAAGATTTCAAAAATTTGTCGCAATCAAGCGCGTTCAAGCGAGCGGAATCGCCTGAAAAGCTGGCGGAAGAATTAAACATTGATAAAGCAAACTTTGTCGCTACATTCGAACAATTCAACAAAAATGAGCCCGGAACACCGGATGAATTCGGTCGCGAAAACTTTGCGAAAAAACTTCGTCCGCCATATTACGGTGTACGTGTCGTTCCTGCTTTATTCCACACGCAAGGCGGTTTGAAAATCAACGAACATGCCCAAGTCATCCACAAAGATGGGCACGTCATCAAAAACTTATACGCCTGCGGCGGAACGGCGGTCGGCGTATCAGGAAAACATGCATATGGGTACATGTCCGGAAATGGTTTATTGGCCGCTTTAGGTTTTGGGAAAATCGCCGGCGATCATGCGGCTCAAGCCATCTTGAACGGCGAATAAACCTTCCAAATGCTGTAAGATATATAGTAACAAATTCATTTGACAAAATACGGTAAATTTATACATGATAGGGTTAATAAATAGGAAGGTGATGAGTGTTATGATGAAGTCTTTTGAAAGAATGTTTGCCATTTTGTCATTATTTTCGATGGAGCGCACGAGCTTGTCGATCAGCGAGATCGAAAAAGATACCGGGCTGCCGAAAAGCACGATTTTCCGAATTTTAAACGCTCTCATCGAAGGTGATTTTATCGAACAAGATCCTGATACGCACCGTTACAAAATTGGAATGCAATTTTTCCGCTTGGGTAGCATCTATCAAAGCCAACTCGATTTACGCAATGTCGCATTGCCATATATGAAACAATTGTCGAAAGATTCGCAGGAAACGATCGAGTTGAACATCGTCGATGGAACGAACCGTTTTTGCATTGATAAAATCGACAGTCCATTGGCGGTACGCAACTTCGTCCAAGTCGGCGATCGCCATCCGTTGCATCTAGGTGCTTCCGGAAAAAGTTTGCTCGCATTCATCGACAAAAAAGAGCAGGAAAAAATCATCTCCAAATTGGCTGAAGAATACGACTTTGACGTTCAACAACTGCGGCAAGATTTAAAAGAGATAAAAGAAAAAGGTTATGCATTTACGAAGGGAGAACGCGTGATAGGGAGTTTTGCCGTATCCGCTCCCATCTTGAACGGGGAAGGTGAATTGTTGGCGACCATCACGCTCGCCGGTCCGATTCAACGTTTGTCAGAAGAACGAGAAACCGAACTCATTAAATTATTGACGACTGCAGCGAAGAAAATTTCGGAGAAATTCGGCTATTTTCAAGCAAAAAATTCATAGATAAGTAGGGATGGCTATGGACAAATTTCTTGCATCCATCATCGACAAAACTTGGGACGATTTATCGATAGAAACGGTTTCAGCCGCAAAAAAGGTGTTGCTCGACACAATAGGCGCGATGATTGCCGGAGCAAATGAAGCGCCGACAAAACAGCTCATCAAACAGCTGAAAGCGGAAAATGAAGGGACATACGCCGTAATCGGTTCGGATGTCTGTTTGACGTTGGAAGCGGCCGCGTTCATCCACGGCGTTTCGTCCGTCGCCATCGAAATGGATGAAGGCAATCAATGGAGCAAAGGGCATCCGGCCGCACACGTCGTTCCGGCATTGCTCACGGAATTAGAGCGCCATGAAGGTGTTGACGGAAAGGCATTCATCACGATGCTCGTCAAAGCGTATGAATTATGTTCCCGTTTTGGCAGAGCGACGACGCTCGTCCCCGACGCACATGCACACGGTACATGGGGGGTTATGGGGGCCGCAGCCGCAATCATGCTCTTTTACGATTATTCAGCAGAAGAGTTGCGCGACGGTTTAAACCTCAGCGCATCGTTTGCCTTGCCGACGAAATGGGACGCCGCTTTGGAAGGCGCGCTCATTCGCAATGTCTATGTCGGCAATGCGATTCAACAAGCGATAAGAACGAACGATTTGTTGCAGGCAGGTTTCCTCGCGCCGAAAAACAACATCGAATACGTATACGGCGAAATCATCGGTAGAAAATTTGACGACGCCGCGTTTTTCGAGCCGAGCGAAAGCTGGGATATCGAAAAGAACTATTTCAAAGACCACGCGTTTTGCCGTTATGCACATGCTCCGTTGGATGCCTATAAAGCGCTCATCGATGAACATGACATTCCAATCGATGCAATCAAACGGGTCAATGTGTTCACGTATCAGCGGGCAGCGACGTTGAAGCGCGCCGATTATCATAACGCATTATCGGCCAAATTCAGCATCCCTTATGCGCTTGCGGTTTGGAGCTATACGAAACGCGCTGACCATTCGGTCTTCCAAGAAGCATATTTGCAAGATGAAAACATTCGCAATTTGGCTGAAAAAGTCGTTGTCGTTGCTTCGGAAGAATTGGAGAAAGATTATCCGACGATCATGCCGGCGGAAGTGGAAATCATCCTTCATTCCGGAAAAACGTATAAAAAACGACTCGATTTGGCCGACAGCGGCCTCGGGCCAAGTGTTACATATGATCATTTAGCGGAAAAATTCATCTCGTTGACAAGCCACTATGACGAAGAAAAACAAAAGAAAATCATCGAATTTATCGATCATATCGAGACGAAAGAAGATGTAAAACCGTTGATCAACCTGTTGCGTCATGAGCAGGAAATGGGAGAGTCAGATTGATGATTATTACGATGGAAGCGTTGACTGAACGAGAAAAATATCGGATGCTGACAAGTTGCATCGTGCCAAGGCCGATTGCATGGGTGACGACGATTGACAAAAACGGCATTGTAAATGCTGCGCCTTTCAGCTATTTCACCGGAATCTCAATCGAACCGCCGCTCGTCGTGTTTGCGGTGGAACGACGTCAAGGAAAGAAAAAGGATACGGTCCTCAATATCGAAGAAACGAAAGAATTTGTCGTCAATGTCGTAACGGTGGACAATGTGAACAAAATGAACGAAACATCGCAAGATTTTGAGCACCATATTGATGAATTGAAAATGACTGGCCTTACCGAAATTCCGTCGCAAGTCGTCAAACCGCCATCGATCAAAGAATCGCCTGTACATTTGGAGTGCACATTGGACCAAATCATCGAAATCGGCTCATCACCGCACAGCCTCGTCATCGGGGAAGTGAAAGTGATTACATTGGAAGACGAGCTTTACGACAACGGCCGATTGGATATGAACAAACTGCAAGCGGTCGGAAGGATGGGCGGAAGATATTACGTCAAATCCGAATCATTGTTTGAATTAGAACGTCTCGATTGGCGTAAAAACACAATTTAGGGAAGGGGTCATGCATCATGAGTACGGAACTGAAAAATAAAGGACCTTTGACGGGAGTTAGAATCTTAGATTTATCCACAATGATCGCAGCGCCGTATGGTGCGACATTGTTAGGGGATTTCGGCGCTGAAGTGATCAAGATCGAAATGCCTAAAACAGGCGATAGCTTAAGACATATGGGGCCGTTCAAAGGAGATGAACCATTGCGTTGGCCTGCGCTTGCAAGAAACAAAAAATCGTTGACGTTGGATTTGCGGACGGAAAAAGGAAAAGAAATTTTGAAGAAATTGGTCGCCAAATCCGATGTCGTCATCGAAAATTTCCGCACGGGGACGTTGGAGCGTTGGGGCATCGGTTATGAAGAATTGAAAAAAGTGAACAAAGATATCATCATGATCCGTGTGACCGGATATGGACAAACCGGGCCATACAGACACAAAGCCGGTTTTGGAACACCGGCGACCGCCTTCAGCGGCTTTACGTATTTGCACGGCTACAAAGACCGTCCACCGATCAGCCCGTCGTTTTCATTGCTCGATTATATCACCGGCGTATACGTCGCTTTCGCCACGGCGACCGCACTATACTATCGCGACGTAAACGAAGATGGCAAAGGGCAGTACGTCGATATCGCACTTTATGAATCCGTCTTTAGAATGATGGAATTTTTGGTGGCCGATTACGATCAAAACGGCGTCATTAAAGAACGTACACCTGGATTGAGCGGACATTCGAGCCCGGCAGGGACGTTCCAAACGAAAGACGGACATTGGGTCGTGCTCGTCACGAGCTCCGACCGCACGTTTGAACGTCTTGCAAAAGCGATGGGACGCGAAGATATGTTGACGGACGAACGTTTCCATACGAATGCGGCACGCTTGAAACATTTCGATTTGACGAACGGAATTGTGGCGGACTGGGTGAAAACGAAAAACCGCGACGAACTGTTGAAATATTTGGATGAGCACGGTGTACCGGTCAGCCCGATTTACAGCATCAAAGACATTTTTGAAGATGAACAATATAAAGAACGGGAAAACATCGTCGAAGTCGACCATCCACGTCTTGGAAAAATCAAAATGCCGGGAATCGTTCCGAAGTTTTCCGAGACGCCTGGTTCCATCCGCAACATCGGACCGGATATCGGCGCGAACAATGAAGAAATTTTAAAAGGATTGGTCGGTTTGACAGATGAAGAAATAAAAGAATTAGAGAAAGATAATGTCATATAATCTTAATCAAGGCATGGTTTATATAGGTAAATATATGTTCGGGAATTCATGATGATAGATGGAAACCGGTATATAAAACGTTGGCGAAGAACGTTGAAGGCCGATGGTCTTCGCCCGCTTCCTCGATGAATCTCCAATGAAAAAAGGGGTAGATATAGATGGGTCTTCCTAAAGAAGTAACGATCACGGAAGTTTGTCCGCGCGACGGTTTTCAAACGTTGCCGGGAGAAGTGCCTACGGATGTTAAAGTAGACATTATCAACCGCATATTCGAGTGCGGTTTCAAACAAGTCGAAGTGACGTCGTTCGTCCATCCGAAAGCGGTGCCGCAAATGAAAGATGCAGACGAAGTGTTAAAAAGGATCAACCGTCCGGAAGGTGTCACACTCCGCGCGTTGATTCCGAATTTGCGCGGCTTGGAGCGTGCAATCGAAGCGAAAGTCGACAAAGTGAAGTTGATGTTGTCGGCCACCGATTCCCACAGTCTGAACAACGCGAACGCGAAAACGTTCGATGCGATGAAAGATTTTGAAGCGATCGTCAAGCGCGCCGAAACGACGGATGTAAAAGTCGGTGCATCGATTTCCGTCGCGTTCGGTTGTCCATATGAAGGACCGGTGCCGATCGAGCGCCACATTGAAATTTGCAAACGGTACGAACAACTCGGCATCACCGAAATTTCTTTGGCGGATACTACTGGCATGGCAACGCCCGTAAACATCAAACTGGTTGTAAGCACGTTAAAGGAAAAGTTCCCATCATTCCATTTCTCGTTGCACTTACATAATACGAGAGGAATGGCTTTTGCCAATGCGGTCGCCGGGTTGGAAGAAGGGATCGTCGACTTCGACAGTTCCGTCGGCGGACTGGGAGGATGTCCATATGCTCCGAATGCGAGCGGCAACATCGCATCGGAAGATATCATCCACGGTTTTGAGGAGATGGGCATCAAAACGAACGTCGATTTGGACAAAGTGATTGATGTGGCAAAACATTTGCGTGAATTGTTCCCAGAACAGATTGACAGTTTCATCTTAAAAGCTGGGAAAAATTCCGATTTGCACATCGCACCTGGAAAGCAAAAGAAAATCGGTGAATAACCATTCGTGTTTGAACAAACTTTCAAGTTTGTTTCAAATATACATTTGCGCATCTCGTTCCACAAGGTTGGAGTTTAAGCGGCAATCTACGTATTGCCGCTTAAGCATTTTTTGTGGACGAAGCGGTGGATGATATAACCGCACAAACCGCCCAACGTATTTGTGATCAAATCGGTGACGTCAAATGTGCGTGCGTCGATGCGATTGAACAAGACGGTTAAAAGCTGAATCGTCTCGATCGACAAACTGAAACAGAACGTGATGATGACCGTTTTCCAAACATTTTTCTTCGTCATAAATGGCAAGAAAAACCCGAACGGAACCATCATAAGCACGTTCAATAACGCTTCCCTTTTGGCATAAGCGTAACCATGAATGATGTCGCGGAACGGCAACCAATTGACCGATTGCCAAAATTGCTCGTTTTTCGGTTGAAAAATGTTTGGCAACGGGATGATGGTGATCGTAAGTACAAATAAGATATAGGGCAGCATGACAAAATGGAGAAACCAAAACCGGTTCCGTCTATGATTGATGATGGAAACGATCATTATGTAAAGCGAAACAAACAATACGTAATGGGCTAAAAGCGTCACCATATCATCCCAACCATTCGATGTTTGTACATATATATGCGTCACTTCGCGATTTATCCCGGTCGCCGGACTTGATGATGAATGCTGTTTTTTCGATAATTTGTTATAATTAACGATTATGGAAGGAGTGATGGAAATGATCAAACTATTGAAATCGCATTCAACGGTAAGAAATTATACGGACGAAAAAATTCCGGAAGCGCTGCTCCATGAGTTTATCAAAGCAGGCCAACACGCTTCAAGCTCACATTTCGTTCAAGCGTATTCGGTCATTCACGTCACGGACGAAGCGAAAAAAGAAGAACTGAAAAAATGGGCCGACAACCATGTCCAATTTGATACGGCTGCGGCAGTGCTCATTTTTTGCGCTGATTTGAAACGAAATGAAACGGCGGCGAAAATGCACGGCGAACCTTTTGAGGGCAGCACGGCGGAAAATTTGCTCGTCAGCGTCATCGATGCGGCGCTGTTTGCGCAAAACGTTGCGGTGGCTGCCGAATCGGAAGGTTATGGCATTTGTTTTATCGGGGGCATCCGCAACAACATCCGTGAAATAAGCGAATTGTTTGAATTGCCGGATTACGTCATTCCGTTGTTCGCTATGACGATCGGCGTGCCGGCAAAGCGGAATGAGGTGAAACCTCGGTTGCCCCTAGAAGCGGTTTTACATAAGGATCGTTACGATGCGTCAAAGTATGAAGCTTTATTGAAACAATACGATGAAGTGATGCGGGAATATTATCAAACTCGTTCATCGAACCAAAAAGACCAAAAGTGGACGGTCGGAATGGCAAAGTTTTTCCGAAAACCGCGTCGTGAGCATATGAAACAATTCATCGAAGAAAAGCGGTTTTTCTTAAAATAATTTAACGTGCACCTTGCGTGAAAAAGGCTCGCAAAGGTGCACGTTCGTATTTTCAACTAACTTATTTTTATAAACTGTCGCCGAAGTCGCGACGGAACGCTTCCGCCAATTTTTCCGGCCAGTCGCATGTCGGCTCGAGTCTTCCGAAAAAGAAACGGAGCACTTTCGGCTCTTCGACGAAACGGAGACCGCCAATCAAGTGGCGATTTTCATACAGCCATGCGATGCGGTCGACCGCATAATTGATTTGCGATAACGTAAATACGCGGCGAGGCATCGCGAGCCGAACCAGCTCCATATGGGCGAACGTCTCCGTACCGTCTTCGTTGCGTTGTTCCGACATCGTCCCCCTTTCCATGCCGCGGACGCCGCTTGCTATATAGATTGCCGCGGCGAGTGCTCCCGCCGGATATTCATTCTGTTTTAAATGATCGACGAATTCCATGGCGTTGATGTGGCATCCGAGCCCACCAGGTGGGGTTACGACAGGGACGCCTTTCTTTTGGAATTGTTCCGTCATATATTTGATAAAATTCGGCCCCTGGTTGATCACTTCTTCATCCATCGTTTCTTCCAAACCGACGGCGATCGCTTCCATTTCACGTACGGACATGCCACCGTATGTCAAGAAACCTTCATAGAGCGTGATGTATTCGCGCAGTTCCATGTAAATGTTTTTGTCGTTCGTGATGATACCGCCGCCGCGGGCAGCACCGAGTTTGCGGGCGGAAAAATAGATGATGTCGCATTGTTTGGCAATCTCTTTTGCGATTTCGCGGATTGACATGTTTTGGCATGCCGTTTCCCGTTCTTTGATGAAATGCAAGTTGTCTTGCAGCAAGCTAGCGTCATAAACGAGCATGAGCCCGTATTGGTCGCAAATGTTGCGCACTTCTTGCAGATTTTCCAACGAGTGCGGCTGCCCGCCGATCAAGTTCGTCCCCGCTTCCATGCGCACGTAGCCAATGTTTTCGGCTCCATGAGTGTCGATCAACTTTTTCAATTTTTCCGTATCGATGTTTCCTTTAAACGGATGGGTGCTCGTCAAATTCAATGCTTCGTCAATGAAGATTTCTTCGACTTTTCCGCCGTTTACCGTAATGTGCGCTTTCGTCGTCGTGAAATGGTAGTTCATCGGGATGATTTGCCCTTTTTTGACATAGGCGCTCGCGATGACGTTTTCCGCCGCTCTTCCTTGATGCGTCGGCAAGAAGTATTTCATCCCGAAAATTTCTTCCAGTTTGGCCCTTAACCGGTTGAATGTTTCAGATCCGGCGTAGCTGTCATCCGCCTGCAACATCGCAGCTTGCTGCTTGTCGCTCATCGCGTTTACCCCGCTGTCGGTCAGCATGTCCATGAATACGTCGCGGTTTTGCAGCAAAAACGTGTTGAAACCAGCTTCTTTCATTTTTTCAACTCGTTCTTCAACAGGCAGAAGATTCAGCTTTTGTACGATGCGAACTTTATGCATTTCCAAAGGGACTTCATTGCCATAAAAAAATTTAATGTTCGTCATATTGTCATACATCCTTTTCGTATATATTTTCGCTTTAGTCATTTAAATGGAAAAAGCACCTATTCTATTATAACGGACATTTGCCAGTTTTGATAGGAATTGCCTGTTCTATTTAAAAAATGTTCAAAAAAAAGGGTTGCACTTTACGTTAACGTAAATGATATGATGAACTTGAAAAGTTCGTTGGATGAAATTGTAGGGGGTGGCGTTTTCATGGTTCAGCCGTTACAATGTACATAAAGAGTGCGAACGAGGTAGAAAGGTGATTGAAATGAAAACGATTGCAGAAGTGTGTGAAATGTTTGCGTTGACGCCGAGAACGCTCCGTTATTACGAAGAGATCGGACTGCTCAGACCGAAACGGAACAGTGCGAATCACCGAGTATACGATAAAAAAGAGTTGGCGAAAATCAAATTGATTGAGCGCGGCAAACGTTACAATTTCAAATTGGATGAAATCAAAGAAATGATTTTACTGTTCGATATCGACCGCACCGGGATTAAACAGTTGGAACGAACGATCGCTTACGGCAGGGAAAAAATCAAAGAAATCGATCAACGGATTGCTGAATTGCAAGAAATCCGCCGCGAAATTCTTTATTTGGAACGCAAATTTACTAAAAAATTAAATGAATTAAGGAGTGAAACGAAAACATGAATATACCTTACTATTTGGAAATGTACAGCCGGAAAACACCGGAAAGCACATTTTTGAAAACGGAAACAAGCGAATATACGTTTCGCGAAATGAATGATCAGGCAAACCGCCTGGCGTCAAGTTTGGCGCGATTGGGCATCAAAAAAGGTGACAAAGTCATCTTGTTGTTAAAAAACGGGTATGAATTTGCCGTCAGCTATTTCGCCGTGTTAAAGCTCGGCGCCGTCGTCATCCCAACGAACGTGAAACTAACCGCGAATGAAGTGAAAGTGATTTTTGACGATTCCGGTGCAAAAGCAATCATAGTAGAAGAAGAACGGAAAGAGGACGTGAACGATTTCGGAGATTGCATCTATATTTGCGCCGGTGAAGGGAACAAAACTTGCTTGTCGTTGGACGAATTGATTGCTCAGGGCCAACAAGTGCCGTTTGAATCCCAATTTACAGAAGATGACATTTCCACCATTTTATATACGTCAGGCACAACCGGTAAGCCGAAAGGGGTCGTTTTTCAAAATCGGAGCATCTTGTCAGTGGCGCAAATGATTTGTATCGAGATGAAAATGACAGAATTTTCTAAAACATTGCTCATGATGCCATTAAGCCATTCCGCACCGCTGCATTTGTTCTTCATTTCGACGCTCATGGTAGGGGCGACGGCGGTGACGCGCAAAGAATTTCATCCGTTGGAAATGTTGAAAGCGATTGAAACGGAGAAAATCACCCACTTTTTCGGCGCGCCAGTGGCGTATTTGCTTGCGGCGAAAATTTTGGAACAACAAAAATTCGATTTATCGTCCATGGAATGGTTCGTTTATGG
>JAAYTF010000007.1 GCA_012518125.1 Bacilli bacterium | reverse complement strand
GAGGTTTGTATCGAACAAAGTCCGGCAAACTAATCAATGCTGATGTAAATGGTGCATTAAACATCTTAAAAAAAAGTAAAGCTGTAGACCTGAGTGTCTTATGCTCTAGCGGCGAAGTGGACACGCCTCAAAGAATAAGGATTGCTTAAAGCAGTCAAACTTCTTTGGAAGCTCCCACTTCAAATTTTCGCTAGAAAATTAAGTGGGGGTAGTTCACTCTTGATTATCGATGAAAAGGCAGGATGGGTCGGATGGAGTTTACGCATTTGCAAGTCCGAAGCGGCTATAGTCTATATAACAGCACAATCAAAATCGGCCCGCTTGTAAAACGGGCGAAGGAACTGAATTACGATGCGCTGGCGTTGACGGATGAAGGCGTGCTTTATGGAGCCATTCCGTTTTATGAAGCTTGTAAAACATATGGAATCAAGCCGATTTTTGGTCTGATTTTGGACGTTTCGTTAAATGAGACCGACTTTCATTGCATCGTGTTGGCGATGTCAAATGAAGGTTACCGACGGCTGATCGCCATCTCCACGAATTATGAAGCGCATGATGAACGTTCGTTTGAACGGTTGTTTGCCGATGCGGACGAACTGATTTTTATCGTGCATTCAAAGACGGAAGCGATCCGGGTGCTGCTTGAGGATGAACGGTTCGGCGAGTTGAACGAGCTAATTAAACCATTCGTTAAAACGTTTCCGGACGATCGGCTTTACATAGGATTGGAACGGACGGAACCGCTCGATGATTCGTTCATTGAAAAAGCGAGGCGATGTTATGAACAGTGCCGCCTCCCGTTTGTCGCCTTGCACGATGTGCGTTATATCGATGAAAAGGATGCAGCAAGCTTCGATTGCCTGCAAGCGATGAAAGCAGGAAGTTTTTGGGACGGCCAATCGATCGACAAAGCAAATCAAGGACGCCATTTACGTTCGGTAAATGAGATGGAAGAAGCGTTTCACGTATGGAAAGAGCCACTGGAAGCGACGAAACGGATTGCCGCGAGATGCAACGTGACATTTTCCTTTGATGAAATGCATTTGCCGTCGTTTCCGGTGCCGGAAGGGGAAACGTCGAAATCGTATTTGGAAAAATTATGTTTCACCGCGATGGAAAAGAAGTATGACAAAACGGACGAAAAAGCTTACGGACGCCTCAAGCACGAATTGAAAATCATCGACGAACTTGGCTTCAACGACTATTTTTTGATCGTCGCCGATTTCGTGCGCTTCGCAAAAGAAAACGGGATTGCAGTCGGACCGGGCAGGGGTTCAGCGGCGGGGTCGATCGTCTCCTATTTGTTGGGCATCACGGATGTCGACCCATTGAAGTACAATTTGTTGTTTGAACGGTTTTTAAATCCAGAACGTGTCACGATGCCGGACATCGATATCGATTTTTCCGATAGACGGCGCGATGAAGTGATCGAATACGTGAAAGAAAAGTATGGCAAAGACAAAGTCGCGCAAATCATTACGTTCGGCACATTCGCCGCCAGGTCGGTTTTGCGCGAAGTGATGAAAGTGATGAACATCGACGCCAGCGACCAAACGTACATTTTGCGCCGCATCCCGACACAAGTGACGCAGCCGCTCATTGACATCATCAAAGACGAAAAAGAGCTGATGAAATATGTTAAACAATCGAAAAAGTTGACGACCTTGTTTTCCATCGCCATCAAATTGGAAGGTTTGCCGCGTCATATTTCAACGCACGCTGCGGGGATCGTCATCGGCAAAAGGCCGCTCATCGATGACGTGCCGCTCACAAAAGGGACGCAAGGGACGTATCTGACACAATATGCGATGAACGAACTGGAAAAAATCGGCTTGTTGAAAATGGACATTCTCGGATTAAAAAATTTGACGCTGCTCGAACGGATTGTCAAATCGATTCAACAACATGTCGACGACAAATTTTCGTTGGAAGACATTCCGGAAAACGATCCGAAGACGTTCAAGATGCTGGCAAGAGGTCAAACGAACGGCGTTTTCCAATTCGAATCGGCCGGCATGCGGCAAATGTTGATGAAAGTGAAGCCTTCGACCTTGGATGATCTCATCGCGTTAAATGCGCTGTATCGTCCCGGCCCGATGGAACATATTGCCACCTATACGAAGCGGAAACACGGCATTGAAAAAGTGACGTATTTACACCCCGATTTGGAGCCGATATTAAAAGAGACGTACGGCGTCTTGATTTACCAGGAGCAAATCATGCAAATCGCAAACAAATTTGCTTCGTTTTCGCTCGGTGAAGCGGATTTGCTCCGCCGCGCAATCAGCAAAAAGGACAAACGCGAAATGGAAGCGCAGCGCGAACGGTTCATCAAAGGGTGTTTGGACAACGGTTATCCGAAGCATGTCGCCGAAAAGTTGTTCAGCTGGATCGTCACATTTGCCAATTACGGGTTCAATAAAAGCCATTCGGTCGCCTACAGTAAAATTGCCTATATGTTGGCATACTTGAAAGTGAACTATCCGACTTATTTTTTCGCCCAACTGTTAAGTTCATCGATCGGGGAAGATGGCAGTAAGCGGCTCAGCTACATCCGCGATGCAAATGAATTCGGCATTGCCATTTTGCCTCCTTCGATCAATCGCAGTTATGCGTATTACACGGTCGAAGGGGATGCGATCCGCATGGGGCTTTTGGCGATCAAGGGAATCGGCTATGAAACCGCAAATGCGATCGTCGAAGCAAGGAGGGAAAAGCCGTTTCGGGATTTGTTCGACTTTGCGCTCCGGGTGAAAATTAAACGAAACGCGCTTGAAACGTTGATTTTAGCCGGCGCTTTCGACGAAACGTACGAGAACCGGGCGAGCCTGTTGGCTTCGGTCACCCCGGCGTTGGAACGCGCGGAGCTGTTCGGCGGTTATGGTGAAGGGGCGTTGTTCAAAGATTCGTTGGATATGCGACCGAGTTACGTGGATATGGAAGATTTCCCGTTGATGAAAAAATTGAGTGACGAGAAGGAATTGTTGTTGACGTACATTTCGAACCATCCGTTGAAAGAAAAACGCGTGCCGCTTTCAATCGACGGTTTTGTGTCAATCGCGCAGTTGAAACAATTGAACGAACATGCGCAAGTGAAGCTTGTCGCTTATTTAAACCGCATCAACAAAATTCGCACAAAACGCGGCGACCGGATGGCGTTTCTATCATTTTCCGATGAAACGGATGAATTGGAATCCGTCATGTTCCCGAATGTTTTCCGCAAAGCGGGTCCAGTGCTGGAAGAAGGGGAGCTCTATTTCATCGAAGGAAAAGTTTCCGTCCGCAACGATGAAAAACAGTTGATCATAAACGACATCGCGCCAACCAGTTTGGATGAAATCGGAACGAAAAATGAAGGGATTGTCTACGTACGCCTGCAAAAAGAATTAAATCTTGACTACCGCGAAGCGCTTGAAATGATTGCCGAAGTCGCCCGGCAATTTCCTGGCGGCCAGAAGGTGATCGTGTATGACGAACCGACAAAAAAGGCATATAAGTTGAGTGAAAAATACGCCATACAATATAATGATTCTTCGAGCAAACGATTGAAACGTCATTTTGGAGATGAAAATGTTGTCTTCAAACGATAAACATTATATGATTAAACGTAAAACTAAAATTCATTTCAAAAGATTGATAAATTGAAATTTTTGTAAAATAAAATTTGAAATGCTTTACTACCGTAAAATTTTATTTATAATAGTGATATTAAGTTTCTACCATTGTGAACGAGATGCGTAATAGAGTTACTATAAAGAAAAGGAGATCGGAAGTCGTATGTCAAACTTGAGAGATGAAGCGTTGCATATGCATCGGGTAAACGAAGGCAAAATCGCCATCAAACCAAAAGTCCCTTTACGGAACGCAAAAGACTTGAGCCTCGCTTATTCACCGGGGGTTGCCGAACCGTGCAAAGAAATTCACGCAAACCCTCGCCGTGCTTATGAATATACGATGAAAGGCAATATGGTCGCAGTCGTAAGCGACGGTTCCGCCGTCTTAGGGCTTGGCGACATCGGACCGGAAGCGGCGCTCCCTGTCATGGAAGGGAAAGCCGTGTTGTTCAAGGCGTTTGCCGGGGTCGATGCGTTTCCGATTTGTCTTCGCACGAACGATATTGATGAAATTGTAAATACGGTAAAACTTTTGGAGCCGACTTTTGGCGGCATCAACTTGGAGGATATTGCTGCGCCGAATTGTTTCATCATTGAAGAACGTTTGAAGCGCGAGACGCGTATCCCTATTTTCCATGACGACCAACACGGTACGGCGATCGTCACCGTTGCCGGCCTCATGAACGCATTGAAACTCGTTGGAAAATCGTTCAAAGAGATAAAAGTCGTTGCCAACGGTGCCGGTGCTGCAGGAATGGCAATCATTAAATTGTTGGAAAACTTCGGCGTTCCGGAAATCATCATGTGCGACTCGCGCGGCGCGATTTATGAAGGCCGGACGTACGGCATGAACAGCGTCAAAGAGGTCGTCGCGCGCAAAACGAATCCAAAGCGCCTAAAAGGGCAATTGGAGGACGTCATCGATGGCGCGGACGTGTTCATCGGCGTCTCCGTCGGCGGTGCATTGACGGTCGACATGGTGAACAAGATGGCGGATGATCCGATCGTCTTTGCGATGGCAAACCCAGAACCGGAAATCATGCCGGAAGACGCCAAAGCCGCAGGTGTACGCGTCATCGGCACCGGCCGTTCCGATTATCCGAACCAGGTCAATAACGTACTTGCTTTCCCTGGAGTGTTCCGCGGCGCGTTGGACGTTCGCGCAACGCGCATCAATGAACAAATGAAAATGGCGGCTGTCGAAGCGATCGCTTCACTGATTTCTGAAGACGAGTTGCACGAAGATTACGTCATTCCGGCTCCGTTCGACCCTCGTGTCGCGCCGGAAGTCGCTAAACGGGTAGCGAAAGCGGCAATCGATACGGGAGTCGCCCGCATTCAGGTCGACCCTGAAGAAGTCGCTGAAAAAACGCGGCGTTTAAGTCAGTTAAAATAACGACAAACTAGTGGATGATACGTCCGGGAGCGATTTTCTAAACGAAAAGAAAATCGCTCTTTTTTTCAATTTTTAGTAGAAATAAAAAGTCAATTAAAGTATGATTGAACTTGGGATGATAATTGCAAGCGACCAATTTACATAGTCCTCGTCAGCGATCGAACAGGGTTTTTCGTAAAAAGGAGGGAAAGAACCTTGTTGAAAAAAATTTTCTCCCGTGACAGACAAAAAGGGATGTCGGAAGAATGGCAAACGAATGATAATGTACCGGCAGGGTTGATGACAAAATGCGAACGATGCAATGAAATATATTATCGGAAAGAAATGGAAAAAAATCTATTCGTATGTCCGAATTGTGATTATCATCACCATATGCGTGCCTGGAAACGAATCAACAGCTTATTCGATGAAGGAAGCTTTGAGGAGTGGGACGCGAATTTAGAAACGACGAACCCGCTTAATTTTCCGGATTATTTGGAAAAGGTAAAAAAAGACCAGGAAAAGACGAAATTGAAAGAAGCGGTCGTCACCGGAAAAGGTACGATTGAAGGATATGAAACGGCATTTGCTGTGATGGATTCACGCTTCCGCATGGGCAGCATGGGATCGGTCGTCGGCGAAAAAATTGCGCGGGCGATTGAACGGGCGCGTGAATTGAACATCCCTTTCATCATCTTTACCGCATCGGGCGGTGCCCGCATGCAGGAAGGCGTCCTCAGTCTGATGCAAATGGCGAAAACGTCGATGGCGATCAAACGTTTTTCCGATGAAGGCGGGTTTATGATTTCGATCATGACCCATCCGACGACAGGCGGTGTGACGGCGAGTTTCGCCTCGCTCGGCGATTATAATTTTGCTGAACCGGGGGCGCTCATCGGCTTTGCCGGCCGCCGCGTCATCGAGCAAACGACGAGGGAGAAACTCCCGAAAGATTTCCAAACGGCGGAATTTTTATTGAAACACGGACAACTCGACCGGATCGTCCATCGCCATGACATTAAACCGCTGCTCGTCAATCTGTTAAAAATGCATCAGCGAACATTCACGAGCGAACAGACGCCGTTTTTCTCCCTTGAAGGAGGGGAGCAAGATTGAAACACATTTTGGAATTCGAAAAACCAATTTATCATTTGCGCGAAAAAATCAATGAGTTGCGGAAAATTTCCATGGAAAGCAACATAAATTTGCAAGAAGAAATCAAAACGTTGGAAAAGCGGCTGGCGCGTTTGGAAAAAGACATTTATTCGAATTTGACGCCATGGAACCGTGTGCAAATCGCCCGACATCAAGAACGTCCGACAACGCTCGATTACATCCATTTGTTGATCGACGATTTCGTCGAATTCCATGGCGACCGCTATTACGGTGATGATGGCGCCATTGTCGCCGGCGTCGGATTTTACCATAACAACCCGGTGACTGTCATTGGCCACCAACGGGGAAAAAACACGAAAGAAAACATTGCACGCAACTTCGGCATGCCGCATCCGGAAGGCTATCGGAAAGCGATCCGTCATATGAAATTGTCGGAAAAATTCCGGCGCCCGATCATTACGTTCATCGACACGAAAGGCGCTGAACCGGGTAAAGAGGCGGAAGAGCGCGGCCAAAGCGAGGCGATCGCTTACAATTTAAAAGAAATGTCTGGCTTGAAAGTGCCGATCATTTCCATTGTGATTGGAGAAGGCGGAAGTGGAGGCGCGTTGGCTTTGGGAATCGGCGACCACATACATATGTTGGAGAACGCTACATATTCCGTCATTTCTCCGGAAGGTGCCGCATCGATTTTGTGGAAAGATGCGTCTCTCGCGGAAAAAGCGGCGGAATCGATGCGCATCACGGCGCAAGATTTAAAAGAATTGGGGATCATCGATGAAATCATCCCCGAGCCTTTGGGCGGCGCACATCGCAACGTGGAAGAACAGGCGAAAAACATCGATCAAGTGTTAGTCAAGTCGCTTTTACATTTCGCAAATTTCACACCGGAACAGCTGCTTGAACAACGTTGGGAAAAGTATAAAAACATCGGCAAATATTTGGAGTTGTAAGATGGTTTGAGGAAAGGTTGACAGATGTCAACCTTTTCGTCATTTAGTGAAACAGTATGGATGATTTCGTCAATAGGATAGCTTATATGCTTGAAAAATCGCCAATTTGACATGTTATTACGTTCATAATGAGGTGTGGTTATGGAGAAAATAGGGGTATTGACTAGCGGCGGCGATGCACCTGGCATGAACGCGGCCATCCGGGCCGTCGTGCGCAAAGGTATTTTTCACGGGGCAGAAGTGTATGGGATTTATTACGGCTACGAAGGTTTGATCAACGGAACGATGAAAAAGATGGAAGTCGGTTCCGTCGGCGACATCATCCATCGCGGCGGAACGATCCTGTATACGGCCCGCAGCGAAAGGTTCCGTACGGAAAAAGGACAAAAAGAAGCGGCAAGGCAGCTCGAAAAATACGGGATCGACAAACTTGTCGTCATCGGTGGTGATGGAAGCATCCGCGGTGCACAAGCACTCACAACGTACGGAATCAAATGCATCGGTGTGCCGGCAACGATCGACAACGATATTTACGGCATCGATTATACGATCGGCTTCGACACCGCTTTAAATACGGCAATTGAAGCAATCGATAAAATCAGAGATACGGCCACATCCCATGAACGGACGTATGTCGTCGAGGTGATGGGACGTGATGCCGGGGATTTGGCGCTCTATGCGGGAATCGCGGCTGGTGCGGAAAGCATCATCATCCCCGAAAAGGAAGAGCCGTTTTCAAACGTCGTCGAACGGTTGAAAAAGGCTCGTGCACGCGGCAAAAAACATAGTATCATATTATTAGCGGAAGGTGTCGGCGACGGCATCGAATACGGAAAGAAGATTCAAGAAGCGACGTCGTATGAAACGAGGGTGACGGTCTTAGGGCACATTCAACGGGGAGGTTCCCCTTCAGCGCGAGACAGGGTACTGGCGAGCACGCTGGGCGGAAAAGCCGTCGAACTGTTATTGCAAGGAAAAAGCGGCCTCATCGTCGGTTACCGAAACAATGAACTCACCGCCCAACCGATCGACGACTTGCTTTCGAAAAAGAGCACCATCGATGAAAAAATGTACGAACTGTCAAAAGCATTATCTTATTAACGTTTGGAGGGATGGTTTAGTGCGGAAAACAAAAATCGTTTGTACGATCGGCCCCGCTTCGGAATCGAAAGACATTTTGCGCCAATTGATTGAAAACGGCATGGATGTGGCGCGGCTCAACTTTTCGCACGGAGATTATAAAGAACATGAAAAACGGATTAAAAACATTCGTCAAGTGGCGAATGAACTAGGGGTGCCGGTGTCGATCCTGCTCGATTTACAGGGACCGGAAATCCGGACGCGGAAATTCAAAGGCGGCCAAGCGAAACTGGAAAAAGACAGCATCGTCTACATTGCGATGGATGACGTATTGGGGACGGCTGAACGGTTCTCGATTACGTATGAAGGGCTCATTTACGATGTAAAAGAAGGCACGATCATTTCGATCGACGACGGCTTGATTCAACTGAAGGTGCTGGATGTCGATACGAACAAGCGGGAAATCAAAACGAAAGTGTTGAATTCCGGCATCGTAAAAGACAAAAAAGGCGTCAACGTACCGGATGTCCATTTGAAATTGCCGGCTGTCACCGAAAAAGACAAACAAGATATTTTGTTCGGCATCGAACAAGGCGTCGATTTCATTGCAGCTTCTTTCGTCCAAGACCAACAAGCGGTCCTTTCCATCCGGAAACTGTTGGATGAACACGGTGGCGAGGAGATTCAAATCATATCCAAAATCGAAAACCGTCAAGGGGTCGAACAATTCGATAAAATTTTGGAAGCAAGTTACGGCATCATGGTCGCCCGCGGCGATTTAGGAGTAGAAATTCCTCCGGAAGAAGTGCCGCTCGTGCAAAAGGAACTGATCCGGAAATGCAATTTGAAAGGAAAACCGGTAATTACCGCAACGCAGATGCTCGATTCGATGCAGCATGAACCGAGACCGACCCGTGCGGAAGCGAGCGACGTGGCAAACGCCATTCTCGATGGAACCGATGCAATCATGCTTTCCGGTGAAACGGCAGCGGGAAAATATCCGGTCGAAGCGGTCAAAATGATGAACGTCATCGCGTTAAAAACGGAACCGGCAATCGACCGCGAGGCAATGTTCCGCAGACAGAGCGAACTGAAAGAGGTGACGATCACCGATGCCATCAGCCAATCCGTTTCCAACGTGGCAAACAACTTGGACGTCAGCGCCATCATCACCCCGACAGAAAGCGGCCACTCGGCGCGCATGGTGGCCAAATACCGTCCGAAAGTGCCGATCATCGCCATCACGTTTTCGGAAGAAGTGATGCGCCGTTTGACGCTCGTATGGGGTGTCTATCCGACGATTACCGAACCGGCGGAATCGACGGACGAACTGCTTGATATTGCGGTGAACAAAGGATTGGAAACAAACCTCATTGAACGCGGGCAAAAAGTGATCATTACAGCTGGCGTTCCAGTCGGAATCAGCGGTACAACGAATATGTTGAAAGTCCACGTCATTGGCAACGTCATCACAAAAGGTACCGGGATCGGCAGGCATTACGCATACGGAAAAGCGGTAGTCGTAAAAGATGCCGATGAGGCGAATCGCCGCGTGCAGGAAGGGGATATCCTCGTGACAATTGCGACGGATAAAGACATGATCCCAGCCATCCGCAAGGCGGGGGGAATCGTTGCGAAAGAAGGCGGCATCACTTCCCATGCTGCGGTCATTGGGTTGAGTCTGGGCGTTCCCGTCATCGTCGGCGTGGAAGATTTGGCCAAAATACAAGACGGGGAATACATCACGATTGATGCCGGCACAGGAAACATCCACCAAGGTTATGCAAGTGTTTTGTAAATAAAATGTAGAAGGTGAAACGAATTGTTATTGGTATTCATGTTATTGCTGCTCATTGTTCCGGCGATTGAAATCGCGATTTTCATTTGGGCCGGCGGCGAAATCGGCGTTTGGTCCGTTTTGGGCCTTATCGTTTTGACAGCCGTGCTCGGGTCGTTGATCGTGCGGCACGAAGGGCTGGAAACGTTAAGGCGGGCGCAAATGGCCATGGAACGAATGGAGTTTCCGGCGGAGGAATTGCTTGACGGCATTTTGATCCTCATTGGCGCGGTGCTTTTGATCACTCCAGGTTTTTTTACGGATGCACTCGGTTTTCTCATCGTCTTTCCATTGACTCGACCACCGTTTAAAAAATGGCTGAAATATATCATCAAACGCAAGATCGACAACGGTTCGATCATTTTCCGCAGGTGGTGACATCAAATCACCCCGTCCTTAATATAGCGGCTGATGAGCTGAATCACTTTTGCATGATATAAACTGCTTATGACAATTAATATGAGCGGGGTCAAAAAAACGCCGAACGCACCGAAAAATTCGATGCTCAAAAATAAGATGATGATCGTAGCGAGCGGATGGATGCCGAGGTTTTTTGCCAAAAGCCTCGGCTCTATTATTTGCCGGATGATGACCAACATGCCATACAACAATGAAAGTTCGACCGTAAACACGTATTGTTTTTGAAAAAAACTGTAAAGGAGCCAAGGAAGAAAGACGATTCCGATGCCGACATAAGGGATGAGATCGACGAAAAATAGTGCCGCGCTGATGACGAGTGAATGTTCAACTTTAAAGAAACGAAGTCCGATAAAGGATAGGATCGCTGTGAGAAATGCGATGGAAAGCTGCGCTTTGATGACGGCGACGAACGATTGTTTGAAATGTTTTAGGACCCGAGCAAAGAACAATTTGACGCGCTCAGGGATAAAACGCGCAAATAACGACTTCATATTCGGATAATCTTTCGTCATAAAATACGCCGCCAACATGATGAAACATAAAACGATCATGGTATAGGTGAACGACGAGATCGATTGCGACATGAACACGACGCTCTTTTCAACGAACATCGTCAAATATTCCCGCAATTTTTGAACGGCCATTTCGGAAAGCTCCCCTTCAGCCTCCCATTGACCGAAGCGGTTGAACCATTGCTTCAGCGCCGGGGCGTATCTCGTCTCCAAGTCATAAAGCAAATCATAAATGTTTTTTAAGTATGCCGGTAAATGTTTTGCCAACAATGTCAATTCATGAATGAAACGTTTCAAAAGGATGTAAGCGAACATGACGTTTGCGGCAAAGAAGCCGAAAATGACGATGATCGTGGCTGCCCCTCGATGTATTTTCCATTTTTGTTCCATGATGGAAACGATTGGGTTCAAAAGCATGCTGATCAATAATGCGATGATGAACGGATAAGCGTAGAGGGAGACGAAAACCGACGAAAACAGAATCGCCAATATACTGATGGAAACGATGAGAAACCTCTGCAGTCGTTCTTTATGCAACTTGTCCATAAAATGCTCCTTCATCATTGCCCGGTTTGTTTCAATATATGCCCCTCAAACGTGTTTTAGAAGGTTGAACACGCGACGTAAACAAAAGTTGAATGAAAATGAAATTTTGTCCAAATTGTTTCAAGTTAGATAGCTTTCAATTCACTTTATTGTCAAAATCCTTTATAATACGGTTATAGATACATATAGAGAAATTTATTTAATCGATGCAGTAAGATTTTATTTTGAAAAAGGAGAGATAAGATATGACAGCAACAAAGGGACTTGAAGGGGTTATCGCTGCGGAATCGTCCATCAGCTCCATCATTGATGACCAACTTGCATACGTAGGCTACACGATAGATGATCTAGCAGAAAACTGTTCATTCGAAGAAGTCATCTACTTGTTGTGGAATCGCGAACTTCCGAACAAAGAGCAGTTGGAAGAACTTCGCTCTCAATTGGCAAACAATATGGAAGTGCCTGAACCAGTCATCGATCATTTAAAATCTTACGACTTGAAATCCGTCCATCCAATGGCGGCATTGCGCACGGCAGTTTCATTGCTCGGACTTTACGATGAAGAAGCCGAAGTCATGGACAAAGAAGCGAACAGAAGAAAAGCGATCCGCTTGCAAGCGCGCGTCGCAACGATTGTAACGGCTTTCGCCCGCATCCGTAAAGGTTTGGAGCCGGTGAAGCCACGCAAAGATTTGACGTTTGCTGAAAACTTCATTTACATGTTGAACGGCAGAGAAGGGGACCCGGTCGAAGTCGAAGCGATTGACAAAGCGTTAGTGCTTCATGCGGACCATGAATTGAACGCTTCCACATTCACAGCTCGCGTATGTGTTGCAACATTGTCGGACGTTTATTCCGGGATTGTATCCGCTATTTCCGCGTTGAAAGGGCCATTGCACGGTGGAGCGAACGAACAAGTGATGAAAATGTTGCTGGAAATTGGCGAAGTTGAAAATGCCATCCCGTATGTCCAGAAGAAATTGGAAAACAAAGAAAAGATCATGGGCATGGGACACCGTGTATATCGCAAAGGCGACCCACGTGCGAAACATTTGAAAGAAATGTCAAGACAATTGACAAAATTGCGCGGCGAAGAAAAATGGTTTGAAATGTCCGAAAAAATTGAAGAATATATCAAGAAAGAAAAAGGCTTGCCTGCAAACGTTGATTTTTATTCCGCTTCCGTATATCATAGTTTAGGAATCGACCATGACTTGTTCACGCCGATCTTTGCGGTAAGCCGTATGTCAGGATGGTTGGCGCATATTTTAGAACAATACGACGACAACCGTCTCATTCGACCACGTGCGAAATACGTCGGACCGCAACTACGTGAATTCGTCCCTCTCGATAAGCGTAAATAACAAGGCGTCTAACTTACGATATAACGAATAGCCGGGCGAACCGGCTATTCGTTTGAAAATATTTTTAGTTGTTTCATCCGGACCGAGAAACAAAAGATTAACGGGAAAAT
>JAAYTF010000186.1 GCA_012518125.1 Bacilli bacterium | reverse complement strand
TTCGGCGATTTCTTTCGGTTCCCTCAACCGTCCGATTGGATGGAGGTTGATCAACTGAAAGAAATCGCCGAAGTCGTCACGTTCCTGTTATCCGACAAAGCGTCCTTCATGAACGGGTCGCTAATCGTCGTCGATGGCGGATACTTGAACGTGTAATCGGCACGTAACCGAAATTACGTTCTGGACACGTGAGATTCAAATTTTTCAAGACTGGGCGTTCAGGAACTAATCGTTTAAATGCACTGAAAACAAAGAAAGCCATACAACCCCGCTCAAAAAGTGGTTGCTTGGGGTTATATGGCTTTTTCGTCATCCATTTCGGGTTCCATCGAATTTATGGTTGTTGACTGGTTTTATTAAATTTGTTCCGCAATGATGCTTCTGGTCATACATGAAAGTGCGACAGTGTTCCCATCGATGGAGTACGGAACGGTTGTTTAGTCGGCGACCTCCATAGCAAACCATTGCACCACGCGGCGATTCCGATTTTGTCAAGGACCCGGGTTTGGCAAAAATGCGCCACCTGCATAAAGCGCACATGGGAAATTGCTGGATTTGTCCGGTCGTTGGAAATGTTGCCAATATCACCACTACCGAAAGATGGTCCGCTTAATGCCAGTCGACATTCGGGTTGTCGAAGACGAACAGATTGAAAATCTTTTATAAATCCCTCACTACTTCTTCATCCAATATCGCTTTCCGTTTTTCCCAGTCAGGCATCAGCGTGTAAAGCATTTGATAAAAGCTGTCACTGTGGTCGTTATATTTAAAATGAATCAGCTCGTGGAGCACCACGTAGTCGATGCAATATTTTGGGGCTTTGATCAGTTCAGTATTTAATAGGATTGTGTTTTTTTCTGTCAGTGCAGAACCCCACCGTGCTTTCATTGATCGAATGCCGATTTTCGGCTTCTCTACACCGTATTTCCGCACCAAAGGGTACATTCTTTCAAGAGACTCATTAAAATTGATATGAGCCTTTTTTCGATACCACTCATCCAATAATTTGGCTTTCCGGCTCCGGTTTTCCAAATCCTTCACATACAAATAGATGAATCCCCGAAAGTATTTGACGACCTCTTCGTCAATGGCCTCCCGCACTCGCAAGCGGTATTGCTTGCCGAGATATTTGAAGGTCTCTCCACTTACGTATTCTTTTTCGCTTTGCGTTAAAGGCTGGACTTCTTTAAAATGTCCCACATGTTTAAGAATCCACGAGCCCTTTGATTTTACAAACTCGAAAATAAACTCCAATGGCACTTTGTCGTTTGCTGTAACCTCGATCGTCATATCCGGTTTGATATTGAGGTTAACATTTTTCACATTTTTACGCTTAACGACAAAACCAATGATCTTATTGGCGTATTCAACTTGATGTTTTTCCATGCAGTTTCCCGCCTTAATATCGTCTCAACGCAACCGTTTTGATTTGTTCAATGATTTTGTCAATCGTATCCAAATCAAGATCCCATTCATATTTGTCTTTAAAATCAAAAAGGAGGTCATCTAAATCTTGAGCAATCCGGTTATGAATTTCCAAATTGTCGTGCCAGTCAACTTTTTGATGTTTCCTGATGATTTCATCCATTTTCAACGCTAAATCGCCTAACGTATTCACATCATAGTCCCCTGCGGTCTCTTTTGTTTCACTTAAAATGTCTTTTGTCACCCCATAGAACGCTTGAGCATTGTAATTTTCCTTGATGACGGTAGGATAATCTTCAGCCGTTTTTCCGCTCTGATAGTCCCTCATGATTTCCTTCATACGGTTTAAATAATCCGCTTCAGAAATCCGTTTTTCTTTATATTCCTTGATAACCTCTTGAATACGTTCGGAAAACTTTTTGTAATAGGCTGGATTCTCATCCCACTTAGCACTGATGCTCTTCGTCAGCCGGGTCCGGATGGCATCCGCTTTTGCCCGTTTGGAACCGAGCCGTTCGATCTCTTCTTCAAAAGCCTTTACATTGAGAATATCAATCGGGTTTGTGATTCGGACAACTTCCTCTGCAGCAATGTAGTTATCCATCAACTTCTGCATTTTTGCTTCATATTCTTTATGGTCAATTGTATCAGAATAGCGTATTTTTACAGCTCTCCGCACATCTTGGAAGAACTTGAAATCCTTTTTATACTTTTCCAGTTCCTCATCAGGCAGGGCATCATAAATTCTTTCTGATTCCAAAGCTATGCCGAGATGGCGGCCAAATTTGCTTAATACATTGTAGAAGTTTTCCCGTCGTTCATCGTCCTCCAGCCACACTTCGATGGCTTCTCGATCATTTTTATTCTTGACTGGTGAAAAAATTTGCCACAAATCTGAGTAATGTTGACGAAGCGAACCGACAATACTAATGACATCATAGATTGCACCTTTCAAGTCTTCCGGGTCGAAGTTTTCCAGTCCTGCACCGGAATACATCTGCATGGCTTCATCCAATTTTTCCAATAATCCGCGGTAGTCGACAATTAACCCGTAATCTTTTCCCTCATGGAGACGGTTGACACGGGCAATGGCTTGAAGGAGCGTGTGTTCCTTCATCGGTTTATCGACATAGAGCACCGTTGCCCGAGGGGCGTCAAAACCTGTCAATAATTTATCAACCACGATTAATAGGTCCAGTTCATCCCCATTGACAAACTCATCCTTTACGGCATCTTCATACTTTTCAGGTGTTCCGTAACGCTCCATCATCTTCTTCCAAAATCGCTGGACCTTATCTTTCGATTCCTCGTCCACCACGTCATGTCCTTCTCTTTGGTCAGGCGGCGAAATGACAACCGCACAATTCAAATCACCAAGTTCTTCAAAAGCCTCCAAATAACGGATGGCTTCAATCTTGCTGTTAGTGGCTAACATCGCTTTGAACTGCGAACCTTTGGTCTTATAATTGTCGACAAAGTGCCTATTGATGTCCTCCGCAATCAAATAGATCCGCTGCACGGAGGAAGCGAGCTTTTCGTATTTGCTCCATCGTCGCATCACTTCTTCTCGTTGTTTCTCATTCAAATTTCTCGTAATCATTCGCAAACGATGGTCAATCGCTTTTTTATTCACTGATTGTTCAACCATTTTCCCTTCATACAAGAGAGGCACAATGGTCTTATCTCGCACCCCGTCAGCAATTGTATACTTGTGAATGAGCTTTCCGAACTTTATCATGGTGTTTTTTTCTTTCTTCATTAAAGGCGTTCCTGTAAAGCCCAGGTAACAAGCGTTCGGAAAGACCTTTTTCATTTTAAGGTGCAATTCACCATATTGCGTCCGATGAGACTCATCCACCAATAGAAAAACATCTCTCGATTCAACCGGCTTTTGTTTGGCGGATGCCGTATCAAACTTATGGACTAATGTGGTGACAATATCCGTGTTCCCATCATTAATTAATTCCACCAAGTGACTGCCTGAATTTGCCCTCGCAGCTTTTAGCCTTGTATGATTGAATGTCTTGTGAATTTGTTTGTCCAGTTCTACCCGGTCCGTTACAACGACGACTTTTGGATTGTATTCGTGCAGTTCGGAGAGAATATACCTTGACAGCATCACCATTGTGAGCGACTTACCGGAACCTTGGGTATGCCAAATAACACCGCTCTGGCGGTTTCCGTTTTCATCCCTCTGTTCAATGGTTTTGATAATCTCTTTGATTGCA